>JAZDGX010000055.1:0-4442 GCA_043806645.1 Candidatus Eiseniibacteriota bacterium | reverse complement strand
CCGATTATTTCCCGGTCATTAATCTTTCGCGGCCGGGATTAAACGAGCATGAGTGTTTGGTGGCCGGATCGTTGTGTACGCCCCATGACCTTTGGGGCTATAGCTATTTCGGCGACGGAATCGAGGTTGGCGATATTCTTCTGATTCCGAATCAGGGGGCCTATACCTACAGTCTGCGGCAGGAGTTCATCAAGCCGCTGCCGCGGACGGTGCGGCTCGCGGGGCACATGGGCGACAATCCGGGCCGGTGCTGCGAGGGAGATCCCCTCTGAGCGGGCTCGTTCGCCAAGGGCGCCAGCCATGGTCGTTGATCTCTACAGCAGCCCCTGGTTCCAGTACCTGCTACTGCCGGTGGGCATCTTCCTCGCCCGCGTGGCCGACGTCTCGATCGGTACCCTGCGGGTCATCATGCTCGGGCGGGGCATGCGGATCCTCGCCCCGTTGCTCGGTTTCGTGGAGGTCATGATCTGGCTTCTGGCGATCGGGCAGATCATGAAGAACCTCAATAATTGGGTGACCTTGGTCGCGTACGGAGCGGGTTTCGCGACGGGCAACTACGTCGGGATGGTGATCGAGAGCAAGCTCGCGATCGGTGTTTCCATGGTGCGTGTGATCGCCCCCGCGGGCGCGGTGAAGTTGAAGCGCTTTCTCCGGCGCGCCGGATACCGGATGACCGTCGTGCCCGGGGAGGGCGCTTTCGGGCCCGTCGAGATCATCTTCACGGTGATCCGCCGCCGGCAGCTGAATCGGGTGGAGGAAGTCATTCAACGCTACAATCCGAAGGCCTTCTACACGGTTGAAGATGTCCGCTTCGCAAGCGAAGCGGTGCCCTTCAGTACTCCCCGCAGCGGGATCTTCACGCGGCGCCGGCTGATCCCCAGGCGCAAGGGGAAGTAGACCGGCCGGATCCGTCTGGACCGTGGCCTATCATATTCCTCTGCAATGGGTTGACGAACACCCCCGGACGGACGGGATATGGACCGCCGCGCCTCCTGGGTAACGTCAAGAGCTTTGCGTCAGGAGGAAGGGAGTGCGGGTCGTCGTCATGCCGGTTGTCGTCATTGCGGACCCACCGTGGGGCTGATAAACTCTTCAGCTTGTTTCTGCAGGAAGTGGGATTCAGTAGCGGACACTCATAAGCGGACATGGAGGCAGATGTGAAGCTCGACAAGAAGGCCGATCTGGCGGGTCCGGGCATCAGCACCTACGCGGAGGTCGACAAGGTCCTCCCGGCCGACTACCACTCGGTGCTCACGCCCAAGGAGACGATGCAGGCGCTTTACGCGGTCAAGCGCTACATCGAGGAGAATCTCTGCAAGGAACTGAACCTGATGATGGTCCAGGTGCCGCTGATCGTCGACCGCGAGAGCGGGATGAACGATATGCTCGACCGCGACGGCTCTCGCACCCCGGTCGAGTTCCGCTGCGGGCTGGGGCTCGAGAAGCAGATCAACGGCCAGGTCGTCCAGGCGGCCACCAAGTGGAAGCGCTTCGCGCTGAAGCAGTATGGCTGCCAGGTCGGCGAGGGAATTAACACCGACATGCGCGCGGTCCGCAAGGACTACTTCCTGGACCATGACCACAGCTCCTATGTCGACCAGTGGGATTGGGAGAAGGTGATCACGGCGAAGGACCGCAACCTCGAGTACCTCAAGGAAACCGTGCGGCGCATCTGGAAGGTGCTCTACGGCGCCAACGAGGTCGCCCAGCAGATGTTCCCGCAACTGAAAAAGGGCAATTGGCCGGCGATCCCGAAGGAACTCGAGTTCATCCACGCTGAGGAAATCCTCGACCGCTATCCGGACCTACCCCGCAAGCAACGCGAGACGGCGATCATCAAGGAGTACCCGGCGATCTTCATCGTCGGCGTGGGCTGGCCGCTCAAAGATGGGTACCCGCACGAGATGCGCGCCGCGGATTACGACGACTGGGTAACCGAGACGGTCACGAAGAACGGCGAAACCTATCACGGGTTGAACGGCGACATCCTCGTCTGGAACCCGGTCACGCACCGCCGTCACGAACTGACTTCGATGGGCGTCCGGGTCACCAAGGAGACGCTGGCCACGCAGATGAAGATGGCCGGCCTGGAGCAGGACCTCGCGCTGCCCTACCACCAGATGATTTTGAACGACCAGGTTCCGCTCAGCATCGGTGGCGGGATCGGCCAGGCGCGCACGTACATGTACCTGCTGCGCAAGGCGCATCTGGGTGAAGTCACGGTTACGGTATGGCCGAAGGCGTTGAAGGAGATCTCGACCAAGCACAACATCCACGTGCTGGAGTAGGGACCCTGCGCATCGGGCGCGGAGTGGAGTGAAATGCAGCGACGGGCCGCCTCGACAGGGCGGCCCGTCGCTGCATGAGCTCCGGAAACGACGCCCCGGGGCGGGGCCGGCGCAGGGATGTTCCCGGTCAGCGGGTGTTCCGCGGCGAGACGCGCCGCGCTTCACGAATTGCCGCGCCCAGTCTTTTGACTCCCTCCCGGATGTCCGGCTCCGCATTGGCCGCAAAGTTGAGGCGCAGGCAGGCAGCGCCGGCAACGCCGCCGGAAGGCGCATCGCCGGCAGCGAAGAACTGAGGTCCGGGAGCAAACGCCACTCCCTGCCTGCCGGCCGGGGGCGAGAGCCTCGCGCAGGTCAGATCATCCGGGAGGCGCAGCCACGCGAAGAGCCCGCCGCGAGGCGACTCGAGATCGGTCCCGGACGGCAGGTGTTTCCCGATCTCCTCCAGCAAGGCATCGCGACGCCTCCCGTACACGCGGCAGGCGCGCCGCAAGTGCGCATGGTAGCGCCCCACGGTGACGTATGCCTCCAGCGCGCGCTGCAGCAGGCTGGAGCTGGCCAGGTCGCTGACGCGCTTGCACTCGACGAGGCGCTCGTAAATCGGGCCTTCGACCAGCAGGAACCCGACCCGCACCCCCGGCATCAACATCTTCGAAAACGTGCTCGTGTAGATGACGCGCCCGCCGGGATCCAGCGCCTTCAGCGGCGGCTGGGCGCGCCCCTCGTAGCGCAAATCGCCGACGAAGTCGTCCTCGAGCAGCGGGATGTTGTAGCGGTCCGCCAAGGCGACGAGCTGCCGCCTCCGCTGGCCGTCCAGGCAGGTACCGGTCGGATTGTGAAAGTTGGGGATGGTGTAGATGAGCTTCGGGTGGTGCAGCTGCAGCAGCGTTTCCAGCTCCGCGACCCGCATGCCGGCCCCATCGGTCGCGAGTCCGACGATCGTGAGACGGCGCATGCGGAAGAGGTCGAGCGCGCCGGCGTACGTCGGACTTTCCACGAGCACCGTGTCGCCCGGCTCGAGCAACACCTGCGCGACGAGCGCCAACGCCTGTTGCGAGCCGGCGGTGATCAGGATGTCCTCGGGGCGGGCCGGCAGCCCTTGGCTGGCGAGAATGTGGGTGATCGTCTCGCGCAGCGGCGCATAGCCGCGATGCTCGCCGTAGTCCAGAGCGGCGGTTCCATCTCGCTGCATGACCATCTGAACCGTCTTGCGAAATTCCTCCGCCGGAAAGAGACGCGGGTCGCCGCAGCCGGAGCCGAAGTCGATGCGTGCGGCGCGGCGGGCGGGCGCGCCGGCCTCGCGCAGAGGGGATTCGCGGGAGGCCCTGCGGGCCGCCTCCTCTTGCCAGAGCGGCCACGGTGCGCGCGCCGGGTCCGCCCCCGAGGGGGAGGGCCGCGGCGGCAACGGGAAGGGCGTCAGCACAAAGGTCCCGCTGCCGGCCCGCGAGGCGACGAGTCCTTCCGCGGTGAGCTCGGCATAGGCCGACTCGATCGTGATGCGGTTGACGCCCAGGTCGCGCGCGAGGCGCCGCGTGGCGGGCAGGCGCGACTGGGGCGCGAGGTTTCCCGAGAGGATTCCCCGGCGCAGATGATCGGCGAGCTGTCGGTAGAGCGGCATCTCGCCGGCGCGGTCGAGTTGGATGCGCATGCGTGCCTCCCGGTGGAAGGGCCGGAAGTACGTCGGATGGATAATTGGTATGGTTATCTTGCCACAAGGACGCGAACGCAACAAGGCCAATTCGTCAACATTGACCATCCAGGGTCAAAGTGGACTGGTCAATTATCCCGTATTGTGGACCTACCGAGCGATCCACTGTGGGTCCAAAATCCTCCAGGAATCTCGCGGTGGCCGGCGGGCGGAAGGAACCGGGTCCTCCGCATGTCGACCAGCCGGGCCGCAGCGAGACCGGGGCCGCGAGGATGCGGAGGATCGCCATGCGCGTTGCCGGGGAAGAATGTCTCGCGGGCAGTCCACGTTCCGAACTCACACGCGGCACGCTGGTCGCTCTGGCTGCTGCGGCGCTGCTGTCGACGACGGGGATCTTCATACGGTACCTGACGCGAAGCTACGGCATCCCTGCCCTGGTCCTCGCCCTGTGGCGCGATGCCTTCGTCGTCCTCACGCTCCTGCCCATTCTCGCGCTGGTGCGGCCGCTC
>JAZDGX010000054.1:0-9647 GCA_043806645.1 Candidatus Eiseniibacteriota bacterium | reverse complement strand
CGAGGCGGCCGCGGCGGTTCCCGTGTCCGAGGACGGGGATTTCGAGGGCGGGGGCCGTGGCGGCGCCCATGAAAAGCCGCGCCTGGGAGTCCTGCACCTCGAGGCGCAGGTGAATCCATTGGTCCGCGGGCAGCTCGATGCCGGCGGTGCACCCCTCGCCGCTGTAGAGCTGCCAACCCGTCACGCCGTTGACGACCGGTGCGTACTGGATGGCGTCGGGGTATAGCCCCGCCCGGTGCGGGCGGAGGTAGAGGCGCTCGCAGTTGGCGGGCACGCCGGGAGACCCCCCGGGCGCGGCCGGCAGGGAGTCGGATGCGGCACGAAAGAAGATGCCGGGATAGGAGCGCCGCCCGTCGACCGCGACGTCGACTTCGATGACGCCGTCGCCGAATTCGAGATCGCGCAGGAGGGCTGTTCCGGCCAGACTTTCGCGCCCGAGATGTTCGCCCACCCACGCGCTCCGCAGATCCCAGTGAACTTCGTCGAAGGGGATGACCATCGCGGACGCCTCGGCGCCGGTCTGCGCCCGGGCCGCGATGGCCGCGGGCGTGAGGAGCGCCAGCGCGAGGAGAACCGCCGGCTCGACGCGCGGCCGCGAGGCGGGCGGAAGCTCCGGTGGCGACACGAGCCGCCCGCAGGCAACGCGATACGGGATCGCGAAGGCCACCGCGTAGGCCAGGAAGGCCGCGCCGGCCACCCATGGATCGAGATGCGTGACGGGAATCAGGAACACGATCCGTTCGACCAACACGCCGGACAGGACGATCAGGGCCATCGAGCTCGAGAACAGCGGCGTCGTCTTCGCGCGGCGCGAAAGGAGGATGACGAAGGGGATGAGGAAGAGCAGCCACAGGACCAGGCGGGAGAGCAGCCCCAGGGGCCCAGCGGTCCAACGGCGCGCGATGAAGGCGACCTCCGCCGGCAGGTTGCCGTACCAGATCACGAGGAACTGCGCGAAGAACTGGCCGGCCCACAGGAGCGAGAATCCGAAGAGCAATGTCGTCGAATCGAGCAGGGCGCCGGCTGCGACGGGGGATGGTCCCCCGGTGTCCCGCTGCCGTCGGACGAGCCACGCGGCGGTCAGGACCGTCAACGCGATGCCGGCGTAGAGCGCCTCGACAAAGAAGTAGCCGCCGAAGAGCGTGCTCGTCCACGGATACTCGAAGGACATCACCCAGTCGAAGGCGATCAGCGACTGATTGGCGACAAAGGCGAAGAGATAGACGACGGCGAGAGTCTTGCGGCCGGCGGCCCGGGTCGCGTGCGCGGATCGAGCGTAGAACGCGGCGAGGACGCCGGTCAGAAGCAGCAGGACCACGTTGCGCAGGATGAAGAAGTGCGGCTCCAGCCAGCCGGTGGGATGCTCCGTCCAGGGATAGAGCCGGATCTCGCGCGTGAATATCAGAAACCCGATCGCGGGCGCGAAGAGCAGCGGATGCAGATCCAGCAGGACGTCGCGGATCGGCCGGATCCATCGCGCCCGCGTGAGGTCGGCGGCAGCCACGAGCGCGATCAAGCCCTGCAATGCCGCGGTCCAGAAGAGCAGCGCCGGCAGGAGCGCCCCGGTGGGGGCCAGCCGGCTCAGGACGAGCGTCACGGGCGCGAGCGCCGCGGTGGTCAAGTAGGCGATCCTGACGCCCGGTCCGCCGGTCATGATGTTCCCTCCCCGCCGGTCGCTTGCGCGCGCGCTTCCCCGTCTGCCTCGACAATGACGAAGTGGTTCTCGTTTTCGAGCGGCGCGAGAATCATCCCCGGTGACGGCAGGCGCGTCAGGTGCAGGAAGCCGAACAGCGAAGCCAACGCCCCCAACAGGATCGTGAGCGCGAAGGCGATGATCACGAAGGGCGGGATCGAGACGATCGGCTTGCCGCCCGTGATGAGCGGCCAGTCGAGAGCGGTGAGAATCGGAAAGGCGAAGCCCGCCGCCAACCCGGCCAGTCCGCCCGCCAGCGTGAAGTAACGCAGGCGGCTGGGCCGCACGCGCAGCCAGCGCTCCGCGTGGGGAACGGGGACGGGCGTCACGACGGTCAGCCGCTGCGGCGGCACACCCGCCTCGACCCGCTCCGCGAGCTTTTCGAGGAAGGCGGCTTCGTCGGTGAATTCCCAGCGCCGCGTCATTCGCGCTCCATTTCCGGTGCCCGCGCGGTGATCGGGGGCGCCTGTGCGGCCGCAGGCAGCTCGGCCGCCGTGCCCGCCGCGGGTTCGGGGCCGCGCTCCTTGACTTCGGTGAGCGACAGCACCGGCAGGGCCTTGGTGAAGAGCAGGAAGAGGGTGAAGAACATGCCGAAGCTGCCGATCGTGATGCCGATCTCGATCGGGCGCGGCGTGTAGATGCCCCAGGAATAGGGTTCGTACTCCTTGGCCAGCGCGCTCACGATGATGACGAATCGCTCGACCCACATGCCCACGTTGACCAGCAGCGAGAGCGCGAAGAGATAGCCGAGGCTGCGGCGCAGGCGCCGCACGAAAAGGGTCAGCGGCAGCAGGACGTTGCACAGAATCATGATGCCGAAGAGCACTCGGTAGTCGCCGGTCGCGCGATAGGTGAAATGCTGGATTTCGGCGACATGACCGCTGTAGAAGGCGAGGGCGAACTCGACGATGTAGGCGTAGGTCACAATCAGCGAGGTGAACAACAGGATCTTCGCAATGCTCTCGAAGTGATCGCGCGTGATGTAGGCCTCGAGATGCAGGATGCGGCGCATCGGGATGGCGAGGGTCATCACCATCGCGGTGCCCGAGAAGATCGCGCCCGCGACGAAGTAGGGCGCGAAGATCGTCGTGTGCCAGCCGGGCACGATGCTCATGGCAAAGTCCCACGAGACGATCGAGTGGACCGAGATGACGAGCGGCGTAGCCAGGGCGGCCAGGAACAGATAGAGCTGTCCATAGTGATTCCACTGCCGCGGCGTGCCGGTCCACCCCAGCGACAGCACGCGGTAGATCCACCGGCGCACCCCCGCGACCTTGCCGCGCAGGCCCGCCAGATCGGGAATCGTTCCAACATAGAAGAAGATCAGGCTCACGGTGAAGTAGGTGCTGACCGCGAACACATCCCAGATGAGCGGGGAGCGGAAGTTGACCCACAGCAGGCGCTGGTTCGGATAGGGCAGCAGCCAGTAGAAGAACCAGGAGCGGCCGAGGTGGATCAGCGGGAAGAGCCCGGCGGTCATGACCGCGATCACCGTCATCGCCTCCGCGGAACGGTTGAAGCTGCTGCGGAAGCGCGCGCGGAACAGGAAGAGCACCGCCGAGATCAGCGTCCCCGAATGCGCGATGCCGACCCAGAAGACGAAGTTCGTGATGTAGACGCCCCAGCCTACCGGATGGCGGATGCCGGCAACGCCCATGCCGTTCAAGATCTGATAGAGCCACAGTCCCATGCCGCCGGCGAAGCAGGCGGCGGCGAGGCCCAGGCTGACCCAGTAGAGGCGCCCGGGCCGGCGCATGGCGCTCAAGGCGTCGCTCTCGACGCGGTCGTAGAAGGCCTTAGCCGCCATGTTCGCGGTCTCCATGTCCGCCGTCCACGGCGCCCGCGCGGCCGTCGCTCTCGATCATCACCGCCGCCTCGCGCTTGGGGAGGTAGTAGATCGCCGGTTCGGTGCCAAGGTCCTCCAGCACGCGATGGACATTCGCGCGGCGCGCCAGAGCGGCGACGCGCGATTGCTCATCCATCAGATTGCCGAAGACGATCGCCTGCGTCGGGCAAGACTGCGCGCAGGCAGGCACGACTTCACCGTCGGCGACCAGGCGGTCGGCATCCTTGGCCCGGTCCTTCGCGGCGCGGATGCGCTGGATGCAGAAGGAGCACTTCTCCATCACGCCCTTCGGACGGACCCAGACCTCGGGGTTCACCAGGAGATCGAGGGGGGCCGGCCGCTCGAATTCGAACCAGTTGAAGCGCCGCACCTTGTAGGGACAATTGTTGGAGCAGTATCGCGTGCCGACGCAGCGGTTGTACACCTGGGCGTTCAATCCGTCCGGATTGTGATAGGTCGCGTAGACGGGACAGACCGTCTCGCAGGGCGCATTGTCGCAGTGCTGGCAGAGCATCAGCATGAAACGCAGGCGGCCGTCGTCGCGGTGATAGGGCTCGAGGCGGATCCAGGACATCTCGCGGCCCCGCAAATGTTCCTTCAGGCCCGAGAGAGCCACGTTGTTCTCGACATAACAGGCAGCGACGCACGCCGAACAGGCGATGCACTTGTCGAGATCGATCGCCATCGCCCACCGGTAGGGCGCATGCTGGTGGGGCGGATAGAGGGAGCGGGGGGGCTGCGCGCCGTGACCGTGGCCCTGACCGGGGAGGATGGCGTGCCCATGAGTTTGAAGAGAGCCGGAAAGTACGGGTAGCGCCACGCGCGGTCCCGCCGGGCGTGCCTCGCGCACGGCGAGGACGCGGATGAGCTCTCCGGTCAGTGGGGCGAGCTGGAGAGCGTGAGATGCCTCCGCGTTCAGCACCTGGTCGAGCGGAGCGACGAAATATCCGGGGTTCAGCACGGGCAGACGGCGCACGGGCCATTCCAGCTTCCCGCTGTCGATGTGCAGCGCGAGAACATCGCCGTCAGCCATGCGATCCAGGGGTGCGTTCCCCATCTGACTCCCTGAATCGTGCGCCGGCGGCGCCGTGGCCGGTTCGCTGGACAGGCAGACATAGTCGCCATAGGAGATCGATGCGAGTGGATCGGGAATTTCGTGGAGCAGCGTGATCGGGCGGCTGCGGCCGTCGTACATGCGCAGCGACGGGCCGAGCACGAGGGCGGGGCCGCGCTCCGGGAGCGCCGGGGGCGTCTCCCGCAGGGCGGAGACGGCGCGCGCGACATCGAGGCGGACCCCGGGCGCCGGCTCTTGAACCCCGGCGGAGTCATGCGCCGGGACAGGGTCGCGCGTGATCACGGCGTCGGGCGCATCGGATGCGAGAACGAGACAGTTCTCTTCCTCCGCCCAGCCCTCGCTTTCCCAACGGGACTGCAGCCAGGCGCGGTATTCGCCACCGCCCGGGAAGTCCCCATGCGCGTTGCGAACGTCTCGCATCAAGCGCAATAGGATCTCGCCCTCGGGCAAGGTGTCGAACAACGGGGAGAAGACCGCCCGGCCGCGGACTTTGAGTCCGGAGGTAGGCTCGGCGTCCTGATCGCTCTCCAGTCCATGCGAGAGGGGCAGGAGGAGGTCGCAGTCCGCAAAGGGGGGATAGAGAAAGTCGATCATCCCCACGGTGAGCCGGGCATCCGCGAGCAGGGTCTTCACGGCGGGAACGAGCGCCAGGGTGTGCAATCGCGACAGGAAGCAGACGCCGAGTCCGCGTCCGGAGAGATCCCGGGCGCGGGCGGAGATCTCGAGTGGCGTGCCCACGCGATCGAGATTCGCCGCACGGCCGAAATCGACCGTCGTTCCTATTTGTCCGGTCACGGCTTGCAGAAGGCCGGCCAGCAGCGCGGCCTGAAGTCCGTTCGCATGCGCCGTGGCCACACCGCCGCAGATCAGCAGCGGACGACGCGCCCCCCGGAGCAGGGCCAGGATCGTCGCTGCCGTCGCGGGCGGGATTCCCGTGCGCGTTGCAAGCTCAAGACTCGACACATCGGGAAGCGCGGCGATCAAGGCGGTGCGCGACTCGGCGGATAAGAAAGATGCCGGCCCGCGTCCGCCGGAAGGCGTCGAGTCCTCAGCGATCAGAATCGACCGCAGCAAATAGGCGAGGAAATGCGCCTCCGACCCCGGATGGATCGACACGCGCATGTCCGCTTGAGCCCCCGTCAGCGACAGCCCGGGTTCGAGATGAAACCAATGGACGAGATGATGCCGGGAGGCGGCGTATTCGGCGGCGAAACGAACCGGATTGAGGAAGCTCTCGAAGATGTCGGCCCCCAGGGTGATCAAGAGATCGGCGCCCGGGCCGCCGGCAGACAGCGCTGCAACACGCGACTCACCGGCGGGTGCCGCTGCGGGCCCGGTGAGGCGGTACTCCGGAACCTGGGCGCGACCGAAGAGGATCTCGTTCGCGCGCCGGAGCGCACCGTGGTGGAAGATCTCGATCTGCGGCAGCAGATGAACCTCGCGGGTCCGGGCGAACTCCTTCTGCAGTTCGGCCAGGGATCCGCTCGTGCGGCCGGAGAGATAGAGGCTGGCCAGATCCATCCCGCGCGCCTCGAGGAGGGCCTGATCGATGCGGCCTAACGCCTCGTCCCAGGAGATCGCCGCGTGCGCTCCGTGCGCATCCCGCGCGAGCGGGCCGCGGATGCGTTGCGGATGATACAGCCGGGCCAGGCTCGCCTGGCCGCGCATGCACAGGCCTCCGCGGTTGTGCGGGCAGGCGGGATCGCCCTCGAGCTTGACGGGGTGGCCCTGGCGCACTTCGACCAGCAGTCCGCAGGCCTCGGGGCATTCGGTGCAGAAGCTGCGATAGCGGGCGGATTCGCCCGGCAGCAGGCCGGGCGCGGGGGGCACGAGATGCGAGATCAACTGGTCGGCCGCGCCGGCCCAATCGCTCGTGGCAACCAGCGTCCCCGGCGCCAGACCCATCCACTTCAAGAAACCTCTACGTTGCATCCCGATCCATCTCCGCTATCGAACGCACATTCGACAGTCCATCTCCGCTACCGATGGCACATCCGGCAATCCGTCTCCGCTATCGATGACACGTCCAACAATCCGTGCCCGCGGCGCGATCGCGATGGCAGTTCACGCACCAGCCCATCTTGAGCGAACGCACCTGGCGGATCCGATCTTGAAAGCGAACATCGCCGTGACACGACACGCACGCGACTTCCGCGGCCGTGTGCCGCTTGTGCGTGAAATGGACATGGGCGGGCAGGCGGTGCACTTGCGTCCAGGCGATCGGCTCCTGCGCAGTCCAGTGGCGGATCAGCTTCTGCACCTCGGGACGGTCGACGGCGGCCGCGCGATGGCAGTCCATGCAGACGGCGACGGCGGGGATGCCCGGAAAGGCCGCCCGGTCGACCGTGGTGTGACAGTGACGGCAGTCGAGACCGACCTGCTCGGTGTGGAGCGGATGGCTGAAGGCGATCGGTTGAGCCGGGCCTTCCGCCCGTGCCCCGCGCAGATGCGTCAAGAGCACGATCAGTCCGCCCCAGACAAGGAAGTAGGCGATGAGAGCGCCGAGGATCAACCGCGCCTTCATGGCTCGGCCTCCCCGTGGGACGGCGCGATCGAATCCGCGGGCGCGGTCGAATCGGCCGGTGCACTTCCCATCACCCGGTGCAACAGATACATCGCGACCGACTCGGCCTCGTGCTTGCGCAGCCCCAGGTCGGGCATGGGGGGAAAGGCGTCGTCGATCTTGCGCGGATTTTGAATGAAGGCGGCCATTCCCGTCACGTTGCCCGCGTACTTGGGCACGACGACATCGTAGGCAGGTCCCACGATGAGATGGTCGAAGGCATGGCAGGCGGAACACTGCCGGTTGAAGATCTCCGCACCCAGGCTCTCCTGCGGCTCCGCCGACTCGTAGAGCGCCTCACGGGAGGCCGCGAGGTCGTCCAGACGTTCTGCGGCGCGGGCGCGGAGATCCGCCTGCTGTTCGCGCGCGGCGCTGGCCCAGGCCGCCTGCCCTTGATAGACGCTCCCGATCGAAATGGTGAGCGCGAGAAGAAAGGCCGGCGTGGCACCTCGAGTGTGCCCTCCGCGGATCATCGCCAGCACCTGCACCGCGAGCAATGCCGGCAGGAGCACCAGGATCAGGGCCGCGCGGTGAACGGGCATGGCCAGCGCCGGTGCCGGCAGCGTGTAAAGGTTCCACACGAGCAGCGGCGGCATCGCCAAGGCCCCGGCCAGGCACAGTCCGCAGCCGGCGCCGCGCAGCCAGCGCAGGTCGCGCTCCGTGAGATCGCGGGGTCGGTCGGGCCAGACGAAGTGCGCGACCAGGATCGAGGCCCCCGTCATGGCCAGCGCTGAAGAGGAGAACAGCAGGAAGCGCACGATGGCCTGAATCGAGAAGAGAAACGGCACGGGTGTCGCGAGCGTGCCCCATTTCTCGGGGAAGATGAGCAGGGTGAGGGTCGCGATCAGGTGAAAGCTGCCGCCGGCGAACAGCATCACCGCCATCAAGCCGGCCACGAGTGCGCGCGCCCGTTGATACCAGAAGGTGAAGAGTGCGGCCGCGGCGAAGAGACCACCGATGCGCGCGAGATAGCCTCCGATGGGCAGCGCGGATCCGGAGAGATGCTGCATGAGCAGCACGGCGAGGATGGCGAAGGGCAGCAGTCCCAGCACGACCCAGGCGGCGCGGTTGCGCGTGGTCAGCCGCGCGAGCGCCTCGGCCACGCGTGGAAGGGAGCGCGCGGGCAGCGATGCGAGCAGCGAGACCATCGTGACACCGACGAAAAGGAGCAGGATCAGGATCAGGCCCGGCACGAGAAGCTGCGTGAGGCCCAACTGGCCCGGTGGGGGCAGCAGGATGAGTTTCTCCACTGCATCCGTGCCCATCATCCCAACCTCAGTCCATGATCGAGCAGCAGGAGCATCATGGCGGCGACCGCGAACAGGTTGACTCCGGAGAAGCTCCGGCTTAGCCAATGGTCCTCGCGCTCTCCGGCGCTCAAGAGCGGCGCGCAGAGGATCCCCAAGGCGACGGCGCAAAGAACGAGCGCGGCGGCTGGGACTCCATGGCGCACGAGCCCCGCGACGGGAAGCATCAGCGCCGCGAGGATCGCGGCGAGGATCCAGACGAAGGTCACCCGGCGCAGGGACCTTTCCCCCATCACGCGGGCCGGAGTCGGGAACCCCGCGCGCTCGTAGTCCGCGGCGTGTTTCAGCACGAGCAGCCAGAAGTGAGGCACCTGCCACAGAAAGAAGACCAGCATGAGCAGCAGCAGCTGGGGAGACGCCGGTGGGCCCCCCGCCGCCAGCCAGCCGATGGCGGGCCCCAGGCTTCCGACGAGAGCGCCGGGGACCGCGGCAAAGGCGGTGCGGCGTTTCAACCAGGTGTAGAAGCCGTTGTACCAGGCGATGGCGAGCGCGGCGGCCGCGAGAGCGAGGGGGCTGCTTTCAGGCCGGCCGCGCATCGCGAGCAGCAACGCGAATCCCGCGGCGATCAGAGAGACGGCCAGCAGGCTTGCGCGCCGCGGCGAAATCAAGCCCCGGGGCAGCGGGCGTCCTGCAGTGCGTTCCATCAACCCGTCCGTCCGGCGTTCCTGCACCTGGTTCAGCACCGATGCGCCCGCTGCGAGAAGAAAGCAGGCGCATGCGGCAAGCCCCATGCCGCCCGTCCAGCCCGCGGCCGCGGTCGCGCCGGT
Source organism: Candidatus Eiseniibacteriota bacterium (assembly GCA_043806645.1). Taxonomy (GTDB): domain Bacteria; phylum Eisenbacteria; class RBG-16-71-46; order CAIMUX01; family WJJG01; genus JAZDGX01. The sequence goes on along the minus strand of JAZDGX010000054.1, from coordinate 396 downwards.
GGCTGCGGAGAGGGCCACCGCCAGGGCGAGCCGCGGCCTGACCAGCGCATGCAAGATCGTCCATCGCCCTTGCGTCATGACAGGTTCCGATCCATCCGTTTCGGGCGGGCCGCTAGTCCATCGTGCGCAGGTAGGCGACGATGGCTTCCAGCTCATCCTCGGTCAACTCGTTGGGTGGCATGTTGGTCTCGAACCCCGGGCGGTCTCCGCCAGAGGATCGCGGATCGCGCGCCGCAGGTAGGCCTCGTCGACGATTACCGGCACTTCCTCGCTCCCCCGCAGCACCGTCTGGGTCCGCCCGAAGATCTTCTGAAACGTGGGGCCGACGTCGGCGGAGCCGTCCAGGCTGTGGCAGTCCAGGCAGCCGCGCTGATCCAGCAACGCGACCGCGCTGCG
>JAZDGX010000053.1:0-5960 GCA_043806645.1 Candidatus Eiseniibacteriota bacterium | reverse complement strand
ATGTGAGCGGCGGCGGCGCGATCGACATCGCCGGTTGGCCGCGGGGACGACGGGACCGGATGTCCTTCTGCGGGACCGGCGCCCGCCTTACGGAACTCGATCGCGGGATGCGGGCGCCTTGACTCGCTCGCGCGGTGGAAGTACGGCATCCATCCGGCGCGCATCGGCCGCGCGGCGAGACATCCCGCAGAAGAACATCCGGTCCCGTCGTCCCCGACCCCGCTGGGATGAGCGAATCCGGGGAGGGCCGTGCTGCGGTGCGTACGGGGCACATGGGGATCGCGGCGTGCGTCGGCGTCAGGCTTCCTCGTCCTGCGCTGGCGTTGCGGAATCGGGAAAGCGGACGCGGTTCTTGCCGGTGCTTTTGGCTTGCAGGAGCATCTGATTCGCCTGGTTCCACAGCTCGTCGCGCACGCGTCCGTCGCTCGGGAAGAGGGCGCCCCCGATCGAGACGGTCACGGCGACCTGCTGGCGCTCGCCGGCCAGGGTAGGCACCATGACGGGGAGGCTCTCGACCGCCGCGCGCAGGCGTTCTCCGATCTGCCGGGCTTCGGCGGAGGTCACGGGCGGGGCCAGGATCACCGCGAACTCCTCGCCGCCGTAGCGTGCCAGAACGTCCGTTGTGCGCAGGGTGCGCTTGAGCACCTGGGCGATCGAACGGAGCACCGCGTCGCCGGCATCGTAGCCATGCCGGCTGTTGAAGCCGCGGAAATCGTCGATGTCGAGGATCAGCAACGCAAAGCTCTGGTGCTTGCGCATCGCCCCCGCCATCGTGCGCATGAACTGATCGACGAAGAAGCTGCGGTTGTAAACCCCGGTGAGAAAATCGACCGAGATCAAGCCCTGCAGGCGGACGGCGTAGGCGAGGGCGCTCTGCGCATGGTTGCGCAGCAGGCGCGCGCGCGCGACACGCTCCTCGTCGAACCAGTAGGGATGCGGAGCGACCGCGGCCAGCACGGCGTCCCAAACCGGATCGGTCGAGAAGATCGGGACCAGCAGCGCGCTGCCCCGGCGCGCGGGCAGGGGCGGGTCGAGTTCCTGAAAGTCGAAGAGATAGACCGCTTCCGTCGAACGCTCGGCCGCGCGCCGCATCCAGTGCTCCCAGGCGGCGGGAAGGCCGGGGGCCGAATCGGGAGGTGTGCCGGCGTCGGGCGAGTGCGGGGAGCGCGCTTCAGGGGACGCCTGCCCGCCGCCCAGCACCAATTCGCGCGGGCCGCGGGCGATTCCCCCGGGCAGGGGCAGACCCCGGCCCGAGCAGAGCGCTGCCGGAGCCTGCAACAACACCCGCAGTTGATCCAGGATGTCGACCACCATCGAACGAAGGTCTCCCGCCGGAGGGGCGGAGTTGAAGAGATCGCCCCCCAGATGGTCGAACAGTTGGAGCGCTTCGTCGGAATTCAAGGAGGGAGGCGGCCCGAGAAGGGGATCGAGCGGAGGGTGCAGCACGCCCCGTTCACGGAAGCGCAGGGCCGGAAGCACGAAAAGCAGCCCCCGGCGCTCGTCGGCCGCCGTAATCGCGGCGCCCGGATGGTCGAGGCTCCCTTGATGCAGCGCCAGGCGGTTCTGCCGCACCAGCCGCCGCAGAAGTTCGTGCGTCGCGTGCGACTGGACCTCGGCCGAGGCGGCCAGGATTCCGGGCAGACGGGTCCGTTCCGAGGCCGTGAGGTAGCCCCCGTCGGACAGGCGGTTTAGCAGTCCCGCATAGGTGGTGTCGAGCCGATCGTTCATGGTCGCAGGACGAACCGCCGTCATGCCGGAGAACCGTTTCCGCTGGTAACAAGGGTTTCCTGGAGGCCGGCAGCCTCCGGTCAGGCGAGCTCCTCGCACCACGATCATACCATATGGGAGCCTCCCGGCGATCGTTCCCGCGTGGGCCGCCATCATGGTCGCGGTCACAAAGGCCGCTTTCAGCCGCTTTTGGCGGGCGCGGTCCGGATCCGGGCGGCGGTGCTGCGGCGGTGCCGCGGCTTGACCTTGGCGGCGGTTTTGGTAGACTCCCTTCGGCCGTGCGCATCGGGATTGCGTCGATGCGCCTTTTGTTTGACAGTGGGGTTACCTCGCGCCGGCAAGGGACGGTCCACCAGCTCGATGCTTCTGCCTCGCCGGAGCGATCGTCGCGGGTGGACGGGTGGAAGGATGGGCGGGATGCAGCTGTCGGAGTTGTTGAGACGCGAATGCGTCATGCTCGACACGCCTCCTCTGACCAAGGAGGAGATGATCCGCAGCATGGTCGACCGCCTGAGCGAGCAAGGGCTGGTCGACAGTGTGGCCCCGGTCGTCCGCGCCCTCATGGATCGCGAACGGGTCATGAGCACCGGCGTGGGGGGGGGGATCGCTCTGCCCCATGCCCAATCACCCGCCGTCAAGGAATTCGCCGTGGCCTTCGGGCGCCCGCAGAAGCCGATCAACTTCGAGGCGCTCGACGGGGAGCCGGTCAGTGTGGTTTTCATGGTGGTCGGTCCGGGAGACCGGACCGGACTCATGCGCGTGCTCACCCGCATCTCGCGGCTGCTCTACACGGGCGACCTGCAGAAGAAGGCGCTCAAGGTGAAATCGGCCGACGAGTTCATCCGGCTGGTCGCGTCCGAAGAGGCAAAGATCAAAGGCTAGGCCGGACAACGGGCGGATTGGGTGCGCTTGGATCACAGTCAAACCGAGGCCTTCCTGTGGAGCGCCGCGCTGACGGCCTATGTCGCGCTGATCTTCTACCTCTCCTCGCGTCCGCATCTGCAGCCGCCGGTGACGTTCCCCCTGTGGGACAAGGCGGCGCACTTCGTCGAATACGGGATTCTCGGGGGGCTCGCCGGGCTGGCTGCCGGGCGGCGGGTGCCCGTTGCTTCGCGCCGTCCATCGCCGGTGCTGATCTTGGCCGTCGCGCTCTTCGGGCTGACGGTCGCCCTGCTCGACGAGACGCTCCAGCGCCGCGTGCCGGGCCGGGAGGCGAGCCTGGCGGATTTCGCGGCGGATGCCGTGGGCATCCTGGCGGGTCTGGCCGCGGCCCAGCTGGCAAGCCGCGCGTGGGTGAGGCGCACCGCGGCGCGGGATCGCAATCGGAAGAGTAGAAAGGCAGGATCATGAACGGAGCGACAGGATCGCAGAATGCGCCGCGGGGCGCGAGTGCCACGGCACTGCGTTCTCACACCTGCGGCGAGTTGCGGGCCGCGGACCTCGGGTGCCGGGTCACGCTCACCGGGTGGGTCAATCGGGTCCGCGATCACGGCGGCGTCTTCTTCCTCGACCTGCGCGACCGCGAGGGCATTACCCAGGTCGTCACCCGCCCGGGCGAGGCCTCGCCCGAGCTGCTCGCCGCCCTGGGCAGCCTGCGCCCGGAGTTCGTCGTGCGCATCGCGGGGGTCGTCGCCGCGCGACCGGAAGGCATGGTGAATCGGGATCGCGCCACGGGCGAGATCGAAGTGGTGGCGGAGCGGGTGGAAACGCTTGCCCCGGCCGAGCTGCCGCCGTTCATGATCGAAGACGAGACGACGGCCGGCGAGGACCTGCGCCTCGAGTACCGCTACCTGGACTTGCGCCGGCCGGCTCTGCAGCGGGTGCTCGGCCTGCGCCACCGGACGGCGATGGCCGTTCGGGGTTATTTCGACCGGCTGGGATTCTGGGAGATCGAGACGCCCACGTTGGTCAAGCCGACGCCCGAGGGCGCGCGGGACTACCTCGTCCCGAGCCGGGAGCATCCGGGACGTTTTTACGCGCTGCCCCAAAGCCCGCAGCTCCACAAGCAGATCCTGATGGTCGCGGGGCTGGATCGTTATTTCCAGATCGCGCGCTGCCTGCGGGACGAGGATCTGCGCGCCGACCGCCAGCCCGAGCACACGCAGATCGACGTGGAGATGAGCTTCGTCGACGAGGAAGACATCTACCGCATCATCGAGGAATTGATGGTGCACCTGTTTCAGCAAGTGCTCGGCGTCTCGCTGACCCCGCCCTTTCCGCGCCTGGAATACGACGACTGCATGGATCGCTTCGGATCGGACAAGCCCGATCTGCGTTTGCGCGCCGAGATGGTGGATCTGACCGATGGCCTGGCGGGCTGTTCCTATCGCCTCTTCGGCGAGGCGTGCGCGCAGGGGTTGCGGGTGAAGGGGCTGCGGGTGGAGGGCGGCGCGGCGCTGTCGCGCAAGGAGGTGGATGCCCTGGAGGAAGAGGTCAAGCTGGCGGGAGGCAAGGGACTTGCGCGCGCCAAACTGACCGAGAACGGTTTGGAAGGGGGATTCGCGAAGTTCGTCGAGCCGCAGCGGGGGGCGGATCTGATCCGGGCGCTGGGCGCAGCGGCGGGCGACCTCATCGCCGTCGTGGTCGATGAACGCATGCGCGCCAATCGTGCCTTGGGACGTCTGCGGTCGCTGCTGGCGCAGCAAGCCGCCCAGCGGGGAGCGCAGACGGATGCAGCGCGCTACGCCTTCCTCTGGGTCCGGCACTTCCCGCTCTTCGAAATCGACGAGCGGACCGGGCGCATCGCCCCGGCGCACCACATGTTCACGATGCCCCTGGCGGGGGACGTGCCGAAGCTGGAATCCGATCCGCTGGCCGTGCGCGCGCAGCTCTACGATCTGGTCATGAACGGGGTGGAGCTGGGGAGCGGGAGCATCCGCATCCATCGCGACGACATCCAGGAACGCGTGATGAAAGTCATCGGCCTCGAGCGCGAGGAGGCCTGGCGACGCTTCGGCTTCCTTCTGAAGGCATTCCAGTTCGGCGCTCCGCCGCATGGGGGAATCGCGCTGGGGTTGGACCGCTTGGTGATGCTCATGTCCGGCAGCGCATCGATCCGCGACACGATCGCGTTTCCCAAGACGACGAGCGCGCTCTCGCTGATGGATGGCGCGCCGGCCGAGGCGGACCCCGCCGATCTGCGCGACCTGCACATACGGGTCGTCGAAGCCGACCAGGGATGAGGGGAGCATCGCGGGAATGCCTTGCGGCGATGTAGCTTGCTTTCTCGGCGGATCGGTGGAACTCTTGAGACTCGAGGAGGTCTTCCTTGACACCGAGCGGGGAGATCCCGAAATATCCAATGGAGCCGCGGCCGACGCGGGACCCGCGTTCAAGAGAACAGGAGAGGAGCAATGAAGACCAGGCTGCCGGGAATCCTGCTGATGTTGTCCATACTGGCCTTTGCGGGAGTGCAATGCGGCGGCGGGCCGCGCAACTGCCTGGTGATCCCCGCCCAGATCGACATCCTGCAGGAGCGCCGCGATGCCTTGCTCGCCGATTTGGAGGCCACGGCCCGGCGAGTCGATCGCCAGGCGAGCACCTTGGAGACGGCCAGGAAGCACGTTGGCGAACTCGAAGCGGAGCGAGCGCTTATCGATAGCCTTAAGCTGGGTGAGGAGCAGAAAGACTCCGGACGCATTACTATCCATGAGTGAGAGCGGATCGGCGTACGCCGGGTGCCGCGAGCACCCATGGCGCGACGGAACCTGGGAGGGTTGGAGATGTGGAGAGCTGAGGGTCGGGAGGCGGACGGCAGGCGGCGGATCGACCCGCGGGGGTTGGTTCTGGCGGCCGGCCTGGCGTTGATCACGGTGGCTTGGAGCGGCTGCGGCCGCGCTCCCCGCGTGGAGCTGCCGCATCCCGACTCGGGACGCTTCCTGACGCTTGAAGAGCAGCGGGCGCTCAGTTCGGGGCAACTCCGCGAGTATTGCTCCCTGCTGGATGACTACCTGGAGAGCCTGCGCGGGGACATCGATCTGGCGCGGGCCCTGGGGGACAGCCTCGATGTCGTGGCCGATTCCCTGCAGAAGGAACAGGTGCGCCTGAGCGGCGAGTCCCGCCGTCTGGAGCGTGAGGTTGCGGAGTTGAAAGCGCGCCGGACGGGCGGGACGGTCTATGTCGTCAAGGGCGGGGACACGCTGACCGGTCTGGCGAACCTCTTCTATGGATCGACCGCCGAGTGGCGGAAGATCTACGAGGCGAACAAGGAGAATATCGAGGACCCGCAGCAG
>JAZDGX010000052.1:0-5798 GCA_043806645.1 Candidatus Eiseniibacteriota bacterium | reverse complement strand
CAAGCCCGACCTGAAGTCCGAAATCGAAATCCCGAGCCTGCTGAGTTGGTTGGCCTTCGGCGATCCCCATGCCCCCGTGCGGGGGCTGGATGAATTCCCCGCCGACGAGGTGCCGCGCGGCGCAGAGCTGTGGCTCTCCTTCGTCTCCTTCCACAACATGGTGATCCTGGGGCTCTTCTTCGTCGGACTGACGGGGCTCGCGTCGCTCCTGCTGCGAAACGACCGCCTCTTGGAAAAGCGCTGGATGCTCAAGGCCCTCGCCGTGTCGATCCCGCTGCCGCTCATCGCCTGCCAGTTCGGCTGGGTCGCGGCGGAAGTCGGCCGGCAGCCGTGGGCCGTCTACAAGATGCTGCGGACGACCGACGCGGTCTCGGCGACCGTGCCGGCCGGGAACGTGCTTTTCTCCATCATCGTATTCACGCTCTTCTACCTGGGTCTGGGAACGCTGTGGGTCATGCTGCTCGCCCGCAAGGTGGGCCGCGGTCCTCAGCCATCCGCTTAGGAGCATTTCATGGAGCCGACATCCCTGCAGATCGCCTGGTTCCTGCTCATCGCGGTGCTGATCGGCGCCTATGCCATCCTCGACGGATTCGATCTAGGCGTCGGCATCCTCTACCTGTTCCGGAGGAACGACCGGGAGCGGCGGCATTCGTTGAATGCCATCGGGCCGTTCTGGGACGGCAACGAGGTGTGGCTGGTCACCGGCGGCGCCGCCATCTTCGCCGCCTTCCCGCCCGTCTACGCGACGGCCTTCAGCGCCCTCTACCTCGCCCTGCTCGCCCTGCTCGCCGGACTGATCACGCGGGCTGCGGCGATCGAGTTCCGTGGGAAGGACGCTTCTGCGCGATGGCGTAGCTTCTGGGACTGGTGCTTCGGCTTGGGCAGTCTCGTTCCGGCGCTGCTCTTCGGCGTGGCGGTCGGCAATGTGCTGCGCGGGATACCGATCGGCCGCGACGGCCTCTATACGGGCACCTTCTTCGGCCTGCTGAACCCCTATGCGCTGTTCATCGGCTCCCTGAGCGTGGTCATGTTCGCCTGCCACGGCGCGCTGTATCTGGCGCTCCGGTCCGCGGACGAGTTGCGCGATCGCATGCTGCGTTGGGCCTCACGGCTCTGGATCGCCTGGGTGCTCGGCTTCGGCCTGGCCACTGTCCTTTCGGCCGTAGTCTCGCCCTGGCTCTTCGACGACTTCGCCTCCCGCCCGCAGGCCTGGCTTACCTTCGCGATCCTCTTCGCCGCCTTTCTGGGAATCACCCTGTCCGCCCGCGTGGGCAAAGCCGGCCGCGCCTTTGCCTGTTCCTCCGTTGCGATCGCGGCGACCCTCGCTCTCGCCGCCTTCGGGATCTATCCCCGGATGATCCCCTCGCTCACCGATCCCCGCTTTTCCCTCACGATCGCCAATGCGTCGGCCAGTCAGCTCACGTTGAAGACGATGCTCATCATCGCCGCCATCGGCATGCCGATCGTCATCGGATACACGATCTACATCTACCGGGTCTTTCGCGGGAAGACGGAGATTCCCGAGGATGGGTATTAGGGCCGGCCATCACTTATCCGCACACAAGCTGGGCCATCCCTGCTACAATCGGCTTGAACAGCCATGAAACGACCGCGTGACATTGAATGGCCTCTGCCCCCCGCGACCGGTGCGTCTGCGTCCGGCGTCAAGGGCCTGGGGTTGTACGACCGCATCTATGACGTCGTCGCCCTCATTCCCCGGGGCCGCGTGGCCACCTATGGACAGATCGCCGCGATCGCGGGCGGATGCACACCGCGAATGGCGGGGTACGCCATGGCGGCGGTGCCGTTCTTCGTCCGCATCCCCTGGCAACGGGTGATCAACAGCCGCGGATGCGTCAGCCCCCGCCGCCACGGCGAGGGACACGACGATCAACGCAGGTTGCTCGAGGCCGAGGGGATCGTCTTCGACCGGCGCGCGCGGGCGGACCTGAAGCGCTTCGGCTGGCCCGGCCCCACACCTGCGCGACTCGCGCGCCTGGAACGGAAATGGAAGCGCCGGCCGGCGTCCTGATGGCCGCGCGCGCCGCGCGCGGCAGACATCACCGAACGGGGACGGCATTCCCCGGCCGGCTGCCGTGCCGCAGCAGGCAGCATCGGAGATGGTGAGGATGCGAATGGAAAAGCACATCCGTCTCGCGAACGATCCCGCCGGGCGCGAAGTTCAATGCGCCTCTCTGGACACAATCTTGAACTATCGCCGGATTTCGCATCGCCTGGCGACCGCGGGACAGCCCGACCGCCGCCAACTCGCGCTTCTCGCGCCGTCCGGCTTCGAGACCGTGATCAACCTCCTGCCCGCGACCGCGGACCATGCATTGCCCGATGAGGAGAGCATCGTGCGGTCGCTGGGGATGGACTACATCCACATCCCGGTGCCCTGGACGAGACCGACCGCGCGCCATCTCGAGGCCTTCTGCGACTGTCTCGACGCCCATTGCGGGCGCCTGGTCTTCATTCACTGCGCCGCCAACTATCGCGTATCGGTGTTCCTGGCGCTCTATCGAATCCGGCGATTGGGCTGGCAACACGACCGCGCGTTGCGCGACATGCATCGCATATGGATGCCGAATCCGGTGTGGCAGCGGTTCATCGACCGCACCTTGGGCATGGAGCGGCGCATCGCCCGCGATCCGCAATGCGCCTCCCGGCCTCGAGAGATCCGCAGGCGGATCTTCTACCCCAGCCCTCCCATGGGATGAGCGGTCCCCGACGGAGATGGTGAGCGACCGATGAATCACCTGCGCGTCATCGCCTCGCGCTATGGGGGCCCGGAGACCCTCGTGGCGACCGAAGAGCCCCTGCCCGAGCCGAAGACGGGCGAAGCGCGCGTGCGCACCGAGGCGATGGGGGTCGCCTTTGCCGACCTCCTCGTTCGCCAGGGCTTGTATCCGGGCGGCCCCATGCCTCCCTTGACCCCCGGCTACGACTTGATCGGCGTGGTCGATGCCCTCGGTGAGGGAACACGCAGGCCGGCCATCGGAACACGCGTGGCGGCGCTCACCGTCACGGGCAGCTACGCGGAACATGTCTGCGTGGACGCCCGCGAACTCGTACTGATTCCCCGCGCGCTCGATGCGGCCGAAGCCGTCTGCCTGGTTTTGAACTATGTGACCGCCCACCAGATGCTCCATCGCGTCGCTCGTGTCCGCAAAGATGACTCGATCCTCGTGCACGGCGCCGCAGGAGGCGTGGGGACGGCGTTACTGCATTTGGGGCGCCTGGCCGGCCTGACACTCTACGGCACGGCCTCCGGTCGCAAACACGAGCGCATCTCGACGCTCGGCGCGCGCTTGATCGATTACCGCCGGGAGGATTTCGTCCGGCAGATCGCGGCCGCGACACGCGGCGAGGGTGTGCGCGCGGTCTTCGATCCGGTGGGAGGCCGCAATGTGCAGCGTTCCTACACCTGCCTCGCTCGAGGCGGCCGTCTCGTCTCGTATGGAGTCACGGGCATGACCCGGCGCGGGAGGGTACGCGGCTATCTGGCCGGCGCGGCGACCTTCGTCCGTCTCGGCCTGCTTGCTGCGCTCCCCGATGGCAAGCGGGCGCTCTTCTACTCGATCCTTTCCTACAAGCGCAAGCACCCCGACTGGTTCCGCGACGACCTGACGCGTCTCTGCGATCTGCTCACTCACCGGGCGATCGAACCAATTGTGGCCGCGCGTCTTCCCTTGACCGAGGCCGCCCATGCGCATCGGATGCTCGAGGATGGGGAAGTGATCGGCAAGGTCGTGCTCCTTCCCGCCGGAAGCCGGCGCCCGGAGGGACCCCCGACGGCGCCGACTCCGTGGGCGTAGCCCGCGCCGCGAATGCAGCGCCCAGGCAGGAGTGTTTGCCTGGGCGTGGAATGCACCGCTCGCTCGCGGGTTGCTTCCCGTCCTTGCAAGCCCTACCCTTCCCATGTTCGAGGCTGGACTCAGGAGTTCAACCGGGCGCCTTGCGCCCCAGGAAGGCAGTCATGATCGTCATCCCCACGCCCGCTTCGGCCTCGCCGGCAGCGATGGAACTTGGCCAGCGGATCGTGAACCTGATCGAGGAATTCCATAGGCAACGCCCCGGGACTTCGGCTCAGGATGTGCGCCAGGCGCTGCGGATCGCGGCCACCCACTCGGCGCCCATGCAGCGGATGCGCGTGATGATCCTGGTACTCGTGGCCCTGCTCGTAGGAAGCGTGATCGCATTCTGGGCCAGAATGCGCTGACCACTCCGGGATGCCAGCCATGTGCCCTGATCCACAGGAGAGTTCTTTCGATGCCTGCCGCCGGCGCCTGCCGATCGTGGGCGTCATGGGTTCGGGCGAACATGCCCACGAGGACCTGGCCGCACCCCTCGGACGCTGGCTCGCGACCCAACCCGTGCATTTGCTCACCGGGGGTGGCCGTGGCACGATGGAGGCGGTCGGCCGCGCCTTCTATCACACTCCGGGCCGCCAGGGACTCTCCATAGGCATCCTGCCCCACTGCGACCATCCCAACCCCTGGGTCGAGATCGCGATCCTCACGCATCTGCCCTTGAGCGGCATTCACGGCACCGAACCGCTTTCGCGCAATCACATCAATGTCCTCACCGCGGCCGCGATCGTTGCGCTTCCCGGAGCCGCAGGCACGGCGAGTGAAGTCACTCTCGCCCGACGCTACCACCGTCCGGTGATCGCGTATCTTCGCGAGCGCAGCGATATCCCGGGCCTTCCCGATGACGTCGCCGCAACTTCCAATCTCGAGGAGGTCAAGCGCTTCGTGCAACGGCATGTCGAGAACCTCTGATCGCAGCCCTACACTGCGACGATCTCGACCACGGCGATCCCGGCTGCAGCGGTCTCCGCTGCACCGCCCAAACCGGCGAGGACGTCCCATGGCCCACATTCAGATCGACTTCCCCGATCGCGCGCTCTTCACGCATGAAATCCCGATCCGCATCGGCGACATCAACTATGGCAATCATCTGGGCCACGACGCGCTGATCTCCATGCTCCACGAGGCCCGCGCGCGCCTCTTCCGCGCCTTCGACATGGACGAGTCGAATGTAGACGGCTACGGCGTCATCCTCACCGAGCTCGCCGTGCGCTATCACGCGCAGGCCTTCTACGGCCAGGTGCTCAGGATCGAGATCGCCGTCGCGGAAGCTGGCTCCCGCGGTTGTGATATGGTGTACCGGGCCACCGACCGCGAGGCGGGGACCTTGATCGCCGTGGCCCGCACGGGACTGCTCTTCTACGATTACGAGAAGCAGCGCGTGGTCCCGATTCCCGCGTCGTTCCGCCGGATCCTGGTCCGGAAGTAGCATGAAATAGGATCCGCCATTGCCCGCGCACAGACTCCGATACGATGCGCTGCTTCTGCTCACCGCCGCCATCTGGGGCTTCGCCTTCGTCGCCCAGCGGGTCGGCATGGAGCACGTCGGCCCGTTCACCTTCAACGGCATCCGCTTCGGTCTCGGCGCGCTTGTGCTCATCCCGTGGATCGCGCGCCATCGAGGCTCACCGCGCGCCGTCCCCGGGCCGCGCGGAGGGCCCTGGTCGCGAGGACTGCCGCGCGTGGGGTCTCCCGCGGGCCCCCTCGCAGCGAGGGCCCCGGCACAAAGGGTCTCTGCGGGACCCTGTTGGGCGAGGACTGCCGCACGACGAGCCTCTCCTGACCCCCCTCCTGCAAGGCAGCCTCTCTGCCGGCCTGATCCTCTTTGTGGGCGCCTCGCTCCAGCAGGCGGGTCTCGTCTACACGACGGCCGGAAAGGCGGGCTTCATCACCGGCCTCTATGTCGTTCTCGTTCCGATCCTGGGA
>JAZDGX010000051.1:0-18489 GCA_043806645.1 Candidatus Eiseniibacteriota bacterium | reverse complement strand
ATTCGCCGCGGAGATCCGCCCGCAGACGGCCTCGCGCGTCTGGGAGCTGTCCGGATACGCCTGGGGCGACGGCGCATGGATGGCCGCCCGCGGCGCGCGCCAGGCGCTCGATGCACCCATGAGCATCTACGAGGTCCACCTCGGATCGTGGATGCGCGTTCCCACAGAGAACAACCGCTGGCTCACCTATCACGAACTCGCGGTCCGGCTCGCCGAATACGCGCGCGAGATGGGTTTCACCCACGTCCAGCTGCTGCCGGTGACCGAGCATCCCTTTGACGGATCCTGGGGCTACCAGACGGTCGGCTACTTCGCGCCGACCAGCCGCCACGGCGACCCGGACGACTTCATGGCCTTCGTCGACCATCTGCATCAGGCGGGCATCGGAGTCCTGCTCGACTGGGTCCCCGCCCACTTTCCGCGCGACATCCACGGTCTGGCGTATTTCGACGGCACCCATCTCTACGAACATGCCGACCCGCGCCAGGGCGAGCACCGTGACTGGGGCAGCCTCATCTTCAACTACGGCCGCCGCGAGGTCCGCAATTTTCTCCTCGCCAACGCGCTCTTCTGGCTCGAGCAGTATCACATCGACGGCCTGCGCGTGGATGCGGTCGCCTCGATGCTCTACCTCGACTATTCGCGCAGCGAGGGCGAGTGGATCCCCAACCCCCACGGCGGGCGCGAGAATCTGGACGCCGTCGATTTCCTCAAGCGCTTCAATCAGCTCGTCTATGAAAAGCACCCCGACGCGGTCACGATCGCCGAGGAATCGACCGCTTGGCCGATGGTCTCGCGGCCCACCTATCTGGGGGGGCTCGGCTTCGGCCTGAAATGGAACATGGGCTGGATGCACGACGTGCTGTTCTACATGAGCAAGGACCCGGTCCATCGGCAATTCCATCACGGCAGTCTGACCTTCGGGCTGCTCTACGCCTTTCACGAGAACTTCATCCTGCCCTTCTCCCATGACGAGGTCGTGCACGGTAAGGGCTCGCTGTTGGCCAAGATGCCCGGGGACGAGTGGCAGAAGTTCGCCAACCTGCGCGCGCTCTACGGCTACATGTTCACGCATCCGGGCCGCAAGCTGCTCTTCATGGGCGGCGAATTCGGTCAATGGAACGAATGGGACCACGATCGCAGCCTCGATTGGCACCTGCTCGAGCGGCCGCTGCACCGCGGATTGCAGCGCTGGGTGCGCGATCTGAACACCCTGCTGCGCGGGGAACCGGCCCTGTACGAGCTCGATTTCGATCCGGCCGGATTCCAGTGGATCGACGTCAACGACAGCCGCCAGAGCATCGTCTCATTCCTGCGCCGCGGCCGCGACGAACGCAGCGTGATCGTGAGCGTATGCAACTTCACACCCGTGACGCGGCACCACTATCGCCTGGGGGTACCCCATCCGGGGATCTGGCGCGAGGCGCTCAACAGCGACGCGCCGCTCTACGGCGGCGGCGGCCAGGGCAATCTGGGCGGCGCCGAGACCATACCCGTCGGCGCCCACGGCCAGGCCCATGCGCTCGACATCACGCTGCCGCCGCTCGGGATTCTGGTCTTCAAGCCCGAACGCGCGCGATGAATCTTCAAGCCGCCCGGTGAATCTTCACCCTGAATCTTCACGCTGTCCCGCGGGCCCCGCTCTCCCCTATACTGCCCGCATTGTGGATCGGCGACTCAGGAACAAGACTCCCCGCCCCTCATCGGGCGAGGCCCGCGGCGGCGGCCGGCACCCGCTCCACTCCGCGGCGGAACGCCCCCGGACGGGGACCGGCGGCCCGGGCCCGGGGATGTGGATCGCGCTGCTCCTGGCCGCGGTGGTCATCGTCGCCGCCGCCCACTGGCCGGTCCTCGCGGCCCGCGCGCTCTGCTTCGATGACCATGATTTCCTGACCGACAACCCCCTGGTGCGCAATCCCGGCTGGCATTCGGCCGAGCGCTTCTTCGGCGAGGTACTTGCCCCCTCGACCGTGCCCGGCTACTACATCCCACTCACCATGGTCTCGCTGATGCTCGATGCGCGACGCGGAGCGACTCCCGAGAACCTCCGGCCGATCCACGAGACCTCGCTCGTCTTGCACATACTGACGACACTCCTGCTGATCGTGAGTCTCACGCAGCTCTGCGGGCGCCGTCTGCCCGCGCTGGTCGCCGGCCTGCTGTTCGCACTGCATCCGCTCACGGTCGAACCGGTCGCCTGGATCGCGGAACGAAAGACCCTGCTGGCGGCGTTCTTCGCCATGGCCACCCTCGTGCTCTATGTCCGAGCGGCCCGGCGCGGCGGATGGCTCGCCCACGCGGGCGCCTGGTTGACCTACCTGCTGGCGCTGCTTTCGAAGCCCACGGTGCTGCCGCTGCCGTTCATCCTGATCCTGCTCGATGTCTGGCCGCTCAACCGACTCAACCGGCGCAGCCTGATCGAGAAGGCGCCCTTCATCCTTCTCGCCGCCGTCTCAGCGGTGATCACGCTGCTTTCCCACCAGCGCGCAGCCGACATCGGGATCTTCGAGGACTACACGCCGCTTCAGGGATTGCTGCTCGCCTTCTACAAGCCGGCCTTCTATCTATCGAAGATGTTCTTCCCGGCGGGCCTCTCCCCAAGCTATGCGCCGCCGCAGCCCTTCACGCTCGCGCACCCGGCCGTACTGGCCAGCATCGCCGTCCTGACGCTCCTTGCCGCCGGCGCGCTGGCGCTGCGTCGGCGGACGAAGGCGGGTTGGGTCACCCTGGCGATCTTCCTCGCCGGGCTCGCTCCCACGCTCGGGTTCGTGCAGTATTCCTGGGTCATCCTCTCCGACAAGTATCTCTACATCCTCCCCCTGCTGGGGCCGCTGCTCCTCCTGGTCTGCGGGCTCCAGCGCGCCTTTCAGACGGGGGGCACGGACCGCGGCGGAGCGCTCCGGCTCATCGCCGGCATCGCGTGCCTGCTGGCGCTCGGCGGCTCGTTCGCCGCCACCCGGGCACAGATCGCAGCATGGCGCGACACCGTCACGCTCTACCGCCACATGATCGACCACACGCCGCGGACGGCCCTGCTCTACAGCAATCTCGGGCTGGCCTACGAGAAGTTGGGCCTGCCGGGCGAGGCCCTTCGCGCGTTTGAGCAGGCGGTGCGCTTGAAGCCGCAGCGGGCGGAATTCCGTGGCAATTTGGCGAGCGCGCTCGCGCGCGCCGGGCGCTTGGAGGAGGCGATCGCCGAATACGAACGGGCCCTGCCCGACAATCCCGAAGCCGCCTCCATCCATGCCAGCATCGCGGATGCGTTGATCACCCTGGGTCGCTTCGACGAGGCCTTCGCGCACCTCGAGCAAGCCGTGCACCTCGATCCCCACCTCGCCATGGCCCACAACAATCGTGGGCGCGCGCTCGCGTTCCTGGGACGGATCGCGGAGGCGCGGGAGAGTTTCGAGGCAGCCGTCGCCAGCGATCCGCTCCAGTATGCCGCGCTCGCGAACATCGGCGGCCTGCTGGCCCAACAAGGACGCTACGGCGAGGCGGTCGAGTACTTCCGGCGCGCGCTCGCGATCCAGCCCTCTTTTGTCGAGGGTCACAGCAATCTGGCCGTGAGCCTGGCGGCGCTGGGCCGGCCCGCCGAGGCCGAGCCGCACTTCAAGGAAGCACTGCGCCTGCGGAGCGATTTCCTGCCCGCCCTGCTCGGGTACGGCGAGTTCCTTGCCGCCCGCGACCGTCCCGCGGAGGCCGCGCGGGCCTTCAACGCCGCGCTGCGAATCCAGCCCGGGAATCCGCGGGCGCTGGCCGGCCTGCAAGCGGGGCGCGCGGGAGGGGGCGCTCCCTGAGGCTCCGAAGATTCCGCGGCGTCGTGGGACCGGCGCCTGCGCCGGGGCCGGGCGGTGCTTACGGTCCGGTCGGCGCTTGTCGCTGCGCGCGCCGCGTCAGAAACTCGATCATCGCCGAGATGGAAGCATTGACGCCGACCGCCAGGCCGCGCTCGCGGCCGATCCGCACCACGGCCCCGTTCAGGAAATCGATCTCCGTCGTCCGCCCGCGGGCAAGGTCGATCGCCAGCGATGGGATGTTGCCCCCGGTCGCGCCCGTGATGTAGGCGTTGAAGTGCGCGACCGTCAGCGTCAGGCGCACGCCCTCGCTCTGCGCCGCCGCACGCACCTCCGCGAGGATCGCTTCCTTGACCGGATCGAGCCGCGCATCCCCGAGCGCGTCGTTGCGCGTGCCGAGGATGGCGGCCAGTGGATTGGCCAGGCAGTTGACGGCGAGCTTCTCCCACTCGGCGGCCCGGAAGTCCGGAGCGATTTCGCAGGCCACCTCGTCTCCCAGAAGCTCGCTCAAACGGGCGGCGGCCGGCCCGGCACGGAAGCGTATCCGGCCCGGGAAATATCGTACGCGCCCGGGCGCGGGCACGTGGGCCCCGAAATAGACCAGGCCTCGCTCGGTCGCATGGCCGAGCAGCGCGGTCACCCGCTCGTCGATGCCCAGCCCGTTCTGAAGCGACAGCAGATGGGCTTCCGCCCGCAAACGGCCGCGCAGCCAGCCCGCCGCCTCGGCCAACTGCGGAAGCTTGCCGGCGAGCACGACCAAATCTTCGCGACCGAAGATCGGTGCGGCTTCCGGATCCGCGGTCGCGAGCGGCACCCGCGTGCCGGGGGGCAGCCCGCTGTCGAAGGCCAGCCCATCTTCGCGCACCGCCCGCCAGTGTTCACGCGTTCCGATCAGCGTCACGGCCGCCCATCGCCCATCCGCCGGCCCGCGCCCCGCGACCGCGCGCGTCAGCAGGGCCGCCAGCACCGAACCGACGGCGCCGCCGCCTACGATCCAAACCCGCGTGATCTCGCTCATTTCGTCCTCAGCGCCGGAAGTGCGCCTATGTGCGCTCAGCGGTCGCATTCTAGCATGCGCCCCTCGTCGTTAGGGATCTCCCTTAGCCGGCCGTGGGGTGCGACTCCGGATGCGATTCCTGGCCGCCCCCGATCCAAACGCCGCAGCTGCCGGGGTAGGTTATGCGTGGGTCATGTATGAGGGCTGTTCGATGCTCGCCATAGAGCAGGAACGGGTGCCCTTTGGGGTTGCGATGGAATGCATGGCAACCGCGGAGCGACGGGGACGGGCCTGGGCGCACACCCCCGATCGGCCTGTCCCCCGGCTCCGCAAACTCGCCGCGCAGGCAGACCGTCCGTATCTGCTCTTTCCTAAGCTCGATCTTCGTTACAGAATCGACAGCATGCCAACCGATGACCAGACCCGAGCCCGCAACGCCGGCTCCATCCTGTCGCAAGCCCTCGCGCGAGGCCTGCTCGGCCCCGGGGATACCGCCGCGGTCTTCTACGACCTCGACGCCCTGGCCCGCCAGCTCGCGCGCGTGCGCAGGGCTTTCCCTCCCTCCGCCTTGCACGCGAGCGCCATCAAGGCGAACCCGCTCGTCGCGGTGCTGCGGCATCTGGCCCGTTGGGAGGCCGGCGCGGAAGCGGCTTCGCTTCCCGAACTCAAGCTGGCCCAGGCGGCCGGGTTTCCCGGCGCGCGGATCGTCTTTGATTCCCCGGCCAAGACCCCGGACGAGATCGCCTACGCCCTGGCCGCGGGCGTACATGTGAATGCCGACAGTCTCGACGAATTGGATCGCATCGCCGCGGCGCGCGCCCGGGTTCCCGGGACGGGTGAGCCCTGCGGCGTGCGCGTCAACCCCCAGGTCGGGATCGGCCACATCGAGGGGACCAGCACGGCCGGGGTCTACTCGAAATTCGGCGTGCCCCTAGACGAGCAGCGCGCGGAGCTGTGGCGTGCTTTTGAACGTCATGCATGGTTGCGCGGCGTGCACGTGCACATCGGCTCTCAGGGTTGCCCCCTCGAGCTTCTGGTCGCCGGAGTGCGCCGCGCGTTCGACTTCGCCCGGGAGGTCGATCTGCGCCTGGGCCCGGGACGCATTCAATTCATCGATATTGGCGGCGGGTTGCCCGTCGCCTACCGTCCGGAGGATGCTGCGGTGACCGTGGAGGAATACGCGGCGCGGCTGCGTGAGGGCTGTCCCGCGCTCTTCGATGGCACCTATCGCCTGATCACCGAATTCGGTCGCCATCTGCACGCCCGTGCGGGGTGGATCGCGAGCCGGGTGGAATACGTGAAGGAAGTCGCGGGCATCCCTACGGCGATCCTGCACGTGGGCGCCGATCTGCTGGTGCGGGAATGCCTGCAGCCGGAGCTTTGGTTCCATCGCATCAGCGTGCATGATCCGCACGGCCGCCCGCGTGAGGGAGGCGGCCGTTGCTGGAATCTCGCCGGGCCCTTGTGTTTCTCGGGCGACATGCCGGCACGCGGTGTGCCGCTGCCCGAGATCCGCGCGGGCGATCTGGTGGTGTTCCACGATGCGGGGGCCTACACGCTCAGCATGTGGTCGCGCTACAACAGCCGGCCGATGCCGCGCGTCATCGGCTACGGCGAGGCAGCGGGCGGTTTCGAGATCCTCAAGGAGCGGGAGCGGCCCGACGCGCTGGTCGACTTCTGGGATGCCCCGCGCGACGTCTAGGCCGGCTCTCGTGGAGTGTCGGACCTTGCGCATGCGGATCGGGGAGCGGCGGGACGAGAGGAGCGTGTGATGAACTGGACCCTCGAGCCCTTGACGGCCTTCACGCGGCGCCCGGGGCCGGTGCTGCTGGTCGTAATGGACGGCGTCGGCATCGGCCCGGGCGATGCAGGCGACGCGGTCGCCCTGGCGCGCACGCCGGTGCTCGACCGCCTCTTCGACGCCTGTCCCTGGCTGCGCCTGAAAGCGCACGGCACCGCGGTCGGTCTGCCCTCGGATGAGGACATGGGCAATTCCGAGGTCGGCCACAACGCGCTCGGCGCCGGCCGCGTCTTCGACCAGGGCGCCAAGCTGGTCAATCAAGCCATCGCCACCGGGGCGCTGTTCGAGGGCGAAACGTGGAAGCACCTCGTCGCGCGCTGCCGTGGACGCGGGGGCGCGCTCCACTTCGTCGGGCTGCTCTCCGACGGCAATGTCCACTCGCATCAAGACCACCTGGACGCCCTCATCGGGCGCGCGTTCGAAGAGGGCCTGCCGCGGGTCTTTCTCCATATCCTGCTCGACGGCCGCGATGTGGGCGAAACCTCCGCGCTCCTCTACGTCGAACACCTGGAGAAGCTCCTGGCGCGGTTCCACGGCCGGGAGGGACGCGTCTATCGCATCGCCTCGGGCGGCGGCCGGATGGTAACGACCATGGACCGTTACGAGGCGGATTGGAGCATCGTCGCGCGCGGTTGGCGCGCGCATGTCGAAGGCGGGGGGCGCCCCTTTTCATCGGCGCGCGAGGCGATCGAGACCTTCCGCGCCGAGCAGCCCGGCGTGCTGGATCAATTCCTGCCGGATTTCACCATCGTGGAGCAGGCCCGGCCCGTCGGAGCGATGCGCGACGGCGACAGCGTCATCTTCTTTAATTTCCGCGGCGACCGGGCAATCGAATTCAGCAAGGCGATCGAATGGGACGACTTCCCCCACTTCGACCGGGGGCGGCGTCCCGATCTCGCCTACGCGGGGATGACGCTCTATGACGGCGATCAGCATGTCCCCCGCCGTTTTCTCGTAACTCCCCCGCAGATCGACCGCACCATGGGTGAGTACCTGGCGCACAACGGCGTCCGGCAGTTCGCCTGCAGCGAGACGCAGAAGTTCGGCCACGTGACCTACTTCTGGAACGGCAACCGCACCGGCATGTTCTCGAAGGAACTCGAGGAATATGTCGAAATCCCTTCCGACCGCGTGCCCTTCCAGCAGCGCCCCTGGATGAAGGCGGCCGAGATCACCGACACCACGCTCGAACGCCTGGCGGCGGACACCTTCCGCTTCGGCCGCATCAACTTCCCCAACGGCGACATGGTCGGCCACACGGGCGACCTGGGCGCGGCGATCCTCGCCGTGGAGGTGGTGGATCTCTGCCTGGGCCGCATTCTCGAGGGTGTGCGCAAGGCCCGGGGAGTGGCGCTCATTACCGCCGATCACGGCAATGCCGAGGAGATGATCGAGCGTGACGCCGCCGGCGCGCTCGTCCGCGACCAAACCACCGGCCGCTTCAAGGCCCGCACCAGCCATTCCCTGCGCCCCGTGCCGCTGATCCTCTACGACCCGCTGGGCCTGGGCGCGGAGACGGACCTGGGAATCCGGTCGGATCCGGCACCGGGGAAGATCCTCGGCCTCGCGTCGCCCCCCGCAGGAGCCGGACTGGCGAATGTGACGGCCACGTGCCTGAACCTGCTCGGTCTGGCCGCCCCGGCCGACTACGAGCCGACGCTGTTGACGATCGCGGATCGCACGTAGAGAAGAGGCTCCGGCATCAAGGGGCAAGCAGCTCCCGCGCCGTTTCCACGGCGTTGCGGAAGATCGCGATGCCGTGGCCTTCCTCGGTGGACGACGGCTCCCCATCCCTTGGACCGGAACAACCCGACGGGCAGTCCTGCCCGCGCGGCCCGGACCAACGACGGCGCCGCCAGTCGGGGTGGTTGGTGAAGTGATTGTACGCCTCCGGGTGGGGCATGAGGCCGAAGACCCGCCCGGTGGGATCGCAGATACCGGCGATATCGAGCTGCGAACCGTTCGGATTCCAGGGAAAGGCCCCTTCGGCGGGCGCACCGCCGGGCAGCGCATAGCGCAGGGCGATTTGTCCGTTCTCACGCAGGCGCTCGAGCACGGATGCGGGCGCGACGAACTTGCCCTCGGCATGACGTGTGGGCAGATCGATGCCGGTCAGACCGCGGGTGAAGGCGCACGGCGAGGGCTCCGCGCGAAGATGCACCCACTGATTCCGGAAGTTTCCGCAATCGTTATAGGTCAGCGCCACTTCCCGCCGCAAGCGGCCCGGCTCGCAGCCGGGCAGGAGGCCGAGATTGGCGAGCGCCTGAAAACCGTTGCAGATCCCGATCACGAGTCGACCCGCCGCGACGAAATGCAGGATCTCCTCTCCCAGGTGGCGGCGCAGCTTGGTGCCGAGGATGACGCCCGCGCCATGGTCGTCGGCCCAGGAGAAGCCGCCGATCAAGGCGAAGATCTGATAATCGCGCAGGCGCTTCTCGCCGGCGATCAACTCGTTGATATGAACCCGCTCGGGCGAGGCGCCGGCGAGGGCGAGGGCATGCAGCGTTTCCATGTCGCAGTTGAGGCCGTATCCGCCGAGCACGAGCGCGCGCACTCCGCCGCGTGCCGCAGCGGGGGCCGCCGGTTGCGCCGCCGCAAGCCGCATCGCCGCCGTCTCGAGATGCCGTCCCTTGGTCATTCGCCCTCACCCCATCCACCACGCCGCCGGATCCCGCGCCGCGCGTTCGACCGGTGGAGCGATCCGCGCGGGCCTAGACCAGATGCCCGAAGGTCCCCTTCCAGGCGCGCCAGGCCGTCTCGACGGGAAGATCGATGATGGTCTCGCCGGCAATGCCACGCACGAGCAGCCGCGGTTGCGCCACCACCTCTCCGATCGCCGCGATCGGATGTCCCTCCAGCCGCTGCTCGAACCGCGTGCGCTGCTGCGCCGGTACGGTGACAAGCAGCCGGCCCGCGCTTTCCGAGTAGAGCAGGACATCGTTGCGCAGGATCGTGGCGTCCCGATCCATCCCCGCGGGAACGCGCCCGAGGTCGACGGTGAGGCCCAGCCCGCCCGCCATCGCCATCAGCGCCAGGTGCACGCCCAGCCCGCCCCGGTAGATCCCGTGCGCCGCGGACACCAGGCCTTCCCCGATCGCTCCCGCCAGCGCCACGTACAGCGCGAATGCCGAGTCATGCTCGACGGTCGGGACATTGCGCCCCAGCACATCGAACATCGCGTAGTACTCGGACCCGCCCAGCTCATCGCGCGTCGTCCCGAGAGCATAGATGACATCTCCCGGACGCTTCAGTTCGAGACCGGTCGCCCGCCGCACATCGGGCACCACGCTGATGGCGGTGAACTGGAGCGCCGGCAGCCCCGAGATGCGGTGCCGCTCGCCGAAGGCGCCGGCCAGGCTGCCGTCGATGTACAAGCTGTCCTTGCCCGAGAGCAGCGGAATGTCCATCGCCAGGCACGCGCTCTTCAACGCCAGGCAGGAGCGCACCAGCTGCGCCGCCTTGTACGCGCCGTCGGGGTTGCGCGCGGCATCGCCGCGAACTTCCGGCCAGCAGAAATTGTCGAGCCCCCCGATGTGCGCGGGGTCGCCGCCCACGGCGACGATCCGCCGCACCGCCTCGTCGATCGTCACCGCCGTCATCGCATGGGTGTCGATCGGGCTGTAGTTCGGATTCAAGGCTTGCGTGATGGCCAGCCCGCGCGTCGAGTCGAGCACCGGGCGCAGCACCGCCGCATCCGCGGGGACGTCCTGATTGACCCCTACCAGCGGCTTGATGACGCTGCCGCCCTGCACCTCATGGTCGTACTGCCTCTGAATCCATTCGTGCGAGGCGATGTTCGGCCGCGCGAGCATGGCCAGCAGGCAGCGGCCATGGTCCTGCGGCTCCGAGATCACCGGTTCCGTCAGGCCGCGCGCAGCGGGTGAGAGCCACTCGGCCGCGAAGGTCCATTGCGGAAAGTCGCTCTCGAAGAGATCCAGGGCGACGTAGGCGCAACTCACACCTTCGTACTTCAGGTGCACGTATCCGCTGTCGGTATAGCGCCCGATCACCGTCGACTCGACCGCATGGCGGCGGGAAAGCTCGAGAAACTCCTCGATCCGGTCGGGATGGACCGCGATCACCATGCGCTCCTGGGACTCGGAGATCCAGATCTCCCATTGGTCGAGGCCGCTGTACTTCAACGGCACCCGGTCGAGATCGACCTCCACCCCGCCCGCGAAACGGGCCGACTCTCCCACCGCCGAGCTCAGCCCTCCGCCGCCGCAATCGGTAATGAAGCGGATCAGCTCGCGGTCGCGCGCCTCGATCAAGAAATCGTGCATCTTCTTTTGCGTATAGGGATCGCCGATCTGCACGTGCCCCGCCGGAGTGTGCTCGCTGTAGATGTGCGAGGAAGCGGTGACCCCATGGATGCCGTCTTTTCCGACGCGGCCGCCCGACATGACGACCAGGTCCCCGGGGTGGGTACGCTTCTGGTCGGAGCGCTCGCCCGCGACGGTTGCCGGCATCATCCCGACCGCCGTCACGTAGACCAGGCACTTGCCCAGATAGCTCTCGTCGAAAAAGAGCTGCCCGAAGACGGTCGGAATCCCGCTCTTGTTGCCGCCGTCGCGCACGCCTTCGACGACGCCGTCGAGCAGGCGGCGCGGATGCAGGCGCGGCTTCAACGGGCCGGCGTAGTCGCGCGGGCCGGTGCAGTAGCCGTAGGTCCCGCAGATCAGCCGCGAGCCGCGGCCGGTCCCCAACGGATCGCGGTAGACGCCCACGATGCCCGTCAGCGATCCGCCGTAGGCTTCCATATTCGAGGGCGAGTTGTGCGTTTCGCCGGTGATCGTGTAGACGTGGCGCTCGTCGAAGCGCCCCGCTCCCGCGTTGTCCCAGAGGACGCTGACCACCCAATCCTTCCTGGCGGCCACGGCGAGCGTGGGCTCCTGGATGAAGGTCTTGAAGAGACTGTCGATCGTGAACGCTTCGCCGGTCGACCGATCCCGGTACTCGAACAGTCCCCGGAAGGTGTTGTGATTGCAGTGGTCCGAGCGCGCCTGGGCGATGTACTCGATCTCGACGTCGGTCGGCAGATCCAGGCCGACCTCACGGCGCGCGCGCCGCACCTCCGGCCGCAGGTAGTACTGCCGGATGGCGGGGGCGTCGCGGGGATCGAGAAACAGGTGGCGCTCGGCGCTCAGGCGCAACAACTCGTCGTCGCTGCCGATCGGGATCTCCTGCACCCGCGGACGGTGATGCAGTTCGACCTTGGGCACGCCGAATCCGATGCCCACGGCCGGGTCCCAGAGCGGCGCGGAGACCTCGTCCGCGGCCGCCGCCGTGCGCGCGGCGAACGACGGCGCCGGACCGCTCTCTCCCTGGGGCTGGGCGCCCGATCCCGCCACGTGCCAGATCTTCCAGCGCTGGATCAGATCATTGGCCAGCAGTTCCCGGGCAATGCGGCTCACGTGCGCCGCGGTCAGCGCGGGAGCGTCCGGTGCATCCGCGGTCCGGATGAAGTAGAGTCTCGAGGTATAGCAGGCCTCCCCTTCGCCCAGGGGCGCACCCAGAAGATCCTCGATCGCCTCGCGGGCCGTCTCCCCGGGGGCGTCCTTCACCCCGGGCAGATACCCGACCCAAATCACCCAATCGGCAGGCAGGGAGAGGGAGGCGAAAGAGGAAATCTCGGTCACGGGATTGGTGAAGATCTCGGTGCGGATGCGTTCGAGCACGGCTGTGGCAAGCTGCGCATCGATCGTGATCGCGCGCACCGTGCGAACCTCGGCCGTGCGGTAGCCGAAGTAGTCCCGCGCCTTGCGCGCCACCGCGGCACCCTCGGCGTCGAAGAGTTCCGGACGCAAGGTGATCTCGAGCCTGTGCGGCATGGAACGATCCGTCTCTGCCATCGTCTCCCCGTCCCCGCTCCGCCGACATTCCGGGATCCGACTCGTCCACCCCCGCGAGGCCGCGACGGTAGCATCCTCCCCGCGCCGGGGCAACAGACGAGCCCGGCGGACGAGCCCGGCGGTTGCTCCCCATCCAGGGAGTGGTATTCTCGGCGCTCCTGCCCGGCCCGCGAACATGGAGAACGGATCGGAGGGCATCGCTGTGACTGTTCCCCCGCTCCCCTTGGCGGCGTCGCTCCTGGCGATCGTCGCAGCCCTCGCGCCTTCTGCCGCGGCATCGGACGCGGACAGTCCCGGGCAGATCATCCATGTTGCGCCCCCGTTCCCCGACGCACCGCCCGGGGACGGCTCGCGTGAGCACCCTTTGGGCACGCTCGCGGAGGCGATCGATCTCGCCGCGCGCTCCGGATCGGAGGCGGTGCTGGAACTGGCCCCCGGCCGTTATGACCTCTCGCCCACCGCCTACACCGACCCCAGTTGCGGCAACTGCCAGGATCCGGCGCAAGCGATCCCCGCGACCCTCGGCCTGCGCATCAGCGGCGATGCCCTCCTGCTCCGCGGCGCGGGCATGGACAGCGTGACGATCGTCACGCACGCGGGCTACGGCTTGCTTTTCGAGGACTGCCGGGATTGCCGCATGGAAGGCGTGACGGTCACGGGTGGTGAGCGCGACACGAGCGGCCGGGCCACCGACGCCGCCGTCGTCGTGCGCCGCTCCGCGCTGGCGCTCGATCGCTGCCGCATCGCGCACAATCTGGGAGATTCGGCGACGATCGAAGCGACGGTCGTCGGGATCATGGGGATCTGCGGCCGCGAGGGTGCACGCCTGCGCCTCACCCGCTGCGAGATCCTCGGAAATTCCTGGGACGGCATCGCCCTCTACCGCGACGCCGTCGGCCACATCGAAGACTGCGTGATCGACGGCGTCGACAGCGGGCGCGGCGGGCCCGCGCGGGGGGGCCGCGGCGTCGCGATCGGCGTCACCTGGAACGCGCAGGCGACGATCCTCGGCAACCTGGTGCGCCGCTACTGGAAAGGCATCGGCCTCTTCGTCGACGCCGAGGCCGAGGTGCGAGAAAACATCATCGAGGAGGTGCTCACGTGGGGCATTGCGCTGTGGGACGCCGACGCGGGGCGCCCCTACGGCGATATCGCCTCGAACGCGATCTACCGCACCGGCGCCTGTGGGATCTCGGTCACGCGGGGGCTTGCGGGCGGGCGCGAGGACTCGCGCGTCGTGCACAACGCTCTCGTCGAGACGGGCCGCAATCCGCGCTACGACGACGGGGAGGTCTACTGCTCTCAGCGCGCCCTGGCGGTCCACGCGACCCGCCCGGCGCTGGAAATCGGGGACAACTACTACACGGCCAATCGCGAGCCGGGCGATCGGCCGGGCGCCGCAGACATGGATGAGGAGATCTTCCGCACGGCGGCGGCGGCGCTGATCGAACGGCTCCAACGCCGGCCTGCGTTGCGCGCCAGCGCGTTTCTCGCAGCCTTCGGCGAGGCGGAGGAATGATGAGCATCTCGCTGAAGAATCCGTACCCGGCGCCCGTGTCCAAGCCCTCCGGCTCCGCGGAAACGGGCGCGCGGGCACAGCTCGACCGTCGCTTCCTCGTGCGCCAGTTCGAGCGCGTGCCCCACGATCCCACGGCGCGCGGGTTGGTCCTGGCCAACGTCGCGACCATCGTGGTCGCTCTGATCGAGGGCTGGGACCTGGGGGCGACACTGTGGATCTACTGGGCGCAGAGCGTCATCATCGGTATCTTCAATGTCTTTCGGATCCTCTCTCTCCGCAACTTCACGACCGACGGATTCCAGATGAACGAGCGGCCGGTGGCCCCGACCGAGAAATCGAAGCGGCAGGTCGCCTTCTTCTTCGCCATCCACTACGGGTTCTTCCATGTGGCGTATCTCATCTTCCTGGGCGTCATGGACAGCCAGAGGAACTCCGCAGCATCCGAGCCATGGGACGCTTGGCCGATCCTCCTCTGCATCGGAGTCTTCTTCATCAACCATCTCTATTCATACCGGCGCAATCGCCAAGAGGATGCGCTGCGCAAACAGAATCTGGGCACGGTGATGTTCCAGCCCTATGCGCGCATCGTCCCCATGCATCTGACGATCATCCTCGGCATGCCGCTGGGAAACGGGACCGTGGCGACGGTCTTCTTCCTGCTGCTGAAGACCGCTGTCGATGTGGTCATGCATGGGGCGAAGCACGAACTGGGCAAGTCGGCGGCCTGATCCTGCCCGCGGGCTTTGGTCGAGGGATCCGCCGCCCCGGACCGTCCGCGGTCACCCGAGGAACAGGATCCCCACCCCCGCCACGGCCATGCAGGCACCCAGCACCGCGCGCGCGGTCACGCGCTGGTGAAACAGGATCGCCGCGGGCGCGATGATCAGCACCGGCACGATGGCCATGATCGTAGCCGCCACTCCCGCCTGGGTGTGTTGTACGGCGAGCAATGAGAAGGAAACTCCCAGAAAGGGACCGAAGGTGGCGCCCAGCGCGGTGCGCGCCATCGCGGGCCGATTGGCCATCGCCGTCCAGACGCGCGGCCACCAGCGAATGAAGAAGAATAGGATCACGAAGCCGGCGAGGCCGGCCAGGATGCGAATTTGAGTGGAGGCAAAGGCGTTGTAGTCCCCCATGCCCTTCTTGCTCATGACCAGCCCGACCGCCTGCCCGATCGCGCCCACCAGGGCGAGCAGGACACCCGGGAGTCTCCTCCCGGACGCGTTGCGCACACCGGCCCCGTTGAGTTGCTCCTCCTGTGTGAGTCCGCCCCCAGCGCGGCGCTTCTCGAGCACGACCCACATGACGCCCGCCACGGTCACCGCCATGCCCACCCAGTGCCGGAGGGCGAGGTCCTCGTGCAGGAAGGCCTTGCCGATAAGCGCCACCATGGGCGGAACGAGCGACATCATCAGCATCGCGACGCGCGCGCCGACCAGCACATAGGCGCGGAAGAGACAGAGATCGCCGAGTGAGAACCCGATCAGACCGGAGAGGCCCAGCCAGAGCCAGGCGTTCGCGTCGGCATCGCTCGGCAACGGCTTGCCCCGCGTGATCGCTCCAAAGAGGCAGAGGAGTCCGAAGGCGATGAAGAGACGGATGAGATTCACCGAGAGCGATCCGACCCTGCGGCTCGCCGCCTCGAAGGAGAGTCCCGTGACCGTCCAGCAAACCGCGGTCGTCAGCGCGGCCAACTCCCCCAGATGTGCAGGCGCCATGCCCCCACCCTTCGTCTCAGCGGCCCGCGCGGGCGGGTGCGGCCGGCCCGGTTTCGATGCCGAATCCCTCCCTCAAGCGCGTCATCGCGCGATCCAGGTCGCGATCCACGCCGCGCACTTCCGCGAAATCCCGCACGGGAATCCAGCGATTGCGCTGATCTTCGGGAATCCATGATTCCATGTCGTCCAGGATCCTGTTTTGCGCCAACGGCACCCGGCAGCGCCGCAGATCCTTCAGCGAGCCATCGGCGCCGCGCGGCCACTCCACGTACTCGTAGCGTTCCAGAAACTGCGCGGGCGCGACGCCCTGGCGCGCCAGTTCCTCGAAGACGGCGCGGGCCTCATCGCGATCGAGCAGGGTGTAGACGAACAGCCGTTGGAAGTGGCGCAGACAGAAACCGAGAAACTCGCCCAGCAGCGGACGCGGCTCCCAAATGCCATAGCCCGGGATCAGTGTCCCCTCGATGTCGAGCGTGACCGCGCGCACCGGCTCCAGACGCCCGCGCACCGCGCGCAGCGCCGCCGCCACTTCGCCGGCATGGGCGAAACGCTTCCGCGGCTGCGGGCCGAGCAGGCGCTCCAGCACGGCGCCCAGGGAAGATGGAACCTCGCGCAGGGCATGGACCGCCTGGGGATCGGCCGGCTTCATCCCGCTCACCATTTCGGCCAGCACGACCCCGGCCGAGTAGAGATCGCTGGCTGCGCTGGGATGCCCCCCCGAACTCAGTTCGGGAGCCATGTAGCCACGGGTGCCGGCCGGCGCCCCGGGCCGCAGCGGGTTGCATTCCTCGGCCGGCGCGCAGGCGATTCCGAAGTCGATCAGCTTCACCCGGCCTGCGGCATCGAAGAGAATGTTCTCCGGCTTCACGTCGTTGTGAACGATCCCCTTCGCATGCACCGCCTGGAGGATGTCGAGAAGTTCGAGGGCGATGCCGGTCGCGCGCTCCACCGGCAGCACTCCGTTCACCAACAGCAAGTCTCTCAAGGAACCGCTGCGCGCGAGTTCCTGCTCATGCACGATCCCCCAGGGCCCGGAGGGAATCCGGCGCGATCCGATCACCCCGGAATGCCCGATCCCGTTCGAGAACCGTTCCTCACCCAAGAAGCGCCAGAAGTTCTCGTCCAGTATTCCGACCTCGTATTCGAAGGTCTTCAGCGCGACGGGAACTTCGTCGTTGCGGCAGGCGGCGAACACATCGGATGTGCCTCCCCGCCAGATCAGGCCCAGCACGCGGCCATAGGCTTCCAGCTCGTCGCCGTCGTGGAAACGGGCGGGCGGCGACTGCAGCACATGGAACAGCTCCGCATAGGCCGGCAGTTCACCCGTGCGCGGGGCGCCCGCCAACAGCCGGCTGCTCCCCGGGGCGCCGGGCACTCCATCTTCCGTGTAGTGGCCCTGCTGCTGATCGACCCTCCGCAGAATGAACAGATGGCCGAAGGCATCCTGGGGCCGCTTTTCCCAGATCGCGAGCGGGGAGAGATTGAGGAACCACCCGGTCTCGGAATCGACGAGCAAGGGCACGCCCACCGGCAGAGAGGGCGGAACGGGTACCGCGCCGCCGCCGGTCGCCGGGTATTCAATGCGCGGCCCGAGCAGTACGTTGTAGGAGTACTCCTCCAGAATGACCACGCGGGTGGAAGCCAGGGGAATCAAGGGGATCAAGGCGTCGCTCAACGCCGAGGCCTCGTGACACCCGCTGCCCGGGTCCGGCTCGATCAACCTCTGCAGGAGCAGCGCGTCGATCCCGGCGAGCTTCTCCGCGAAGGCCGCGGTGGCGGGAGCGCGCCGGGCCGCATCCAGGACGCCGGGACGCAAGTCCGCGCCGGAGGGTGGGTTGATCGAATCACTCCCCTCGGCCGCCACGCGCGTGGCCTGGCGCAGGAGTGCCAGGAAGCGCAGGGCGACCTGCGCGCACCAGCGGCAGCGAAAGGCAAGATCATCGCCATCGCCGGCCAGACAGACCGATTCATAGGCGCGCGAAATCGGTCGCGGCAACCGGTGGCGGATCAGGAATTCCTGATCGTAGCTTGTGGTGGACATCACGGATCCCTTGAATGCGCATCACGGCGAGCCCGAAGGCCCTGCTCTTCGCCTGCCGGACCCGACCGCGAAGCATTGCACCTGGTGGAGGCGGGTTCCACAATCTTCTGCACGGCGCGGCCGCGCTTGAACGTGCGGATTCCCGGCGCGCCCTCGGCGGCCGGACGGATCCATCGCCGGATGCGCTGCGCCGAATCCTCCAGCGCTGCGACGGGTGCCCCGAGGCTCTCGGGATTGCGCATGGCTGAAATGGCGCATGCCCTTCGCGTGCGCGCTGGCTCTCTACCCCTTGTTGTGGTATCGTTTAGGTGGAATCGGGACTCGGCCGCGCGGGCTGCAGTGTCGGATGTCGCTGGCCATTCGTTTCTCTGGTGCCAGGTCGATCCCCTCAGTCCACAAGAAAGAAGAGGTTTCTCCATTCGGGCCATGACAAACACTTCGATTGCAGCAAGGAGAGTGAGATGAGAGAGCGTACCTTCTCCGTCGTTCAATGGCTCGCCGTCGTTCTGGCTGCCGTTTCGATCCCTGGGGCGATTGCCTCCGGCCAGCCGCGCGACCCCGACCAGGTCGGGTACTGGGCGTTCGAGGAAGGTGCGGGCGCGACCGCCATCGACAGCTCGGACTACGGGAATCATGGCCAGATCATAGACGCGACCTGGACTCAGGGGCGTGTCGGAGGGGCGCTCGATTTCCACGGCACCCCTTCGCGTGTCGAGGTGCCGAACAGCTCCAGCCTGGGCTCCTTCACCAACCAGTTCACCTTCTGC
>JAZDGX010000050.1:0-2938 GCA_043806645.1 Candidatus Eiseniibacteriota bacterium | reverse complement strand
TCGTCCTCGCTCAGGGCGACGAGCCTGCGGACGACCTGCATCAGCTCGCGGATGTTGCCCCGCCATGGATGGTCGAGCAGCAGCGTCATCACCTCGCGCGACAGTCCCTTCGGGCTCCGCTGCATCTCGCCGCACGCCTCCGCAAAGAAATGATGCACCAGCAGCGGAATGTCCTCGCGGCGTTCACGCAGCGGAGGCAACTCCACCGTGAAATCACTCAGGCGGTAGAAAAGGTCCTCGAGAAAGAGGCCCTGCCGGATCGCTTCGCGCAGATCGATATTGCTCGCGCAGATCACCCGCGTGTCGACCTTCCGGCCGTGGGTCGCACCCACCGCGCGCACTTCCCTGGAATCCAACACATGCAAGAGCTTCGCCTGCACCGCGAGGCTGGCGCGGCAGATTTCGTCGAGCAACAGCGTCCCGCCGTCGGCCACCTCGAAGAGGCCGCGCTTGGTGCGGATCGCCCCCGTGAACGAGCCCTGCACGTGTCCGAAGAGCTCGCTCTCGAGCAGGGGCTCGGGCAGGGCCGCGCAGTTGACCGTGACGAAAGGACGCTGGCGCCGGGAACTCGCCTGATGAATACACTGCGCCAAC
This sequence comes from Candidatus Eiseniibacteriota bacterium, assembly GCA_043806645.1. GTDB lineage: Bacteria > Eisenbacteria > RBG-16-71-46 > CAIMUX01 > WJJG01 > JAZDGX01. The sequence continues at coordinate 2,344 of JAZDGX010000050.1, read as the reverse complement.
AGGCCCTTTCCCGTGCCGGTCTCCCCCATGATGATGATGCTGGCCGTCGATTCCCCGACACGCGCCAGGTGGGCGAAAACCTGCTTCAACGGACGGTGGCAGGTGATGTATTCCGCGAAGGGCCCGCGGGCGGACTCGTCGAGCAACGACTGGCGCTGCCGGCGGAGGTCCCGTTCCCTGCGGATTTGCGAGAGACCGAGCGCCATGAGCCCGGTCAACAGGCTCAACTGATTCAGGGCGGCGGATCCATAGGGCCGGGCGCCATCGGTCCGGCGATCGAGGTAGAGCAGGCCGTCGCCATCGGGAAGCCTGACGCGCAGCGCGGCCAACGCGCGTACGCCATTCAGCGCACCGGTGGCATGCGCCGTGAAACGCGAGTCCGCCCCCAACTCGGTGGCCAGGCAGATGCCGTTTTCCTTTACGAAGGGGGCCACCGCCGCGAGGGCGGCCTGGGCCTGCGCGCGAGACAGCCCCACCGCCGCCTCGACCTCATGGTCCGCGCTCTTTCCCGGCGAGGCGATCACACCGGCATTGCTCTCGAGGCGGGTGACGACGAACTGCAACATCTTCGCCAGGCACTCGTCCGCGGGCAGATCCTGTCCGAACAGTCTGCCCCATTGCTCGATGAGATCGGCCTCGGGTGAGACGAGGTTGGCCGTGCGGGCGGAACGTTCCTCGAGCAGCTCGTGCAGGCTGTCCAATCTGCGCAGCAGATCCCGGCGCCCCAGCTGCTCGGACAGCCCGCGCGCCCGCGCGATGTCGCGCATGGCGTCGTCCAAGCGACCGAGTTCGACGCACAGCTGCGCCAGTTCGACGAGCGCTTCCGCCGCCTGCTCGGGAAGATCGACCGAGGCGAAGAATGTCCAAGCCTTCTTGACCAACTCGATGGCCCGCTCGGGCAGACCCTCGGCGGCCGCGGGATCTTCCTTGCCGTGAACCCTGCCCAGATGGCGGGCCAGCGCGATCTGGGAAAGAGCCAGTTCGTAGCGCTCAGGCGTGCGTTCCAACTGCTTCAGCGAGCGTTCGAGCAGCCGCCCCGCGGGACGGAAGGCCCCCTTCAAGGAGAGCGATTCACCCAGCAAGCGCAGGGCGACTCCCGCCTCCGTGCCCGCCCGGACATGCTGAGCGCCGCGGTATCCTTCAACCGCCAGATCCTCCGCCTCGCGGATTCGGTTCTCCCGCAGCGCCAGGCGGGAGAGGCGGATTTTCAGCTCGGGCACCAGATCCCCGTCGGGTGCAAACTCCATCGCGCGGGCGAGCCCGCGATTCAAACGGGAGCGCGCCTCCTCGAACCGACCCTCATCCATGAGGAGTTCGCCCTCGAACTCGTCACACAACACGATTTCGCGCCGGTAGTCGTGGCGCTCGCCGATCTCGCGGCCCTCCGCGTAGAGCGCGGCCGCCCGCTCCCGATGCGCCCGGCGCTGATGCATCAGGCCTGATGCCAGAAGTGCCTTGACCAGCGCGAAGCTGTTGCCCACCTCGCGATTGATCGACACCGCGCGGCTCAAGTGTTCTTCGGCCAACTCCCAATTGCAGAGCTTGGTATAGAGAATCCCCAGATTGACCGAATGGGTCGCGACCCGCGTGTAATCGCCAGCCGCCTCGCTGACCGCCAGCGCGCGGGTGAGAAAGTCGCGAGCATCGGCCCAGTGCGGCCCATTCTTGAGCAGCAGGCCGAGATTGTTGAGGGCAAGGGCGATGCCCTCGCGATGATCGATGCGGCGAAAACAGAAGAGGGCGCTCTCGAAGCACTCCCGGCTGCGGACGACGTCTCCCCGGCGGCTGCAGATCGTGCCGCGGGCGATTTCGAGAAAGCCGATCTCGGCATGTTCGCTGGAGGACCGCAGCAATTCGTGCGCTTCTTCGCAGGCGGCCAGGGCCTGCTCGTAGCGCCCCAGGCCGCACAGGATATCTCCCAGACGCCAGAGCACCCGGCCTCTCAGGACCGGATCCGCCGCGCTGCCGGCCAACTCGAGCGCAGCCCCGATCTTGAGATGCGCCTCCTCGAACTGACCCCGGCGGCGCAGGCATTCGGCAATGCGCAAGAGGATCTCGGCCCGCGTCGCGGCCGGTTTGGATTCCGCCAGAATCTGCGCTTGCTCCAGAGATTCAAGAGCCCCGATGGGGTTGTCGGCCGCCTGGTGGAGAGAGGCGACGCGAAGCAGGCGCTCTATCTCCTGCAGGGCTCGATGAGCACCTCGGTCACGGGACGGAACAAGGGGGGACCTCGAACCTCTGCCCGCGACTTCCTTCCTTTTGCTGCCTTCTCCCGGCATCCACGCCTCGTCACGCTAGACGACTAGCGAAACATCAGGAGAAAGATCAACCGTGTGAAGATCGG
>JAZDGX010000049.1:0-2461 GCA_043806645.1 Candidatus Eiseniibacteriota bacterium | reverse complement strand
GATTCCTTCGCCGCGGCGTCCCAGCCGGACAGCCCCGGTGCCACGGCCGGGCCGACGGCCCCCGCACCGCGCGGCGATGCGCACGTCGCGGCCGCGATCTGGAGCGGCCCCTTCTGGACGGAGGCGCCCGCAGCGGTCGCGGAGACTCAGGCGGCCGAGGATGTGGCCGAGCCCGAGGCGATCACCGAGTCTCAGTCCGTCGTGGCGCCCGCGTCTTTCGCCCGCCCCCAGGCGGTTGGCGAGCCCGAGGTCTTCGTCGAGCCCGAGGCCTTCGTCGAGCCCGAGGTCTTCGTCGACACCGAGGTCTTCATCGACCCTGAGGCGTTCGTCGAGTCCGAGGCCACCGAGTCCGAGGCCAGCACCGACCCCGCGGGGGAAGCCCACTTCTGGGCCGGGGCGCCCGCCGCTGCGGCGGAGTTTCCTGGGGAGTTCTCCTGGGATCAGGCGAGCCGCGAGCCGCGGCCCGTGCAGCCCGCCGCCGCGGAAGTCGAATCCGCAGACGAAGCCCGCTGGGGCAGCGCCGTTCGCAACGCGGAGCAGATCAGCGCCTCGGTCGATCGGGATTGGCTCGCCGCGATGGAAACGCGCACCGACCGCGCGGCCGCGCCTGATCCGCTGAACTCCCTGCGCGTCGCGGGCCTGGACGGGGGTTCGGAGATGGACCGGCTGATCGCGCAGAGCGGGGACGAGGACTTTGGCGTGACGGGACGCACCGGGACCTTGAAGCGCCCCTCCGGCACGCTCACGACCTTCTCCCTCGACGTGCAGGAGGCCGACATCCACACGGTGCTGCGGTCGATTGCGGAGTACGCCGGCGTCAACATCGTCGCCGACAACAACGTGGACGGCAACCTCACGATCTGCGCGCGCGATCTCACCTGGCCCCAAATGCTCGACGCCGTCTGCGAGGCAAGCGGTCTGGTCTTCGTCGATCACGGCAGCGTGATCCGCGTGGCCACCCAGAAGACCGCCCGCGAGGATGCCCTGTCCCTGGAGTCGGCGGCGCGCAAGCAAGAGGAATACATGCCGCTGATCACGCGGGTGATCCTGATCGACTATGCCAACGCCAAGGAGCTTCAGGAGACGCTCTCCAAGTTCATCAGCGCGCGGGGCCACATCGAGATGGATCCGCGCACCAACGCCTTGATCCTCACCGACATCGCGCCGCGGCTCGAAGAGCTCGAGGCGATGATCCGCCGTCTCGACAGCGAGACGATCCAAGTCGAGATCGCGGCCAAGATCGTCGACGTCGATGCCTACGCGGCGCGCCAGCTGGGAATCAGCTGGGGCGTGGACGACGTGCACTCCTCGTCGGCGAACGCCTCGGGATCGGTGCACGTGCAGGCCGATGATGTGCTGGATCCGGTCTCGGAGGTGCAGATCGGCGTCATCCGCTCCTTCGGGGAGATCCAGGCGAAGCTCCAGGCCCTTGAGGATGCCAACCAGGCCGAGATCATTTCGGCGCCGCGGATCACGACGGTCAACAACCGCCAGGCCCGCATCCTGGTCGGCAAGGAAGTGCCGCTGATCACCCTCGACTTCGCCGGCAACGCGATCACGGAGCTGAAGAAGGTCGGCATCACCCTGGAAGTGGTGCCTCACGTCAATGAAGACGGCTTGATCACCATGGACATCCATCCGGAGGTGAGCGACCTGACCTCCCAGGCCACCGTGCAGGGCGGGGTCGTCTTCACGACGACCGAAGCCGACACGCGGGTCGTGGTGACCGACGGGGGCACCGCCGTCATCGGCGGGCTCATCCGGTCGAGCCAGATCGAGTACGAACGCGGGGTGCCCTATCTGCGGGACATCCCGTTGCTGGGGCATCTCTTCAAGTCCAGCAACACGCGGACCGAGAAGCGGGAGATGCTGATCTTCATCACGCCGCGTCTCATCAACAACTGAGCGCGAGAGACACCGGTTTCCGGGGGGCCGCGGCGGGCACGCTGCGGCCCCGCTCTTTTCACCCCGCTCGCGCGGCGCTCAGCGTTGGTTGTGGTCTGAAATCTGCGGATCTGCGAGCCCAAGGGATTCCACGTTTCGGTCTTGCAGCGTTCTCACTCGTATCGGTGCCCTCTCCGCCCTGGCGGGCACGGCGGGCGCTACTTCTTGAGGCATGAGCCTCGAGCGTCCAGAGCGTTTCCGTTTCCGGCGACCTCGTCATCACGGCGGATTCCGTCCGCCTCACTGTCCCAATCCCGCCTGCCTCTACCACACGCCCCGTGAGGATTGGCGTTATGTCCTCGACGGCGTCTACTTGCGCCCTTCCGACCGCCGCCGCTTCCAGCGTTTCGCCTGCCTCCACTGCGGCCGCCACTTTTCCACCCGCACCTTCGCCGCCGACTACTGGCTCCGCCGACGAGACCTCCTTCCCGAAGTTGCCTTCTGGGCCTCCGAAGGCCCGGGCCTGCGCCAAACCGCCCGTCGCTTCCAAGTCTCCCACACGACCCTCATGCGACAC
>JAZDGX010000048.1:0-11408 GCA_043806645.1 Candidatus Eiseniibacteriota bacterium | reverse complement strand
GGCGGCGCTGCTCGTGATCGACGATGGCTCGCGCGACGAGACCGCGCGGGAGGCGCGTGCCGCCGGGGCCGCGGTCGTGGTCCATCCGTTCAACCTGGGCTACGGGGCTGCGCTCCTGACAGGCTATCGCTATGCGCGGGCGCATGGCTACGCGCGGGTGATCCAGATGGATGCCGACGGCCAGCACGATCCGGGATCCATCCTGGCCCTCTGCGCGGCGTTGGATGGAGGAGCCGATCTGGTGTTGGGCAGCCGCTTTCTCGATCGGGGCAGCTATCGCCCCCCCTGGTCGCGCCGCCTGGGCATGCGCCTCTTCGGCTGGCTGGCCTCGCTTCTTCTGAGGCGCCGGATTACCGATCCCACGACGGGATATCAGGCCCTCTCCGCGCGGCTGGTCGCTTTTCACGCCGGGTCGCGCGACTTCCCCCACGATTTTCCCGACGCCAACGTGATCGTGCGTTGCGGGCGGGCCGGATTCCGGGTGGTCGAAGTTCCCGTGCGGATGCGCGACAATCCCGAGGGCGGATCGTTGCACGTCGGCTGGAAGCCGGTCGCCTATGTCTTCAAGATGCTGGTCGCCCTGGCGCTCGAGGCTTCCCGGCGCCGGTCGTCACGGGAGGAATGATGCTTCTCTGCTGGATCCTCGCCGCCGCCGCCATGGTCCTGGTCGTCGTGAGCTTCGCCGGGGGGCGCCGCGGGCGCCTTTCCCTGGGCCATGCGACCGCGTGGATGCTCATCGCTTTGAGCGTTCTCGCGGCGAGCGTGGCCGGACTGGTCGTGCCCGCCCTCCTGCGCGCGACCGTCCCGGCATTCTTCGCGCTACTGGTGGCCGTAATGGCCTTGGCCGCCGCGGGCGTCTCCCACAGCGCGGCCCTGACGCGCCTCGACGGCCGGATGAGAGAGATGGCGCAGGCGATGGCCCTGCTGCAGACCCAGGTGGATCCCGGTCGCGGGACGGAGGCGGCGGACCGTGGCCGACCGGAGCGCGAGAAGGGCGACGAACCGTCAGGCGCCGGACGCCGGAGTGTGACGGGGTGATGCGGCAGATCACACGACAACTGGAAGGAATCCTCGGCGAGCGCGGGCTTCTGGAGAAGGTGATCGAGGGGTACGACTGGCGACCGCAACAGCTCTCCATGGGCCGGGCGGTGCTGGACGCGTTGCTCGGCGAGCGCATCCTTCTTGCTGAAGCGCCGACGGGGGTGGGCAAGACGATGGCCTACCTCGTTCCCGCCGCCCTGGTGGCGCGGCGCGAGTGCGAGCCGGTGATCGTCAGCTCCTACACCCGCACCCTTCAGGACCAGATCCTGCAGAACGAGGCCCCCCGCCTGAGGCGGCTGATCCATCCCGACCTGCGCGTCGTTTGCCTCAAGGGACGGGCGAATTACCTCTGCCGGCGCCGCTGGGATCTCTTCGTTGCCGAGGAAGGTTCCGGCCCGGATGGACGGTGGCTCATCGAGCGGCTGGAAGGCTGGGTGCGCAATACCCAAAGCGGCGACTTCGCCGAGGCGCCCGATCTGGGCGGGCGGGCCGGTTGGGCGATGGCGCGCATCGGCGGGCACTCGCGCTTCTGTCGTGGGCGCGCCTGCCGCGCCGATCAGGGATGTTTTCACAAGCTGGCCCGCAAGGAGGCGCGGCAGGCTGAAGTGGTCGTCGTCAATCACTCGCTGCTGCTGGCGGACGCCTTCGGCGGAGGCATCCTGCCCGACCATCGTGCGGTGATCGTGGACGAGGCGCATCTGCTGCCCGACGCGGCCATCGACCCTTTGACGTTGAGGATCAGCGAGCGACTCGTGCTCGAGCGTGTGCGGGCGATCGGCGGGGCGGGCGATCCCGGCTTCAGCGACCGCGTGCGCCGTCTCCTGCGGCGCCTGCCCAGCAAGGTGGCGGCCCGCAATCTCACGCGACGCCTCAAGCCGCTCGAGGAACGGACGCGCGTCTCCCTGGAGACGGCCCGCGTCTTTTTCGAGATCCTGAAGGGCCATCCTCAGTTCCCTCGCGAAGGGGAGCGGCGGCGCTATGGCTTGGCGCGGGATCCGCTGGAGGCGATCCTGCCCCCCGAAGTGGATGCCCTGCTGGAGTCGTTGCAGGCCCTGCATGAGGAGGGCCGCGCGCTGCTCGTCGACCTGGAGCGGGAGCAACCCGCCTCGCCGGACGCGGAGAGCTCGGAGATCCTGGAGGCGGCGCAGGGTGCCCTGGAAGATCTTGATGAAGCGCGCGACGGCTTCGCGCGTCTGCTCTCTCCGGATGCGCGCGAACGGGTCTATTATCTCGAGGCCGCGCGGCTCGAAGGGCCATCCCTCGTGGCCGTGCCGCTCGCGACGGGTCCGGCCCTGCGCGAGCATTTGATCCTGCCCCAGGCAAGCGTCGTCATGACCTCGGCCACTCTGGCGACCGACGGCGGCTTCGACTATTTCGCCGGGCAGGTCGGGCTGGAGGCGGGGGAAGGAGAACGGCTGAGCCTTTCCAGCCCCTTCAGCCTCGATCGCCAGATCCTGACCCTGATCCCCCGTCATGCGGCGGATCCCCGCGGGGGCGCCTACGTGAGCTTTCTGTCCTCCACTATCGAGCAGTTGCTCCGCGAGCTGCCGCGAAAGGCGCTGATCCTCTTCACGGCCTACGAAACGCTTGAACAGGTGGGAGGGGCGCTCGGACGGGCGCGGCTGCCCGAGCCGTTGGAGCTTCTCGTCCAGAGCCGCTCCAGCGGCCGGGCCCAACTGGTCGAGCGGTTTCGCCTGGCGCGGCGCGCGGCGCTCCTAGGCACGGCGAGTTTCTGGTACGGAGTCGACTTTCCGGGCGAAGAGCTCGAGTTGCTCGTGCTCACGCGCCTGCCTTTTCCCGTTCCCAGCGATCCCAGGGTTGAGGCCATCTCGGAGGCGTTGGAGGAGACGGGGCGTTCGAGCTTCGATGGCTACGCCCTGCCCGAAGCGCTGCTGCGTTTTCGTCAAGGATTCGGCCGCCTCATTCGGCGGGAGAGCGATCGCGGGGTTTGCGTGATCCTCGATCCCCGCATCATCACGGCGCGCTACGGCGAGGCCTTCCGCAGGCTGTTGCCGGGCGAGCCGTCCATCGCCGGTTCGGCTGAGGAATTGGTCGCTCGGGCGAAGGAGTGGTTCGAGACGGGCCGCTGACCGCGGGCCGCGCGGGCGCCGCTGGTGTGCGGTGCCGCCGGCGGGGCAGGGCGACGCGGATGGAGGGTTGCAGATGCATCGTGAAACAGAGCCTGCGCGGTCCGAGAAGCGGCCGGCGGTTTTCGATCGCGGCACGCCGCGCACCGTGCGTGCCCCGCGGGGCAGCGAGCGCTCCTGTCGGGGGTGGGTGCAGGAGGCGGCGCTGCGCATGTTGATGAACAACCTCGATCCCGACGTGGCGGAGAAGCCCGACGAGCTCATCGTCTATGGAGGCACGGGGCGGGCGGCCCGCTCGTGGCCGGCCTTCGATGCGATCGTGGCCTCGCTGCGCTCGCTCGGTGACGACGAGACGCTGCTGGTCCAGAGCGGCAAGCCGGTGGGTCTGTTCCGCACGCATGAATGGGCCCCGCGCGTGCTGATCGCGAACTCGCATCTGGTGCCGCACTGGGCCACGCCCGCGCATTTTCACGAGCTCGAGACACGCGGCCTGATCATGTACGGGCAGATGACCGCGGGCAGCTGGATCTACATCGGCAGCCAGGGGATCCTGCAGGGCACCTACGAGACGCTGGCCGAGGCGGCGCGGCAGCACTACGGGGGAGATCTGGCCGGCCGCTGGGTGCTGACGGCGGGCCTGGGCGGGATGGGGGGCGCGCAGCCGCTGGCCGTGACGATGAACGGGGGCGCGGCGCTGGTGATCGAGGTCGATCCGGCGAGGATCGAGCGGCGCATCGCGACGCGCTATCTGGACCGGCGGACCGATGACCTGGATGAGGGCCTCGCCTGGATCCATGCCGCGGTGCGGGAACGCCGGGCGCTCTCGGTCGGACTGCGGGGCAATGCCGCGGAGATCGTGCCGGAGCTGCTGCGGCGCGGAGAGCGACCCGACTTGTTGACCGACCAGACCTCGGCCCACGACGCGCTCGAGGGCTATGTCCCACACGGCATGCCCTACGAGCGGGCGTTGGAAATGCGCGAGCGGGACCCCGAGGGCTACATCCGCCGCGCGCGCGAGTCGATGGTGCGCCATTGCGAAGCGATGGTCGGCTTCTCGCGCACCGGGGTGCCGACCTTCGACTATGGAAACAATCTGCGCGGCCAGGCCTTGGAAGCGGGTTATGCGGATGCCTTCGCGTATCGTGGATTCGTGCCGCTCTACATCCGCCCGCTCTTCTGCCGCGGCAAGGGCCCCTTCCGTTGGGCGGCGCTCTCGGGGGACCCCGCCGACATCGCCCGCACCGATCGCGCGATCCTGGAGACGTTTCCCGGCGACCCGATCCTGGCGCGCTGGATTCCGCTGGCGGCCGAACGCGTCGCCTTCCAGGGCCTGCCGTCCCGGATCTGCTGGCTCGGCTACGGCGAGCGCGCGCGCTTCGGAGAAGTTCTGAATGATCTGGTCCGGCGCGGCGAGGTGAGCGCGCCGATCGTGATCGGTCGCGACCATCTGGACGCCGGCAGCGTCGCATCGCCCAATCGCGAGACCGAAGGCATGCGCGACGGCAGTGACGCGATCGCGGACTGGCCGCTGCTGAATGCCCTGGTCAATACGGCCGCAGGTGCTTCGTGGGTTTCGATCCACCATGGCGGGGGAGTGGGGATCGGTTACTCGATCCACGCGGGCATGGTCGTCGTCGCCGAGGGCACCGACTTGGCGGCGCGCAAACTCGAGCGCGTGCTGACCACCGATCCAGGCACCGGAGTGATGCGCCATGCCGATGCCGGTTATGAAGAGGCGCTCGAGACGGCCCGCGTATCGGGCATCCGGTTGCCGATGATCCTGCCGCAACGCGAGCCCTGAGGCCGCGGCCCCGGCGCGGGGCGGCGCTGCGCGGGGCGGCGAGGCCGGTTCCCGAATGTGGGCGTGGGGCGGCCGAATCAGGATGGAGCCTGCATGAAGCGCGAGGTTTCTCTCATTATCTCGGGCGCTCGCCAGTTGGTGAGCGTCCCTCCCATGCCGAAGGGCGCGCCCAAGCGCGGGTCGCAGCTCGCGGAACTCGGCGTGATCGAAGACGGCGCGCTCGCCGCGGAGGGCGACCGGATTGTGGCCGTCGGGCCGACGGCCGAGATCCGGGAGAGCTTCCACGTCTCCGCGCGGGGCATCGAGATCGACGCCCAAGGGTGCGTGGTCCTGCCCGCCTTCGTCGACCCGCACACCCATGTGCTCTTCGCCGGCACCCGCGAGTGGGAATTCGAACAGCGGCTGCAGGGATCATCCTATATGGAAATCGCCGCGGCGGGGGGCGGCATCCGTTCGAGCGTGCGGATGTTCCGCGCCGCATCGGACGAGGATATCCTCGAAGGCTCCCTCGATCGTCTCGATCGCATGGCCGCCTACGGCACGGGCACCGTCGAGGTGAAGACCGGGTATGCGCTCTCGCCCGACGGCGAGCGGCGTGCGCTGACACTGATCGCGGAGCTGTCGCGCCGGCATCCGGTCGCGACGCTCGCAACCTTCCTGGGGGCCCACGAAATCCCCGATGACTATCGTGACGATCCCGACGGGTATGTCGATCTCCTGACCCGAAGCATGATCCCCGAGGCGGGACGCACGGGCATCGCCCGCTTCTGCGACGTCTTCTGCGAGCGGGGTGTCTTCACCGTGCCGCAATCCCGCCGCATCCTGCTTGCGGGGCGGGCCGCGGGTCTGGCGCCGAAGCTGCATGCGGATGAGATCGAGCCCTTCGGTGGGGCGGAGCTGGCCGCGGAGGTTTCAGCCGTTTCCGCCGATCACCTCGGGCGCGTCTCGCCCGACGGCATTCGGGCGTTGGCTGAGGCGGGTGTCGTCGGAGTCCTGTTGCCGGCCACCCTCTTCTCGCTGGGCAGCCGGCGCTATGCGCCCGCCCGGGAGATGATCACCGCGGGCGTGCCCGTCGCGCTGGCCACCGACTGCAATCCGGGCAGCTCGATGACCGATTCGATGCCCTGGGTGATCTCTCTCGCCTGCCTCGAGATGGGCATGACCCCGGCCGAGGCGCTTACGGCGGCAACCTACAACGGGGCCGCCGCGGTCGGCCTGGCGGGAGACCGCGGCAGCCTGGCGCCGGGATATCGCGCCGACGTGCAGATCCTGAACGCGCCCTCCTTCGCCCGCCTGCCCTACCACGTCGGATCGAGCGATCTGCGCGATCTGATCCTGGCCGGGAAGCCCTGGATCCGGGATGCCCTCCCCATGCCATTGCGTCTGTGGGCCTGACTGGTCCCGAGCGATGACGCCCCGGTAGCCCCGGCCCGGCAGAGCCCTGTCGGCCCCTGCCCGAGACCCGATCATCCCCCGGCCCGGCAAGGGCCTACCGGTCGTTTTCCGGGCGCTGCGGGTGGAGATTCCCGCCGAACGGACGATAACTCTGACGGAGAGATCTTGGGTGGTCGGCCGTCCAGTGCCCGTTCGGTGGGTAGGAAGGAGCGAACCTTGGACCGCAAGAGCAGCACCCGCAGGAGCGTCTATCAACTGGTCAAGGAAGGCCAGATGGAGAAGGCGATCGAATCGTTCGGCGAGTTTCTCGCATCGGGCGAGGCGGGGCCCTACGATTTCGTCTACATGGGGGACCTGCTGCTCCGGAGCGACCGGGTCGCGGATGCCATCGGGCGCTACGAGGAAGCGATCTCCGCCTATGCCCGCCTGGGGTTCAATCGCAACGCCATCGCTCTGTGTCGCAAGATCCTCAGGCTCGATGCCACGCGCCGGGAAATCCAACGGCGGCTCGGCGACTTTCAGGCGGCCGAAGAATTCGTCGGGGATGCCCTGTACGCCTACTTCGACTATCTCGAAGGGACCGAGGAAGCGGACCGGCAGGAGGAGGCCTTCCGCGAAACCCTGCAGCGGATCGAAGAGCTGGCGCCCCAACGACCCGATTTCGCGATTCGGGCCAGCGATTTCTGCCGCAAGATCGAACGCTATGATTCTGCCGTCTCGATTCTGATGCGCGCGGCCCAGGCGGCAGATGCGTCGGGGCACGGCGAGCAGGCGACCGATCTGCGCGACCGGCTGGCCGCGGTCAGTCCCACCATGCTCGGCAGCGCTTCTCAGCCGCAGGAAGGGTTCGAGGCCCTGCAGGAGGAAACACCCCCGGTCGAGGCAAGCGGGCCGGTCGAGGAGGTCGCAATCTCGGAGGCCGCCGCTGCGACCACGGCCGTCTCCGAGGGGGAGGCCCCTCTTCACTGGGGCGAGGTCGACCTCAAGGACTCGTCCGCCCGGTCCCCCCAGCCGGACGCGGGAGTTGATCGGGACGATTTCCGGACCCATTATCAACGCGGCGTTGTTTTCATGGAACAGGGCAGGCTCGACGAAGCCCTCGGCGAGTTCGAGGCGGCGGCGCGGGACTACGATCTGACGAGTGAGCAGGGCGCTCAACTTCAGGAGACCCGCGGGCGTTGTTTCTCCTCGCTGGGAAGGCATCGCGAGGCCATTCGCGAATTCACGCTGCTGCTCCAGAGTGCCGGCCGCAAGGGCGATCGGGCGGAAGGTCTGGTCCTGCTGGCGCGTGAGTACGAGGCCGTGGGAGAGATGGATGAGGCGAAGAGGCGCCTGCGCGAGGCGCTCGAGGTGCGTCCGGACTTCGCCGAGGCAACCGGCTTCCTGGACCAACTCGAGAAGCGGGCCGCCTGACGGGCCCACCCCGGCCCGCCGGGCGCGTCTGAGCGCGCTGCTGGGGATCGCGGCGCTGACCATGCCGATGACCGCCGGGGCAGAGACAATCCCGCCGGTCGATCCTGTGCCCCGCGGCGATTCGGTCGCGGTGGCCGACTCCCTGCCTCCCAGTTTCGCGCCGCCCGGCGATTCCACCGCGCTGGCGGATTCCGTGTCTCCCGCGGTCCCGCGCGCCGCCCCCGCGGCACTCGTCTGGTGGGATGGGACATGGGCGCTGCGGTGCCTGCCCGCGGGGGCGAGCCAGCTGCTGGTCGACCGCCGCGAGAGTCCACGTTCCTCCGCGCTCACCTTTTCCGATCTCTTGGGAGAGGCGGGCGGACTGGAGGTCGATCGCGCGGGAGCCCACGGGGCTTGGGAAATCCCGCACCGGCTTGGGTCGGGAGTGGAGCGCCTTTCACTCTGGTCCGAGGGTTCTCAGCTCGGCGGAGTCGCGATTCCCGAGGCGAATCCCACCCTGGTGAGCGTGCTCCACACGGGCCGCGTGGATCTGCTCGCGCCCGATCCCTTCCTCGATCCGCTGGGTTCGGGGGGGGATGGACTGATCTGGACCGAGAGCCCGATCGACGATTGGTCGAGATCCGCGAGCGCGGTCCGGCTGACGGAGGGTCCGACCGGGGCCGCCACGCAGGAACTCTACTTCGGCCGCCAGGCGGGCCCCTGGAAGGTGTTCGCCTCCTATGGGCACTTCAGCTCCGAGGGACGCCCATTCTGGCTCTCCCCGCGCTACTCGTGGATGCAGAACCAGAACGTCGTCCTCTCGCTCGACCGCGCTGCCTCCTGGTCGGGTTGGCGCCTGCAGGTGTCGGATCGCGGGGGCAGGAATGTCTTGGAGGACAACCGCAAGCTCGTCTGGCAGGCTCGGGAGATCCAGGTCCTGGGGCAGATCCGTGCCGCGCCGGGGCTGACCGCGCAGATCGCTCTGGGACGGCGCGAGGATTTCGTGATCTGGGAGGATGGCTCGGAAAGCCGGCGCGAGGGGGATGCGACGCACGCAATGGTGCGCCTGAGCACCTCCCGCGGTTCGTGGGGCTTTCTCTTCTCGGGAGGCGCCGAAACAGTCGACCTCGATCTGAATCGCGATCCCTTCCGCATCGAGGAGCGCGACAAGGTCGGCGGGGGCGTCTCGGTCGGAGTGCAGCAGACGGGCGCGCACCACGCATGGCTTCTCGACGCCGGGTGGGCGGCGCCCTGGTGGGGGGAGGACCATCTCAGAGGTCACGGCCTGTTCACGCTGTTTCCCGAGGGGAGATTGCGTTTCGTCGCTGAAGCCTGGTCGGGCGCTTCGGCACCCTTCGTGGCGCGCGTCGATGGAGATCCCGACGCGCTGCTCGACGAAGGCGTGCTCCTGCCCGGCGGCGAGCGAGTGAGCGATCAACCCCTGCGCCGCATCCGTCACGGTGAAGGCCGCCTCGAGATCGCGTCCGGAGGTTTGCGGCTGCGGGCGGGAGGCTTTGTCCGGGATCAGGACCATGCCCTGGCCGTCGATCCGGACCTGGCGGAGTGGCTCGTCCCCGGCGTTCGTGACGCGGTCGCTCTGGCGCAGTTGGAAGGCCCGCTGCGTCTCACCGGAGGCTGCGGGAGTTTCGAACTCTTGCTGCCGCTGCGTTTCAGGATCTTCGGCGCCGGACGCCTGCTCGTCGAACCCGCGGCCGACGAGCTTCCCCCGATGACGGCCCGCTACGAGGGCCACGCGGGTCTCGCTCTCGGCCTGCGGGCGTTCGGGGGCGACCTGTTTCTGGAAGGACGTCTGATCGGCATCCTGCGCGACCGGTTGACGACGCCCTATGGAGAGCTTCCGGTGTATGAGCGGCTGGATGGCGAGATCCATGGGACCGTGCTGGGTCGGGCCCACTTCTTTATCGCGGTGCGGCATCTGGTGGACGATGAGCAAGCCTCCGTGACCTTCGTGGACGGCGAGTGGATGTCGGCGCCGTTTCAGCATACCGAGCTCGGGATCGAGTGGCACTTCGTCGACTGAACGCATCGCCCGCATCCGGGGATCGCCCGCGGCGATGGCCTCCACCTCCCCGCGTTCTCTCCGCACCGGGCAAGGAATGCCGTGGTCTTTACTTCGGGCGAGCGGCGGCTGCTCGCATTGCTCGTCATCTTCTTGGCGGCGGGATACCTCATCACGGGATTGCGCAAGGCGGGGCTGATCGAGCCGGGAGGGGAGGGTGGCGGAGCGGTCGCCCTCGAGGAGGCGCCGGGGCCATGGATGGCGGAAGGCGAGCAGCAGCGCGTGGATGAGATGGCGGCGGGGGAGGCCGGGCCTCCCCTTGCCGACGTCGGTCACGAGCAGGCGCCCCAGGTGGCCGGCTGGTTGAGCGCGCTCCCCGCGGAGTCGTTGTTCGTCGACGGGTTCCTCGATCTCAATCGGGCGGACAGTGCCGCCCTGGTCGCGTTGCCGGGGATCGGACCGGCGCTGGCCGGGAGGATTCTGGCCCTGCGCAAGGAGCGGGGTGGATTCCGGTCGCTGGAGGATCTCGACGCGGTGCGGGGGGTCGGACCGGAGCGCCTGAAACGGCTCTCCGCGCTCGTGACCCTGGGCTCCGCGCAGGCGCCGGGCAGCCCGTGACCTTCGCCGGTGGCGAATCCCGAACGCCCCGGCCAGGCCCCGTCCGGCCCGCGTGCACCCTGCACGATTTCCCCCCGTTCTTGCTGTTTTGCAATGGCGCCCGGGCGCGGCGGGCCTGGATCGAGGCGACGGACCGTTGTATCCCATTGACGATCAAGCCGTTGCGCGCCGGGCCCTCCCGCCTCCCTTCATGACCGCCCCGGGCATGGGTCGTGCGAGTTCGAGGGGGGACGCCGGGGACCTCCCATGCGGGGCCCGGCGCCCGGGGCATGGGGCCGCGGGGGCACGCCGACGCGCGCCGCCGCCGGCCGGGCAACACTCGTCGATTCCAGGAGCAGCCGTGAACGCCGAACTCGGCCCCAAGCTGATCGAGGCCGGCCTGATCGAACGGGCCGCCTTGAAGAAAGCGCAGGAGATCGAGGCGGCCCAAGGGGGCGATCTCCTCGCGCATTTGATCAAGCTGGGTGCGATCAACGAAGACGACCTGCTGCGCTTTCTCAGCAATCACTACGGCGCCCCCAGCGTCAACCTGGATCAGATCGAGATCGATCCCGACGTCGTACGCCTCATCCCCGCCGAGGTCGCGACCAAGTTCAGCGTCATCCCCATCAGTCGCATCGGCCGCCAGCTCATGGTCGCCATCGCCAACCCCGGCAACTTCTTCGCCATCGACGACATCAAGTTCATCACCAATCTTGAGGTCGAGCCCTTCGTCACCACCGAGGAACAAATCCGCCGCGCCATCGACAAGTACTACGATTCGATCCTCTCGATGGCGGACGTGATGAAGTCGATCGAGGACGACTTCGAGGTCGTCGAGACCGACGCCGCCGACGACGTCCTCTCCGACATGGAATCGGCCGCGGACCAGGCCCCGGTGGTGAAGTTCGTCAACTCGATGATCGGCCAGGCGGTCAAGGAAGGGGCGAGCGACATCCACGTCGAGCCCTACGAGAAGACCCTGCGCGTGCGCTTCCGCATCGACGGCGTGCTCTACGAGCGCATGACCCCGCCCTATCGTCTGAAGCAGGCGATCATCTCGCGCTTGAAGATC
>JAZDGX010000047.1:0-16239 GCA_043806645.1 Candidatus Eiseniibacteriota bacterium | reverse complement strand
CGATGCGCGGCCGCCCGAGATCCCCGACATCATCCTTGAATCACTGGGGCTGACGGCCGCCGACGCCGACGCTTGGCTCGAACAGGGGCCTGCCATCGGCAAGAAGGTGGAGCATTTCTTCCGGGGCATGAACGGCTGATTCGCGAAACGGAAACGTCGTTACGCCCTATCGCGCCAGGATGAAACGACGGCTTTCCTGCACCCCGGGAGCCCGACTTCCCCACCGTTTCGGCATTCGGATTGCTCCCTCTGCCATTTGCCGCGGGTCACCGTCGACGGCGCGTGCGGCGGACGACGTCCGTTCGACGCCGCGCCTTGATTGCGGTCAAACGCCGGCCCATGGAGGCATCCCGAAGTGTCGCCCATTCCCCACTCGATCCGTCGTGCCCGGAGCAGATCGCGTGTTCCGTTTCCGCGGGCGCTGCCCGCGCTGGCGATGCTCTGCGGGCTGTGCGGCCCCGGCTGCTCTCCGCCGGAGGAGCCCCGCGACGGAACGGACACCGCCGGGCCGGAGGTGAAAATCCTGCAGCCCCTCTCCCAGGCGACCGTCGCCGACACTGTGCTCGTCGAGATCGAGGCGCGGGACAGCTCCGGGATCGCTCGCGT
The DNA here is from genome assembly GCA_043806645.1 of Candidatus Eiseniibacteriota bacterium. Taxonomy (GTDB): domain Bacteria; phylum Eisenbacteria; class RBG-16-71-46; order CAIMUX01; family WJJG01; genus JAZDGX01. Next base: position 15,633 of record JAZDGX010000047.1, on the reverse strand, counting down.
CGTGCTGCTCGCGGATGGCTCCATCATCGATGAGCGCTTCCTGGAGCCGTGGAGCATGCGGTGGGTCACAGATGGAATCCCCGACAGCAGCCGGTGCGTCCTCATGGTCCTCGCCACCGACCTGTCCGGAAATTGTTCTCGCTCTGCCGAATGCCCCGTCTGGGTGCGCGCCAACGAGCCGCCGGTGGCCGAGGTCCTGTGGCCCCGGCAGAGCGCATGGATCGACCTCGAACGTCCGCCGGGCACGTGGCGCTGCCGCGCGCTCGACCCCGAGGAGGGCGATCTGCCTCCCGAGCGGGTGCACTGGTTTCTGGATGGTTCCCCGCTGCAGCCCACGGGCTGCGAAGTCCCTGCGCCCGTGCTCGCACCGGGAGAGCATCGCCTGCGCATCGAAGTGCGTGACGGCTGGGGCGCGCGGGCCGCCGCGGAGTGCCGGCTGACCGCCTTCCGCTATCCCGACCCGCTCGAGCCGGTCGACGCGCTGGTGGCGTTCCTCCATGCCCTGCAGGCGGGCGATGCGGAAAAGGCCGTCTCGGCCCTGAGAGACGATGCGGTCTTCCATGCCCCCGGAGCGCCCGCGGGGATGGCTCTCGATCACGCGATGGTGGCGGAGGCCTTCGCGTCGCTTCTCGACCCGTCCTCGTTCTGGTCCGTTCGGATCGCGACCGACTGCGGCCGGATCGAACGCGGCGCGTGGCGCGGCACGGAGATCGCCAAGATCGAGCTCCACGACCTGGAGATCTCGGTGGTCCTGTCGTGCCCTGGAAACGACTTCAACCAAACCTCGCAAGTCACTTGGAAAATTGGTCCTTCGCCGGCCCGGCTCATTCTGGCGCCTGCCCCCGCCGGCGGCACCGCGGAGGGTTGGCGGATCCTGGGCTGGTGGGATCTGCAGGGAGCGGTCTGGACGCGCGATGCCGGCCCTTCATGGACCGATCTGATCCTCGCCGCCGCGGCGGGCCGGCTGTGCCGCCCATAGAAGACTGCCCCGGGGAGAGGTTCTGTCCTAGCGCCCGTCGATCAGCGCTTGAACGTTTTCGGCAATCCTCTGGGCCGCACCCCGATCGGGGATCCCGTAAACGGATTCGACAAAGGCATGCCAACGATCGCCGGCAGCCATGCGCTCCGGCCGCGCGAGAACGCTTTGCACGATCTCACGCAGTTCGCCGGCCGACGCGACCCGCCGGATCAACTCGCCCGGATCCGGCCCGCCGAAGCCCGCGAATTCGCCGCACTCGACGAACGCGACGGGGGTGCGATTGAGGATCGCATCCGAGGTCTCCGGCCAACTCGTGGCGACAAGCAGATCGACCGCCTGCAGCCAATCGGCAAACGGATCGCCCGCGGTGAGATGCAGCCAGCGCAGCCCGCGCGACCCGGAAAGACGCTCGTAGATCGCGCGCTCGCCGGGCCCCTCCGTCACCGGATGAACGAGCACGAAGGCGTCGTCCCGCCCCTCCAGCGCCTTGGCCAGCCAATCGAGCACTTCCGGACACTGACTGGACCGGCACGCCACGGCCACGACCCGTTGGCCGGTCTCCACCCCCCATCGCCTGCGAATCTCCTCGTTCACGATCGACTGGGAGATGTGACGCTCCTCCAGCCAATCTCGCCGCGGGTCGCCCGTGACGGCCCCGGCCGAAGGGTCATGGGCGCCCTGCTCGACCAGAAAGGCCTTCGCTTCCCGGCTGAACACGCAAAGCCGATCCACCAGGCAGGCCGTCCCCGGCTTCCCCCGCCGGGTGAGAAGGTAGGCGTGATCCCAGTCCGAGAATGGCCGCAACTGAATCCCTGCTGTGGGAATGTGCAGGCGTCGGGCGGCGGCGACCAGCGCGCGGCTGTCATCGGGTTGCTGCGCGATCAGGATCGCCGCGGGGCGGGTGCCCTTCAGAAAATGCGTCTCGCGACGCGTGGTGCGCACGTCGCGGGGCAACTGCTCGGCGATCGCCTGGTCCATCCAGCCTAGGACCACCTCCCCGATCGACACCCCTTCGAACACGAAGGCCTCCTGAAAGGAGGGCTTTTCCCGCAACGCGCGCCATTGCCTCTGAATGCGGCGCACCTCCCAGTAGCCGCGGCTGGTCTGGGCGAGCAGGAAGAGAAAATGGCGCAAGTAGGTGGGGGCCAACCGCCCGGTCGTCATCGCGCCGACGTCGGGATCATAGCGATCGGTCCGGTAGTAGAATCGCCGTCCCTGCCGCCGCCCCTCCCGCCAGACGCCCTGCAGGTGAACGTCGCTGCGTCCGCGCAGCCCGTCATCGATCCGGCCCCGCTTCCAGTTGCGGGAATCGCCGACCAGCAGCGTCTTCGGCCGGTGCACGAACATGTCCTCGAGCAGCAGCCGCATCCCGTGCCACCCGTCCTGGAAGAGTCCGAACAGCTTGCGCAGGCGCATCTCGACAATCGTCTCTTCCGGCTCCGCGACGGGCGGCCGGAGCAGGGCGATCTCCGCATGAATCGCCTTCGCGCGTTCGATCGGGATCGCCCGCAGCAGCGCTCGCTGGTGGTTCGACAGCCCCGCTGCCAGAACGCTCAACTCGCCGCCGTCCGCCAGATGCTCGATCAGGCGGCGCTCGACCATGCGACGGTGCAACCATGTGATCGTCCGGCCGCGCAGGAAGGACCAGAAGTCGAGATCCCGCACGGCGAGCACATCGGCGAGATTCCAGCTTTCCGCAATGCCGTCCATCCACTCGCGGATGCGCCCCGGCAGGTGCGGGTCGGGCTGGGGCACGCGGCCGACCAGCTCGCTGCGACAGAACGCACGCAGGTCGAAGAGGACGGAGCTGATCTCCGCATAGCCTTCGGGAGGCCGGCGCATATCGCCGTCCGGCCAGAGGGCGCCCAGATGGATGCGCGCCGCGTCTGCCTCGATGGCGGGGTGGATCAGGATCAGATCTGCCGATCCGAGGGCATCCCGCGATGCGGTGCGCCATCGTGGAGAATCATCCGGCATCCGTGCCTGCTCTTTCGACGACTCCATCGGACATCACCTGTGCTGGCGGTCCCGGTTTCCCACAGCGATCGCGACGGCGACCCCTCGCGCGCTCAGAGCGCCGTCCTACTCTACGCTCCCCACCGGTCCTCCGCCAGTCCGCGCTTGCTCCCAGTGTGCACTTGCTCCCAGGCTGTCGCTCGCTCCAGTGCTTTGCGGCCCCCCAACGCTGTGATAGATTCCGGCCACTCATGGCGCAATCGATCTCAGAAGCGGACTGTGGCGACCGGCGCGTCGCGTCCCGACAGGCAGGCGGCACTCCATGGCGCGCTTGACCACGCAAGCGGGCGGCGTCTCGCTGGGACGCGGCGTTGCGGCGGCGGCCGGGCTGGCCACCGTCATGGTCCTCTCCCGCCTGCTCTCCCGCGAAGACTATGGGACCTACCGCCAGGCCTGGCTGGTCTTCTTTCTCCTCGCCCCGATCATGCAACTCGGCTTGACGCAGAGCGCCTCCTATTTCTGCGCGCAGATGGATCGCCGGGGTCGCAAGACGTACGTCGCCCAAAACGGCATCGCGCTGCTCGTCTCGGGCGTGCTGAGCAGCCTGGTCCTGCTGTCCTTCGCCGGGCCGATCAGCCGCCTCTTCGGAAACGACGCGCTCATCACGCCGCTGCGTGCCTTCGCGCTCTTCCCGGCCTTCGCGTTGCCCTTCGAACTGACCGAAAACACCCTGGTGGCGGTGGGACGGGCGGGCCGGGCCGGAGTCGTGACCGCGGCCTCGAACGTGCTGCAGGCCACCGTGACGCTGGTTGCATTCCTGGGCGGCGCCTCCCTGGCCCAGGTCTTCTTCTATCTTACCCTGTTCGCCCTGGCGCGCTGGGTGGCGGCGGCGCTCATCTTCCTGCGCATCTACCACGACCTCTCGATCCACTGGAACTGGGGGGAACTGCGGGAGCAGCTCATCTTCTCGCTCCCCATGGGGGCGGCCGTGATGGTCGGGCTGCTGAGCCGCCAGATGGACAAGCTCATCGTCTCCAGTCACTTCTCGACCGAGCAATTCGCCATCTACGCGAATGGCTCCTACGACATCCCGCTGATCAACATCGTCACGCTGTCGGTCACCGCGGTGCTCGTGCCCGCCATCGTGCGCGCCCGCGCGGCGGGGGATATCGGCGAGGTGCAGCGCATCTGGCACGGTGCGGCGCGGCGGGTGGCGACGCTCTTCTATCCGGTCTTCGCATTCCTCCTGATTGCCGCGCACCCCTTCATGGTGCTGCTCTTCTCCGAGGAATACGCCGGAAGCGCGGCGCCTTTCCGGGTGTTCCTGTTTCTTTTCCCCATTCGCATCGCATTTCACAGCGGCTTCCAGCGTGCCCTGGGCCGGACCCGCCAGATCTTCATCGCCTCCGCCGGTTCGTTCGTGATCAGCCTGGCCGCGGCGTTGGTCTTGATCCGGATCGAGTGGATCGGATTCCTCGGACCGGCGATCGCCAGCGTTCTCTCCGCCTACTTCGCCGCGGGCTACGCGATCGTCGATGTCAGCCGGACCCTGGGCTGGCGCCAGCGGGAGTACTTCCCCTGGCCGACCCTCGGGAAGATCATGATCCTCTCGCTGGTCGCAGCCGTGCCCGCCCTTCTGGCCGGATGGCTGCTGCGCGCGGAAACGGCTCTCGCCCAGTTCCTCGGAATGGGATTCGTCTACGCGGCGGCATACCTGATTCTGGGGGAAACGACCCGGTTGGCGCGGGCCAGGGAATGGTTCGATGTCGCTCGCGACGTCCTGCGCCAGCGTTGAGTCCAAAGAGCCCGCGGAGCGGCATGCTCAGCTGATCTCGTCCATCAAGTCGAGAAAGCGGTTGTATTCGATGGCGGTCCAACTCTCCACGCTGGTCGCGCCCAGCCCCCGGGTGATGACCGAGACCTTGGTCGCGACTTCTTCGTCGGGCGCCTCGTAAATGTCGATGAAGTCGTAGGGACCGAGCAGGGCATAGTGACAGATGAAATGCACGTCGGGACACTTCTCGGCGATCGTCTTCTTCCACTTGCGCCCGATCGCCTCGCGATGCTTCGTGTCTCCCGCGACTTCAGGCGCCAGCTTGGTCAGGAGCACATAGGTCGCCATGCTGCCTCCTGCGGTCACCATCGGCCTTCAACCAGCGCGTCTCCCCGGCGGCTTTCAGAGCAGCCTCCCGATCCGTCCGATTCGCGGAAGCTTCTTCTGCACGTCGAAGGAGAAGTAGAGCACATCGGCCTTGGCAACGACATTCGCCATCGGAACCATGCCGAAGACGCGGCTGTCCTGGCTGGCATCCCGATTGTCGCCCAGGAAAAATAGCTGACCCGGCGGGACCACCGTCGGCCCGAAGTTGTCGTAGCGCGGGTCGAAACTGCGACGCACGTGTTTGGTGAACGGTTCGTCGACCGCGACCCCGTCGATGAAAAGCTGCTTGTGCCGCATCTCCACGGTCTGCCCCTCGACCGCCACCAATCGCTTGATCAGATTCTCGCCCGACTGGGGACTCTTGAAGATGATGATGTCGCCCGGTTTGGGGTCGCGCAAACCCGGGAGACGCTTGTCATCCGCAAAGGGGACCCGCGGACCGAAGGTCAGCTTGTCCGCAAAGAGAAAATCCCCGATGAGCAACGTGTCTTCCATGGACCCCGAGGGGATCCGGAATCCCTGCACGACGAAGGTATTGAGCGGCAGGAAAATGGCGAGCACGATCACAATCGACTTGAGCCAGGCCATCCCCTCGGCCAGCCACTCCTCGCGGCTGCGAGGGAACCGGTACCCGGTCTTCTCCTCATCGTTCTGTCTCGCGGTCATCCACACCTCCGTCGCCTACTACCCGACTCCCCGGCGAGGGGTCCGGGGCGGCCGCCGGACCCGCCGGCACTATATCCGACTTCTCGCCGCAGGGACACCCCCGGGAAGCCTCTCTTTTCGACCCCTGCACGCCCGGGCCGGGGCACAATGGGCTTGCCAACGTCCATGCCGTCCTGGATACTGGTTGTCGTTGTTTTCTCCTCGGAGCATGGTTGCCGGGGGGAGTGTCATCGTGACCCGGCCCGCGACTGACGGCGTCCGCCGGACGCAAGGGTGGCCGGGGAGGGGAAATGGCAAGAAACCCGAAGGGCAGGACGCACGGCAGCGGCGACCGCGGCAAAGGGCCCACCGAGGGCCAGCCGCTGCGGAAACCGCGCAGTGACGCAGTCGAGGTGGAGGGCACCGTCAAGCTGGCGTTGCCCAATACCACGTTCCGCGTCGCGCTGGAGGATGGCCGCGAAATCCTCGCCCATATCGGCGGGAAGATGCGCAAGCATTTCATCCGCATCCTTCCCGGAGATCGGGTGATCGTCGAGTTGTCGATCTATGACCTCGATCGTGGGCGGATCGTCTATCGCTACAAGTAACCGGCTTCATCCCTACCCTGCACGGATTCCACGCTCCTTGCCCTCCCCCGCCGTGGCCAGCGCTTTGATGCAGGGAAAACCCGGATGCAAAGCCGCGCGCAGCCGCGGAAAGTTCGGTACCAGCCAGCCGGAGATTCACATCGAGGAGGATCAAGCGTGAACGGGAACCCCTGGGAAGAGGACGCCATGGCGCGGGAGACCGCCGGCTCGGGCGGCGCCGCCCACACCGGAGACGAGCGCTCCGCGTTGCCGCCGGACCCGCATGATTCCGCAGCCCCGACCGATCCCGCGGCGCCCTCTGGAGACGCCTCGGACTTCAAGTTGGGCCAGCGCGTCTGGGGCCCGATCCTGCGCTTGACCGAGGACCATGCCGTGGTCAGCTTGAGCGAGCAGGGCGTGGTCGAAGGGACGCTGGATCTGATCCACCTCCGGGATGAGTTTGGGAATCTCGGCGTGGCCGAGGGAGATGAGGTCCAGGCCTTCATCGTGCGCCTCGCCCCGGCGATCATCCTCGCCCCCTCGCTCTATCCCCCCGCGACGGAGGTACTGCGCAAGATGCGCGAGGCGATGGACAGGCAGGAGCCGGTCCGCGGACGCGTCACCGCCGTCAACCGCGGCGGCCTCGAGGTGCAGATCGACGGCCGCCGCGCGTTCTGCCCCTTTTCGCAGATCGAAATCGGGCGCTGCGAGAATGCCGAGATCTACCTGAATCGCCTGCTCGATTTCCAGGTGACGGAGATCGACGAGGAAAAGAAGCGCGTGATCCTCTCGCGCCGGCCCCTGTTGGAAAAGGAGCGGCGGGAGAAGCTGGGCGACCTGCACACGCAGATCAAGGCGGGCGTCGAGTTCGACGGCGTCGTGCGCCGCGTGCAGCCCTTCGGGGCGTTCGTCGATATCGGCGGGGTCGAGGGACTGGTGCACGTCTCGGAAATCTCGCACGACCGGGTCGAGAATCCGGAAGAGGTCTTGCGGCCGGGCGAGAAGGTCCGGGTCCGCGTGCTCGATGTGTCCCAGGGCAAGGACGGCAAGGAGCGCATCAAGCTCTCGATCCGGGCCACAATGATCGATCCCTGGACCAAGGCGAACGAGTTGTTCCACCAAGGGGACATCGTGACGGGCAAGGTGATGCGTGTCACCGAGTTCGGCGCATTCGTCAAGCTGAATCCCGGGATCGAAGGGCTGCTGCACGTCTCGCAGTACAAGCCCCGCATTCCCCGCGGAGCCGAGGCGGAGGCGACCGAGGCGGCACCGCAGGCCGACGCGCCGGTCGAGCAGGTTCCCGAGGCCGGTCAGGAGCTGACGGTGCGCATCACGCGCATCGAGCTCGACCGCAAGCGCATCTCGCTTGCATTGCGCGACGAAGAGCGCGGCAGCGAACGCGCCGATCATGGCGCGGTCATCGGAGAATCCGTGGAGGGCGTGGTCCGGTCCGTCAAGCGCTTTGGCGTGTTCGTCGACCTCCCGTCGCTGGGGCCCTGGGTGAGCGGTTTGTTGCCCGCGTCCGAGACCGGCTTGGGCCGGGAAGTCAATCTGGCCCGCAAATTCCGCCTGGGCGAGAAGCTGCAGGTCGAGATCATCGAGATCGACGAGCGCGGTCGCATCCGGCTGAGCCAGAAGCGCACGCTCGAAGGCGCGGAGGCCCCGCAAGCCGCCCTCGACGCGCGGAAAGCGGTGGCTCCTCCCGCCGGCGGGCTGACGCTGTTCGCTCAAGCGTTCAAGCGCGCCGAGAAGAAACTCGATCCAAAACGCGGGGACGATGCCGCGGACAAGGCGGGCGAGGGCGAAACCCGTTAGGCGGCGCGCGCGAGCGGGCCCACAGTCCCCCGCGGAGACGCCCGGTCAGCTCTTGCGCAGGAGCAGGTAGAGCGAGTACTCCAGCGTGAGGCCCAGCTTCTCGATCGTGCATTTCACGACCTCACGCCGCCATTCACCCCAGGGCAAACGGGCAAGCATCTCTTCGAAGGCGATGGATCTCTCCGACGACCAGAATGCGATGACGCCGGGAATCGCCGTCACGCGGCGTAGGTTCTCCAATCCCTCCGACTCGTAGAGCCAGGCGTTGGCCGGCAGACTCAGCCAGCCGGGACCGTTGTCGATGTCGACCAGCACCAGATCGTAGCCGGACGGATCGATCCGCGCCGGCCGGCCCGCGACTCCGCCCGCGCCGAGGAACCCGCGCAGGTCCGTCTCGAAGACGCGGACCCGCGGATCCCGCATCGCGTCGCCGTTCCAGAAGCCCAGATACTCACGGTTCCAGCGGATCACCGGGCTGAAGATCTCGACCACGTCGGCGGCAACGATGCCGGGCTCTTCCAGAAGCGCCCGCAGAGTGATGCCCAGCCCCAGCCCCGCCACGAGGGCTCGCACATTGCGGCCCCGCCGCTTTCCGAGTTCCTCGAGGCCGCGCCGCGCCAGTTCGCGCTCGCTGCCGGCCATGTCGCTGTCCATGAGGAAGGTCCCCGCAAGGATGAGCGCCGCCCGCGGCCGCTCTCCCCCCTCGAGCTGCAAGACGAGATCCCCATGCGGGGTCTTTTCACGATGCGTCACCCGCGACTCCGCCGGCATCGATCCATGTCTCCTCTGTATGCCGGGCCCCACTCGATGCGCGCGCACCGCGCGATCACGGCCAAAGTATCACGATCGGCAGGACCGTACCGCGCGAGGACCGGCTCTGAACCGACGCGCTAGATCACCGCGGTGGCCAGAACGTGCTTGAGGAAGGATTCGACGGCCTCGACGCGGTGGGCCCAGGCGGCTTCCCGAGCTCGCTCGATGCGCTGCGCCCGAACCGGAGCCTCCGGGCTCTCGGCGAGCGCGGACTGCAGGGCCGCGCTCAGCTCTTCCTGCGTTGCGTAGAGGTAGAGGAGATCCCGGAAGGCCTTGGTGGCCCGGCGGAAGGTGCCGACCACGGGGAGACCCGTCGCGAGGTATTCGTAGAGCGTGAGGCCGCGCAACGGTTCCAGATGCGGCTCGCGGCGCAATGGGATCAGGATGAGATCGGCGGCGGAGAGCAGTTGCGCCACGCGCTCCTGCGGCAGCGGACCGCGCACGATCACCCGTTCCGGCGGCAGCCGCTCCAGAATCGCCCGGCCTTCGTCGTTGATCTCGCCCAGCAGCAGGAACAGCAGCGACGAGTTCTGATCGAACAGGGAGCGGAGATCCTCGAAGCTGATGCGGGCATCGAAGCGCCCCACATAGGCGGCGGCCTTGGCCGCGGGCGGGATGGCCAGCGCCTGGCGGGCGGCGCGGCGGCTCTCCGCATCCGGTGGCCGGAACAGGTCCAGATCGGCGCCATGCTCGACGACGGCACGCGGGGCGCCGGCGGGCAGGAGGCGCCCCCAGGACTCGACGAGGTAACGGTTGACGGCGAGCAGGCCGTCGGAAAGTGGAAGGCCCTGATTCAGCGCCTCGGTATAGACATCCGCCAGCGCCCGGGAGGAAGCGGTGGCGGGAAAATCCTCCTCGCAGTCGAAGACGACCGGGACGCTCAGCGCCTCGCGCGCCGGCTCGATCAGGACGGGAGCGTAGATCAGTGCCAGATCGAAGGAGGCGAGCCGCGGCGCCGTGGTCTCGGACGAGCCGAACGAATCGCCCCGGATCATCCCCTCGAGCAGGCCGCGCACCTGCCGGCTCCAGCGCTCCAGTCCGCTCCGGCTCAGCTCGACGGTCGCGGTCACCTCCGTGGGGTGCCGCAAGCCCAGCACCCGCAGGCCCGGCGCCTCTTCTCGGCTGTCCAGGCCCCGCCACTCGATGCCTGCTCCCGCCTCGTTCAGCAGAAACGGCTCGACATAGAAGACCTGGTGACCTCGGGCGGCGAGTCCCAAGGCAATCTGCTGCTGCCTGCCGCGCAGTCCCTCATAGGCATGGCTTGCGAGAATCGCCAGGTGCATCGCTCTGATCCTCTGCCGCTTTCTGATCCTCGGCCGCAACCGGCCCGTTCCAGAATCCAGGAAGCGTCCGTTCGCCGGAGGGCTCGCGCGCTCCGTGAAGCGCCGCCTGTTTCAACGTTATCGGATTGCGCGCGGGATGCAAGGCCCGAGCCCGCGGCGTGAGCCCGCGGCGCAACAGGGGCGGTGGGTGCGCCCCCGCCCCCTGCTCGCGTATGTCGCTCCGCGGATACCGCGCTCAGCGGATGATCGCGAACCGCCCTACCGACCGCTCATCGTCGCAGCTCACGGAGTACAGGTACACTCCGCTGGCCACATCCTGACCGTTGCGTGAGATCATGTTCCAGAAGACCGTCCCCCGGCCCCCGCTCGCCAGCTCGCGCACCAGATCTCCCGTCAGCGTATAGATCCGCAACGTGCAATCCTGCTGTGGCAAGCGGGCGAAGGCGATCTTGGTTCCCGTCGGATCGGCGTCGCTCGGGATCAAGTCCCAGGCGGCCCGGCCATGCCAGGGATTCGGCACCACGATCACCTGGTCCCTCCAGCTCCCGGCGGGCGCGTTGCTCCAGGTCGGCGTCAGTGCGTCCACCTCCCGCGAAGCCGCCTGGCCGTCCATGACGTGCCGCGTGCCGTCGGCATCGAACCAACTGCTGTAGGCCACAATGTCGTAGAAGTAGAGCATGCCGTTCTTCAGGCCTTGGCGGTCGTCGTAGAAATACCGCCCGATCGGAAACCTGTAGAGCGGCCGGCCGCCGGGGCCCGGCAGCGTATCGATCGGGCTTACGGTCGTGTCGGTGTAGTCATCCAGATCCATCTCCGCCCCGACCGGCTCGCGCGTAAGCGTTCCCAGCAGTTGCCATTCATGCGGGGCCGGTCCCACGGAACCGAGCGGGCGCCGCCAGCCTTCAACCCTCCAGATGCGGTAGCCGCTGAAACGAAACTCCCCGCTGAGCGGGTCCGGAAGCAATTCCGAGGCGTTGTCCCACTCCAGGCGGACCTCCCGGTCCCCGGCGATGGTCTCGATCTGGCGTATCTCGGGAGTCTCGAAGTTGGTGCTGGGCGGCGGAGGCGCGATGGAGCCTACCCAGTGCACCAGCGTCTCGAGCCCCATGCAGGGACCGGACTGGATCGGCGTACAGCAACTGCAATCGGCGTCGCGCCAGACCCCGGGATCGTCGCAGGCGGTGTTCTTGAAGGGTCCCTCGGGAGGCGCCAGCGAATCGCAGGGATCGAGCCAGTGGAGCGGATCTCCGCCCCGTTCGATGTGCAGGCATGTTTCCCGCCCGGAGCATCCCGTCCAGGGATTGTCGTCGAGATCGCGCCACTGGCCATTGAAGACCCGCTGGGCCATGAGCGAGTTGTTCCGCATGCCTGTCAGCTGCAATCCGGCGACGAACGCGACCTGGAATTCGAGTTCCTCCCCGGGCAGGAGCTCCCGGAAGGGCCCCGCGCTGAAGCAGTACCGGTAGTCGCCCGGCTGTCCCGTCGGCCGGGCGGGCACCGTCCCCCGCTGCAGCAGATCGTAGCGCTGAGAATCGTTGTTCGGGTCACCCTCGGGATAGGTTCCGTTTCCGGAGAAGAAGGCCAGCGTGTGAATCCCCACGCGCGCGGGCGCCCCCTCGCCGAAGGGATCGGTCGTGTGCCCGAGGAACATCCCGCCGAAATACCCGCGCTGATTCACCGGCAGGTCGTCGGCCGAATTGCCGCCCGGCGCGCTTCCCGGCCAATCGAACATGTAGGCGATGTCGACGTGCAGATCCTGATTGCGGCAATCGCGCAGGCGGCCGCTCCGGCGATCCACGCACGTGTAGTTGATCGAACGGTCGACATAGGTTGTGTCGATGCGCGTCAACCCACCCCCGTCATCGCTGTAGAATGTGCTGACATCCCGCCGGCCGGCATCGGAATCGACGAAGTAGCCGAGGTAGATATCCTGCAACACCTCCCAGCCCTCGTTGATGACCGTGTAGTCGAAGCCGACGAATTCGTTGTAGGCCGGATCGGACCAGGCGAAGCTGCGCTGCCGGACATGCAGGTTGAGGGGGCGGTGGTCCGGAGAATGGTCGCGGGTCTCGTCGACATTGTCCCAGTACTCGCATGAGAACATCTGCTGGGAGATCGCCTCGTAGTCTTCATCGATCCGGCCGTCCCCGTCGTCGTCCCGCAGATTGTGGAAGTCCTCGTCGCTGAACCCGTCCAGATCGTCGTCGCCGGCGTTCGCGGAGAACCCCGCCCGATTGCCCCCGTTGCTGCCCTCATAGCTCTCCTGGATGGTGTAGCGCCCGTCGATCGGCGGCAGCAGTTCGGTCTCCGGCTCTCTCGAGCCCGCGTACCCGAGGCCGGTGGAGACATGGGCCAGATTGTCGGTCGCGACGGCGCCGATCCAGAGCGAGGCCGCAAAGAGATACTCCCCCTCCTTCCAGGCGGCGCCGTAGACGTTGGGCATGAAGGGATTGCCGACCACGCCCACATTGGTGACCATCACCTCGAGCAGTCCGACATTGTGATGAAAGAGATGGGGCGGTCGAATCGTGTAGAGGGGTTCGCTCTGCCCACCCGGAGGCGTCGCCACGTTCCAGCGCGCGCCGGCCGGGGGGAGAGCCACAAACCCGACGGCGCACCCCGTCGCGAGAATCAGACGCCACGGCCGTGGCACGGCGCGGGCAATCGCCATCCCGAGTCTCCTGACGCATGAGGTGAAGACCATCGCAGGTCGCCGGACAGGAGCAGTATAGCAGGCTTCGCCGGACTTGCGGCCGTCGTGGTGCGTCCTCCCCGCGCGGACTCGATGCGCTCGGCCAGGGGGCGACGCTCCTCTATCTCTTTGTCTGGCGGGTCGGCGGATGATCAAGGTCCCTCGGGCCCGGTCGCGGAAATCGTCTCTCGCAAGATCTCCACGAAGCGACGCGCGACCACCGCGGGAGCGTACCTCTCGGGCAAGGGCAGATCGATGCGCGAACTCGGGCTGCGCAACGACGCTTGAATCTCCCGGACCATCGCCCCCGGGTCGCCCGGCGCGGTCAGACGGGCGCCCGGATAGCCCTCGAGCGCCTCGCGCGTGCCGCCCACGTCGGTCGCGACGATCCCCAACCCCGCGGCGCGCGCCTCGAGGACCACCGCGGGCAGCCCCTCGTAGCGCGAGCACTGCACGTAGAGATCGGCCGCCGCGTACAGGGGCGTCACGTCGCGCCGGAATGGCAGCAGGCGCATCATGCTCCCCAGCCCGCGGCGCTCGATCTGCTTCGCGAGGGCTGGACCGAGCGGGCCGTCGCCGACGATGATGAATCGCGGCCGCGCGGTGACCTGCCGTGACGACGTGTCGCGAAACGCCTCGGCCACCCGCACCAGATCGGCATGGCCCTTCTCCGCGACCAGCCGACCGGCCGTGAGCACGAGCCGTTCGTCGCGCCCGATCCCGAGTTGGCGGCGGGCGGCATCTCGAAGGTCGCGCCTGCGGAACCGCTCCGCCTCGACCGGATCGGGAAGCACAATCAATTTGTCCGGATCGACGCCCCGCTGCGCGAGCTCATCGCGCAACGCCGTCGAGACGGCCAGCACGCGGGTGTTGCGATCGGTCAGCCAGCGATCCAGCGTCCGAAAGCGGCACCAGCCTCCCGCGCCGCGCGCGCGCGGCAGGTTGATGCGTTCGAGGCAGGGAACGCCCGTGTCCCGGGCCAGCAGGGACAGGGTCCGGCTGGCGTGGAGGTAGATGACGTCGCAGGGCTTTCGCTTCAGGAGCGCGGAAAGGCGGGCCAGGCCCCAGGGCGCCCACAACCATGAATGCGGGTAGCGATCCCAGCGGATCGCGCGACGGTCCAGCTCTTCTTCCAAGGGCCCGGGCGAGAAGAGCCAGCCATGAAATCGAACGGCCTCGTGGCGGCAGGCATCGATCAGCCGCAGCAACGCCAGCTGGCTGCCGCCGAGGGCCGCATGCGCGACCGGGACCAGGACGCGGATTTCGCGACGGTCGGAGGCCAATCCGGCTCCTTCGGCCACGGGTGCCGGCAGGCCGCGCTACCGCGACGCGACCTCGACGAGGGTAATGCCCCACAGGTGGAAATCGCGCGGCACATCGTCGTTCCAGTCCCCGAAGGCATGCGAGCCATCCGTCGTGGCATTCAGACTGTAGGTGCCCGGTTGCAGGGTCAGTTCGTGCTCGACCCGCCGGTTCTTGCGCGCCCCGCCCGCAGGCTGGGTATCCTCGTATTTCATCTTCCAGATCGTCTCACCGCTATCCTCGTCGACCAGCCAGCCGTAGTCGTACATGTCCCCGTCATCACCCTCGCCCATCGCGATCAGCTTCACGCGCGTCGGACCATCCACGCGGAATCGGATCCGCTTGTGGACACCGCTCTCCAGAGGCGCCAGCCTAATCAGCGCCGGCGAGTCCTTTTGAGGCGCGGATTCGGAGACCCACTGCATCGAGAATCCCTCGCCCAGTCCACAGAGCCGGATGCCCCAGGCGGCCGGCTCGAAGGGCGGGTGGCTGCTCCAATTGCCGTAGGCGTGGCCGTCGTCGGTGACGTAGGCGACGCGATAGAGGCCCGGCTCGAGGGCGAGCTTGTCTTCGACCATCCGGTTGCGCGCCTCCCCCGAAGCGTAGTGCCCGGGATTGGTCTCCATCGTCCACACCGGCCGCAGCGTGTAGGCATCCTCGATCCATCCGAAATCGTAGTATCGGCCTTGCTTGGCATCCCATTCGCCGTAGGCCCGAATGCAGACCTGCGCGGCGTGCGACAGGTAGAACTCCTGCTCGCGGTACTCCGAATCGCCCACCGGCGCGAGCTGGGCAATGACGTTCTTCTCCGCAGGATCCAGCGTCACCTTCACCGTCCCGGGAGCGAGCGGGGCTTCGGGAATCAGGGTCAGGCCCCAGGATTCGGGATCGTAGGGCGGTGGCGCGTTCCATTCGTCATAGGCGTGGGAATCGTCCGTCCCATAGCACGCCAGGTAATTCCCGGGCTCGAGAAGAATGAGATTGTCGTAGGCGCGATTCTTCTGCGCGCCACCCGCAGGCGCCGTATTGACCAGGGTCATCTCCCAGGCGCGCGAACATTCATCTGCATCTTCGATCCAGGCGCCGTCCGCAAAACCAAGGTCGTCCGCGGCGTACTCCCCGACGGCCAGCACCCTCAGCCTGACCGGCTTCGAAACTTCCACCAGCGCACGGCGGAATGCGCCGTCGCCCATCCGGTCGAGGCGTAGGATCGCCTGCGACTCCGGAGTGCGTGGAGGACGAATCAGCACATCGTCCACGTTTCCGCCATCGGCCATCCGAATGGTCGCCCGCCATTCGCGGGGGTTCCCCAGCTCGTTCCAGCGGGTGTAGTTGCCGCCTTTGATCGAGACCGTGCCGAGGTTCAGCAGGTCGAGGATCCGGATCGCCTTCCTGACCGG
>JAZDGX010000046.1:0-3769 GCA_043806645.1 Candidatus Eiseniibacteriota bacterium | reverse complement strand
CAGGCCTCGGACTTCTTCGGGATCTATCAGGCGGGCAGCAATCTCAACCACGGCTACAGCATCTATGACTCGCAGGACTATCTTCACGAAGCCCCGCCGGTCGTGCCCTTCTACTACTTCTATCGCTACCTTCCGCCCACCGCGTACGGCGCCGCGGCGATCGCGTCCGTCCTCCCGCCCTATCCCGCCTACTGGGCCTGGGTCGCCTTCAACGAACTGCTCCTCGCCCTCGTCGTACTCTCGATCCTCCGATCCCCGCGCTGGCCCGCGCGCCGGCGCTGGATTGCGGCCTCGCTCTGGCTCGGGTTCTTCCCCATCTACATCGAGCAAGTCATGGGGCAATTCTCCCTCACGATGGCGGTCCTGCTCTGGATCATCTGGCGCGCCGATCTCGGATCCGAGTCCGGTGCGGGGAGCCGCCTGAAGTCCTGGAGCGGCAGGGTGGCCTGGGCCCTCAGCCTGACACTGAAGACCTATCCCGTCCTGCTCACCTGCTCCTATCTGCGGGATCGCCGTCTGCGGCGCATCCTGGCGGGGTTCGGCCTGGCGGCGGCGCTCTGCCTGCCCTACTTCCTCTTCCGGCCCGCGGACCTGCACGAGTTCGCACGTTTGAACCTGAGCCCGTTCACGCCGGACATATACAAGGGGAGTTTCGGACTACAGACGTTCCTGCGCGATCTGCTCATGCATCTTCCCGGCGACTGGAATACTCCCCTCGTGCACATCGCGGGGCGGGGGCTGAGCGCGGGGAGTGTAGTGTTGCTGGGGACGTCTCTGTCGGTCGCCGGCCTCGCCCTGCTCGCGGTGCTGCGTCTCAAGCCCGCCGGCGTCGAGCGCTCAGACGCGTTGCGTCACGCGCTGGACCTCGCCATCTGGGTCACGGTCTTCTTTCTTGTCTTCAAGAGCGTCTGGGAATACCACTACGTCATGATCCTGCCGGTCGTCTCGGCCCTCTATCTCACGTGCGGATCGCGCACGGTCCTGATCACCGGATTGATCCTGGGGCTTCCCACGCTCTTCGGCGTCGCCCCGCTCCTGACCGGGGCCGCTCCGACCGCGCCGCTTGCCGCATGGCCGGGGTGGTTCCGCATACTTCACTTCAGCGTCAAATGCATCCCGACGCTGGTGCTCTTCGGATGGTGCCTTCAGGCCTCGCGCCTGCCGCACGCGCGATCCACCGCGGCCCTGAACGCGCGGATGTGAGCGGGTGTCGTTCCGCAGCAGCCGCCGATCACCTTCACGCCGGCCTGGATCAGATCCCCAACCCGGGCGGCCATGAACTCCGGCTCTTCGGGATACACCGTCCGCCCCGCGTCCATGAGCGGGAGTCCCGCATTGGCCTGGATCAGCAGCGGCAGATTCGTCTCCTCCCGCAAGGCCTGCGCGACCGCGACCATGCCCGCGATGCCGTTGCCGCAGTTCGAACCGATCACCTGCGCGCCCGCGCCGGCCAGTCCGGAGGCGGCCTGGGCGACAGTCACACCCATGATCGTGTAAAAACCGCGCGGCGTGGCATCAAAGGTCATCGAGGCGAGAATGGGCAGCTCGGCCGACACGCTCCGGGCCGCCTGCACGGCCAGCACCGCTTCATTCAGATCGGTCATCGTCTCGATCATGACCAGATCTATCCCCGCCGCGACCAAGGCCCGCATCTGGCGCACAAAGCCGTCGCGCAACTCCGCGGGGTCGGTGTCCCCGTAGGGCTTCAACATGCGCCCGCTCGGCCCGCAGGAGCCGGCCACGTAGGCGCGTCCGTCCGCGACGCGCCGGACCGCCGCCACTGCCGCGCGATTGATCTCCTCGGTTCGATCGGCCAGTCCGTAGAGGGCGAGCTTGTGCGGCGAGCCGCCGAAAGTGTTCGTCTCGAGGATCTGCGCGCCCGCTTCCAAGTAAAGTCGCGCGATGTCCTCGAGCGTAACGGGATCCTCGAGATTCACCGCTTCCGGGGGCGCGCCCGGGGCGAGCCCCCGCGCGATCAGCATCGTCCCCATCGCGCCGTCGCCGACGAGCACCTCGCCCGACCCGATTCTGGCAAGCAGATCCGTCATCGTCCCTCGCATCGCGCGGCGTCCGGCGTCGCGGACCCATGGACGTTCCCAGCGGAGCGGACGTGTCTCAGGCCATCAAGGCCTTGATCCGCTCGACGGCATTGGTGCCGTCATAGGCATAGGCATCCGCGCCGATCTGACGGGCGTATTCGGCCGACACGGGCGCACCACCGATGATCGTCCGCACCCGGGTGGCCAGTCCGCGCTCCCGCAACAGATGGGTCACCCGCTGCATCATCGGCATCGTCGTCGTCAACAGCGCCGACATGCCGATCACGCTCGCTTCCGATTCCTCGGCCGCGGCGATGAAACGTTCGGGAGCGACATCGTTGCCCAGGTCGATGACCTCGATGCCCGCCCCGCGCAGCATGATCGCGACCAGGTTCTTGCCGATGTCGTGGAGATCGCCCTGGACGGTCCCGAGCACGACCTTGCCGGCCGTCGGAATGCCCGCCTTGACCAATAGCGGCTTCAGCTCGTCCATGCCCGCGTACATCGCCTTCGCGGCCAGCAGGACATCCGGAAGGAAGATCTCATGCGCGCGGAACTTCTCCCCGATCACGTTCATGCCCGCAATCAGGCCGCGATCGAGGAGTTCCTTGGGGTCGACGCCCTGTCGCAGCGCCTCGCGCGTCAATTCCCCCACCCGTTCGTGCTCACCCAGTTGAAGCTGCTCGGAGATCTGCTCGAGAAGACTCATGCTCCTCCCTTTCCGGCGGCGTCCCGCTCCTTCCGCGAACGCCCCACTGTTGCGCTGCCGCGATCTGCTCCTGCTGCGTCCGGCCCCGCGCCGGGCCGCGAGAGCCGCCATCCGGTTTCCGCGCGGCCCCCGCGGGCGCCCCATTCTATCAGAACCCGCGCATGCGTTCCCGACATCCATGCGTACGGCATTGCGAGCAGAAGGGATAGTCATCCGCAAAGAGATGGATCTCGGGAGGCCCGACGACGATGACGCCCGACACCGACTTGAGCGGCTCCATCAGGCAACTCTCCCGCAACCCCACGCCGATTCGCTCGGGGTGCAGAGCGGCGAACAGCGCCCGCTGTCCGCTCAAGTGCCACCCGCAATAGCCCGGGCTGTAGCGCGAGGAGCATGCAGCCCCGTCCCCGCGCGGGGCCCCGGCGTCCGGCGTCCGCGCGGTCCCGGCCGGGCCGGATGCGCTTCCCGCCCATTGGAGCTCGACCGCCTCGGCGGCACGGTCCGCCGCCTCGGAGGCGGCCGCATCGAGAATCGCCGCCAGGGCGAAGTCGCGCGCCGCAAAAAGCTCCCCGATCCTGCGACCGATCGGCTCCCCGATCGTCGCCACGAAAAGCGCCAGCCGGGTGGCGCGTGGATAGATCTTCATCAAGGGAGTGTCCGGTTCGTTCCGCCCCTCCCCCGCGTAAATCGCGCGAAACTCTGCGACACTCACCTCCTGGACGACCGCCGCCGGCGCGACCGTTGCCGCCAGCAACTTCAGAGCGCGGTCGACCAGCGCAGCGTGACGCGCCTCCGGAGCCGCGGGCAGCCCGGCACAGTTCATCACCACGGCCCGCGTGGGCAGAATGTCTGCGACAGCCAGGGCGAGCAGCTCGTTCATTCTTCGATCGCGGGCAGCCGCCCCATGCCGAAGCGCCGCGCTTCGGCGGACATGAGCCGCGTGAGTTCCCCGCGGGTCTCCTCCGGCAGGCGCGACGGCGGACAGGAGGCGATCAGCCGTTGCACCTCGCGGTGCGCGCGC
>JAZDGX010000045.1:0-12402 GCA_043806645.1 Candidatus Eiseniibacteriota bacterium | reverse complement strand
GAAAGCTTCTATCTGCTGCAGTGCCGCCCCCAAAGCTTCGCCGGGGATGCGGCGCCCGCTCCCATCCCGCGCGACCTGCCGGTGGCGGATGTGATCTTCACTGCCGATCGCTATGTCTCGAACGGCTGGATGCCCGACATCACGCATCTGGTCTATGTCGATCCGCTGCGCTATTCGGAACTGGAGAGCCGTGATGAAATGGTGGCGGTCGGGCGCGCGGTCGGGCAGTTGAACAAGCTGCTGCCGAAGCGCCAGTTCATCCTGATGGGACCGGGCCGCTGGGGCAGCCGCGGCGACATCCGGCTGGGCGTGAGCATCACCTACGCCGACATCAACAACACGGCGATGCTGATCGAGATCGCCCGGCAGAAGGGCCAGTATCTACCGGATGTCTCCTTCGGTACCCACTTCTTCCAGGACCTGGTCGAGTCGCGCATCCGCTACTTGCCGCTCTATCCGGACGATCCGGGAATCATCTTCAACGACCGCTTCCTGCTGGACGCGCCCAACCTGCTTCCGGACATGCTGCCGGGGATGGCCCACCTCGCGGATGTGCTGCGGGTGATCGACGTCGCGGTGGCCTCAGAGGGACGGGTGCTGCGCGTGCTGATGAACGCGGAGCTGGAAGAGGCGGTGGGGGTGCTGGGCCCGCCCGACGCGCAGAGCGCCGAGCCGCATGAGATGGAGGCGGGCACGCGCCGGCAGCCCGTGCAGTACTGGCGCTGGCGTATGGAGATGGTCGAGAAGATCGCGCAGGAGCTGGACCGCGAGCGCTTCGGAGTGATCGCGCTGTACGTGTTCGGGAGCGTCAAGAACGCCACGGCGGGCCCGGCGAGCGACATCGACTTGCTGGTGCACTTCCGCGGGGATGAATGCAAGCGCGAGGCGCTGACCACTTGGCTCGAGGGCTGGAGCCTGTGTCTGGCCGAGATGAACTACCTGCGCACCGGCTACCGCACCGAGGGCCTGCTCGATGTGCATATCGTCACCGATGACGACATCGCGAAGAAGACGAGCTATGCGGCCAAGATCGATGCGGTGACGGATGCGGCGAGGCATGTGGAGGTGGGGAAGAAGTAGTCGCCCGCGAAGCGGGGTGCGAGGGCTGGACTCCGCACGGGAGGGGGCGAGCGGCTCGCCGCCGATCACCCGGGGAGCGGAGCCGGCATCCCGCCTCGGTGCCAGGGTCACGGTGCCGGGCGAGGCGGATCTCCGGACCCGGTTTCCCCCGCGCGAGCTTGGCGCTCCAGGATGTTCAACGCCTCGAGGTTCCTCAGCGCTGCGGGATCGCCCGGCCGCAGGGCGAGGGCGCGCTGCAGGTGGCGGCGGGCTTCCGTGTAGTCGCCGGTCTGGGCCTTCACCGCTCCCAGGCGGATCTGGACGAGCGGGTCCATGGGGGCGGCCGACTCCGCCTGCTCCAGCGCCCGCGCGGCCGCCGGAAAATCCTCCGCGCGATACTCCACCAAGCCGAGCAGCGCCAGCGCCGGTGCATGGCGCGGCTCGCCCTTCAGGATCTCCCGCACTTCGGCTCGCGCCGGTTCCAACGAATCCGCGCGCTCGAGCGCCTCGGCCAGGAAGAGACGCAGCGCCGGCGAACGGGGATCGTGGCGCAGCGCCTCCCGCAGCGGGCCGATCGCCGCGGCGTTGCGGCCGGTCCGATCCAGAATCTGTCCCGCGAAGAGCGCAGGAGCGATTTCCTCGGGCGCAATGCGGCGCATGTTCTCGAGCGCGGCCAATGTCCGGGCGACTTCATCCGGGGAGGCACGGGAGACGAACCCGCCGATAAAGTCCTCGCGCCGCGCGCTGGGATCGAATCCCAAGCCGTACCGACGGAGCAGTTCGTCGTTTTCCGGGACGCGGCGCGCATACACCAGCGTATGGTCGCCGGCCAGCACGCAGACCCAGGCGGGATCGGCGCGCAGGAGGGCGCGCACGCCGCGATCCCTCTCGTAGTTCGGGATATGATTGACGACCGCGATCGTGATGTCCTGGCGGGCGACCAACTCCTCCCACCCCGCGCCCGTGTCGAGCATGCGCGTGTAGTCGGACAGGAAGCCGGGCGGGAAGATGTCGAGGCGGCCGTCGATGAAGACCTTCGTTTCGGGCCCCAACTCGTGAATCAAGTACCCGCCATGAGAGAGCAGGTTGAACATGCGGCCCGCGGGCCGGGTCTCGGCCAGCAGGCGGGCCGCGGCGACCGGCAGGCCGGCGGGATCGGGCCGGAGGCCGATCTTCAGGCGCGCTTCCCGGCCGAGAGACATGCCGCCGCTGCAGGCCTGCGCGGCGCCGGCGATCGCGATCGCGATGACCCCTGCGGAAACCGCGGACGCGAGACGGCGGCGCCTCGCCAATCCTCCCGCGTGCGCTGCGAGAAGGGCCGGCAGCAGGACGGCGTACTCCGCGACGCCACGCAACGCGGCTGCGGCGAGCAGGGCGAAGAAGAGCGCGGGAAGCAGCAGGGACACCAGGATTCGCCGGCGCGCATCGATCAGCAATAGAAGCGCGGCGAGCGCCGATGCGATGAGGGCCTTTATGAACAACGCGCCTCGATAGTCGGGATGGAAGACGCTGCGCAGCTCAACGATGTTGGCGCGCACCTCCTCCCGGGCGAGAAGCTGGAAGGGATAGAGGTGGGCGTGCAGGAAGTGCGGATTGACCAGGCTGGCGGCGAAGGCGAGGAGCAGGGCCAATCCGCGTTCACGCCATGCAAAGGCCGAGCGCGGCGCTCGTTCGTTCCATGCGGAGCCCCGATGCGTTTCCCGCTCGCGCCTGGCGCCGCCCGGCCGCGGCTCGCGCCCCTCGGGACGAGAGGATGCTCCGGGGTGCAAGCGGTCCGTGAACGCCTCTCCAACGTAGTAAAGCCCCCACAGGCCGAAGCCGAGGACGAATCCGGAGTGCAGGTTGGCCCAGGCCAGAAAGAGCGGTGCCGTGAGGAAACGCCAGCGCCTGCGGCCCGTGACCGATTCCATGCGCAGGAGCAGAAGCAGCGAGGCCAGGAACAGCGCCGTCAGCATGTGCGGGCGAGCGAAGGCGCGCGGCGCGATGAGCAGCGCGGCCAATAGCGCGCCGGCGGCGGCGCCCGGCAGACGTTCGAGGGCCAGGCGGGCCTGACCGAAGGCGCGAGGATCCGCTCCACGCGGGTGCGATGGGCGTTGATCCGCGTCGGGTGATTGCGGCCCGGGTGCGATCAGTCCTGCCGCGGCGCTCAAGGCGACGGCGAGCGTCGCGACGGCCGCCTTGAAGATCACGAGCAGCTCAATGCCTCCCAGCCGGTGCAGCGCGTGGAAGAGAAGCGCGCTCAGCCACTCGTGCGTGATCCAGGGCCGTCCGAGCGCGGTGTAGGTAAAGGGGTCGGTCCGCGGGATCCCATGACCCTGCGCGATCCAGCGTCCGGTGGCGAGATGCCACCACACATCGCCGTCGAGCAAGGGCGAGAGGGCGAGCAATCCGCTCAAGGCGATGCCCGCCCCGAGGGCGGGGATTCCCCAGGAGTTGAGCCCGGAGGGCGAAGAGGATCGCGATGTATGCACGGATACCGTCCGCAGTGTCAACCCGTCCGGCGCCGGCGGCTCAACGCATCGGGCGGCTGAACCGGTGCTTCAGCGCGCCCCAGGTAATGTGCGCCACGGGGCTGGGCGCGGGCAGCACGGTCATCGAGACTTGCCGGCAGTCCGAACACCGGGGAGCCGTGGCCGTGATCCAACCCGTGTAGACGCCGGGCTCGAGATCCGCGGCGCTGACGGTCATCGTAACCGAGTGCTCCGGATAATCCTGCGATCCCGTGTTCTCTCCGCGCTCCAGATCGATCCACGGCACCGAGCTCTCGATCTCGAATTCCCCCCCGGAATCTCCCAACCCTCCGTTGAGCAGCCGGAACACGGTCACGCTATCGGTCTCGGCAGGAATCCGGAAGGAGGAGATCAAGTCCTCGAAATAGGCCAACGCCGGAATACGTCCGCACGGGTATAGGGGGCTCACCTGGCAGGGCCATGCCGCAAGGGCCCCGAGGTCGAAGAGGCAGTAGGGTGATCCGGAGACGTGTCCCAATCGAAGGGTTCCTTGCGAGTGGACGTCCAACACGACACGACCCAGCGTTTCGAGCGACCACTCCGCGGGCGTCGCGCCGGGGCCCGTGTGGAAGGTCACGCGGTTGTCATCATGGAAGTACT
Source organism: Candidatus Eiseniibacteriota bacterium (assembly GCA_043806645.1). Classification (GTDB taxonomy): domain Bacteria; phylum Eisenbacteria; class RBG-16-71-46; order CAIMUX01; family WJJG01; genus JAZDGX01. The sequence goes on along the minus strand of JAZDGX010000045.1, from coordinate 8,233 downwards.
GTCCGTGTGGGCACGCTTCCGCCAATACGAACGTCCAGTCTGAAGGCCAGGACACGTACCAGACTACATTCTCGAAAAAACTGCCGGCGCAGTCCATCCAGGGACAGGAGAGCAGCACGTCGAATTCGAGCAAACCGCCTGCCATGGTCGCGTCCCTGATCTGTGAGCAGCCCGTGACAGGCGCTTCGGAGCAGACGCTCGCTTGTTCCGCATACTCGCGCACATGGACGTGAACCATGCACGGGGGAACGGGATTCGCGACTGCGCCCGGGATCCAGGCAAGGTGCAGAGAGCAGAGCAGCAGAACGAGACGAGTCCGATTCGCGACGGGGCTGGTCATGGGACCCTCCTCATGCCGGCCTCACGGTCGAAGGGGTGGCCCTTGGCCTGGGGCAACCGGGATCGTGCGGGCAACTGCAAGAGTCTCTGAGGATTGTAGGCCTGATCCGGCCGGCGCACAACGGGCGCCACTGGGCCGCTGCGACGCGGCCGCCGGGCGAGCATGTCCGTCAAGCCAAGTGAGGCGCCGGAGCCGCGTCAGCTCGACTGCCCCACGGGCGGCCGCCCCTCGGGCGCGGCCCGCGGCTCGAAGATCCGCGCCCGCGCCGGGCCAGGCGGCACGGTCGTCTGAGGCGGCGCAGGCAGCAGCAGGGGCGCCGCGCTCGGAAGTTCCTCCGCATACAACGCGGCCGAGCCCAGCCGCGCGTAGTTGATGGCGAGGCCGAGAATCCGGGCGGCCTCCTGGTCGGCGTGAAAGCCCATCGAGTTTTCCGCCTCGATGAAGTCGGTGAGGAACTGGGCGCGGCGCTGATACGTCCGCGCCGCGGCCAGGCGCTGCTCCGCAATGCCGCTCGCGGCCGCGCGGGGGATGCTCTTGGTCAGCTCGAGCACCGCGTCGATCGCGATGTTGCGAAGTTGATAAGTGCGGTCCTGGATCGTGAAGACCCGGTCGCGCAATTCGGCCTCGGACCAGCGGTGACAGGTCTGGCACGCGTTGTCGATGTTGAGCACCGGGCTTCTCACCCAGTGATCGCTGATCTTCAGCGCCCCCGTCCGCATGTAGGGCATGTGGCAGTCGGCGCAGGTCACGCCGCTGCGCGCATGAATCCCCTGGGTGTAGAGCTCGAATTCCGGATGCTGGGCCTTGAGGACCGGTGCGCCGCTGATCCCGTGGGTCCAGTCCTTGAATTGCGCCTCCTCGTAGTAGGCGAGCACCTCGTCGGCGCGCAGCCCCTTGGACCAGGGATAGGTCAGATGCTTCTCGGTTCCGCGGAAGTAGTACTCGACATGGCATTGGGCGCAGACGAAGGCGCGCATCTCATGGCGCGTGGCCTCCGCGTTGACGTCGTACGCGGGGTCTCCGGTGAGCGCGCGCAGGCCCTCGATGAGCGCCGGCCGGGTGATGCGCAGCTGCATGTTCTCGGGATTGTGGCAGTCGATGCAGGCGACCGGGAACTCGGCCAGCGCGGCCGCCTCTTGGAAGGGGAGCTGATTCACCTTGGCGAAGCCCGCCATCAGATCGCCGCCGCCCGCGTCGCGATAGACCGTGTAGACCGATGCATGGCAATGCAGGCAGGCGCCCGGCTGCTGGACGACCCGCTGGCGCTCGGTGTAGAGCTGATCGAGAAGCATGAAGGCGTGGCCGCGCTCCTCGCGGTAATCGGTGGCGAAGGCATAACCCGCCCAAAACTCCCGCAGGCGCGGATCTTCGACCAGCCGCGAGGTCGAGACCGTCTCGCGCGGGTCGAGCTCGACCGGCTGCCTGGGCAGCGCCTCGCGCCGCCGTAGCGCGTGCGCACCATGTCGACCGTGTTGTTGTAGAGATCGAACTGCAGGGGGAAGTTCTTGCCCCAGATCGCCGGGTCCACGGTGTTGTCGTCTATCTCGACGACGCGGAAGAAGGGGTTCAAGGATTCCGCCTTGCGCTCGAAGATGTTCGTCAGCAGCAGGGCCAGGAGTAGGGTCACGAGCGCGGCTCCGGCCGCCGCGGCGACCAGCCAACCCCCGCTGTAGCGCCGCCCGCGCGACGAAGTGGAATTATCCGCCATGGGAGATCCTCCGTGGAATGGGACTACCGTATCCAGTGCCCGACATGACGGTGGCAATGCGTGCATTCGACGCCCTGTGCGGTCCGATGGGCGCGCACTTCATCAGGGGCAGGCGCGGTGCCCGCGTTCATGGCGGCCACCATCTGCGCGTGGCAGTCGCGGCAGGCGCCTTCGACGATGGCATGATTGCGTTCGGTGATGCGCAAGGGATAGGGAAAGCGGCCGGTCGTGAAGTAGAAGGAGTGCCAGAAGCCGTTGCGCGCCTTGGTGGCATACTTGCCGACGATTTCGTGCGGCGTGTGGCAGTCGTTGCAGCCGGCAATGCCCGCGTGACTGGAAGCCAGCCAGGCGGAGTAGTGGCCCTCCATGATGTGGCAGTTCGCGCAGGTGGCGGGGTTGCTGCCGAAGTAGGAATAGCCCTTGGCGTAAACGAAGGTGAAGAGGCCCAAGCCTGCGGCGACTCCGAGCAGGACGGCGGTGGCGGGCATCCAGAACCGGCCCCGGCGCGACGAAGAACGGGTCCCGGCGGGAGGGACTTCCCCGACTGCTCTCTGCACGTGGCGGCCTCCCAGGTTTCGGGCCGGAGTATGCCGGGCCGGAGGCGGCTGCGGAATAGGGAATTGCCCGAGGTGGAGTCTGGATCCCATCTCGCGCGGGTGGACTGCCGCGCGGGGTCATTGGCGGGTTTCGGCAATGGCAGGTCGCCGCACCGGCGGGTCTCCGCGGCAACGTGCCCACGCCGAGGTGCCCTTGTTTTGACCCGCGACCCTCGGGAATGATAGAATCGTAGGATTCGGGAATCACGACGCAGGGGCGGGAGGTCGCGACGCGGGACGACCCAGCCTCCGTAGACCGACCGGGCAGTCTCTGGTCCGGGCACACCGAAGTGGAGAGCATCAGAATGGTCCGCGCCGGTTCCTTCCTCTGCCGCATGGGAGTATCGATGCTGGTGGGTTGGGTTTGCGTCGCGCCCGCCGCGTTCGCCCAGGCCCATACCAATCTCTTCTTCCTCCACCATTCCACGGGGCGCAATCTGATCGACGAAGGGGAGGTGCGCGCCTTCATCGCTGCGCACAACGCGTCCCATGACACCGAGTTCGCCCTGTGGGACCACGACTACAATTGGCCGGGACTGCGGGACCCGGAAGGCAACGAACTCGGGTACGGGTACGAGATCCCTAACGACAACACCGACCCCGACGGCTTGCACTACTTGTGGACCGTTCCCAACAGCGCCCGCGACTCGATCATGGCGAACCACGAGGTGATCGCGTTCAAGTCGTGCTATCCAGCGTCGCACATCGAGAGCGACGCCAAGCTCGCCCAGTATCAGGCCTGGTATCTCGAGATGCGGGATTACTTCGACCTGCATCCGGAGCGGATTTTCGTTGTGATGTCCCCTCCGCCGCTTCATCGATTGGACACCAATACGGGGGAGGCCGACCGCGCGCGCGCGTTCGCCCAATGGCTTGCCAGCCCGACGTACCTGGCGGGGCATGCCAATGTGGTCTGCTTCGACCTCTTCGATAATCTGGCGCATCCCAATGACGGTTCGACCGCCCGCAACAGGCTGCGCTACGAATACGAACAGAGTCACTCCAGCGGCGACTCCCATCCGAATCTCCTGGCCAACCAGACGGTCGGCCCAGTCTTCGCGCAGTTCCTCATCGACACGGCCGAAGGGTCTGCCGAAGTCCCGGACGGCAGGATGGATCGTTTGCTGGGGCGGCTTGTGTGCCATCCCAATCCGATGCGCACGACGCTGTCGCTCAGCTACGAGACGGCCGCCCCCGGCCGGAGCACGATCGCGCTCTACGACCTGGCGGGCCGGCGCGTGGCGGTCCTGCTGGAGCGCAGCGAGGCGGCGGGACACCACGAAGTCGTCCCCGATCTCGGGGCGTGGAGAGCCGCGGCGGCGCCGGGCGTCTACTGGGCCGTGCTCGAGCGGGACGGCTTGGCGATGGCGCGCGAGAAGCTCGTCCTCATCCGGTGATCCGTGGGAGCTTGACACCGTGGGAGCTTGACCGTTGCAGTCCGTGCCGCTCCCCTCTACCCTTCCGGGATTCTCTCCGACCCCAGCTTGACGAGCAGCGAGGAGAACGATGACCCCGCAGGAATCGACGACCCCGCCCCCGGAAGCAGGAACGTCGCCGGCGACGGCCGCACCTTCCGCTCGCGGCGGGGGCCTGCAGCAACTGACTGCGGAGCAGGTCCGCACCTGGAGCCGGGAGGAGAAGGACCGCTGGTGGCTCGCCAACGTCTGGCGCGGCAACATGCCGCAGCTCACGCTGCGCGCGGCCGTCACGGGGTTTCTGCTGGGCGGCATCCTCTCAGCCACGAACCTCTACGTGGGGGCCAAGACGGGTTGGACCCTCGGGGTCGGCATCACCTCCGTGATCCTCGCCTTCGCCATGTTCAAGGTGCTTTCGCGCCTCGGCGCCAAGGACATGACGATTCTCGAGAACAACTGCATGCAGTCCATCGCGACTGCCGCAGGGTACATGACCGGCCCGCTGATTTCGGGCATGGCCGCCTACATGATGGTCCAGAACCAACTGCTGCCCTGGTGGCAGATGCTCTGCTTCAACGTGGTGCTCTCGCTGCTGGGGGTGCTGGTCGCCTTTCCGATGAAACGCCGCTTCATCAACGACGAGCAGCAGCCCTTTCCCGAAGGGCGGGCCTGCGGTGTCGTGCTCGACACGCTCTACAGCTCGCATGCATCGATCGGACTCTTCAAGGCCAAGGCCCTTGCCTACACCGCGCTGATCGCCGGCGGCTTGAAGTTCATCTCCGGCCCCAATCTGATGAACTACCTCCAGACGCGTATTCTGGGCCTGGCGCACCACTGGCATCTGCCTGAGAACCTGACCGCCGGCTATTACGCGTTGGCCGACAAGGGGCGACTGCCGATTCCGAAACTGGCGGGGGTCGACATCCGCCAACTCGGCCTGACGGCCTCCCTCGACCTCGCGATGTTCGGCGCGGGGGGGCTGATGGGGATCCGCGCCGGCATGAGCATGCTGGCCGGGATGATCCTCAACTTCGCAATCATCGTGCCCTGGATGATCTCCCTCGGCGAGATTCAGCCGCGCCCCGACGGAACCTTCAGCCGCATCCACGTTCTCAACACCTGGGCGCTCTGGTGGGGCATCTCGATCATGGTCGTGGCGGCCCTGGCGTCGCTCTTCGCCAAGCCCAAGGTGCTGCTGTCCTCGTTTCGCGTCTTTACCCGGCGCAAGACAGGGGGCAAGGACCTGGTCGGACACATCGAGCTGCCGTTGTGGGTTTCCTTCGTCGGCGTGCCGATCATCGGCGCGGTCGGCGTCTGGATGATCCACGTGTGGTTCGGTGTCCGCGTGGACCTCGGCATCCTGGCCCTGCCGTTGATCTTCGTGCTGACGCTGATTGCCGCCAACTCGACCGCCCTGACCGGCATCACTCCCACCGGCTCGCTGTCGAAGATCCCGCAGTTTTTCTTCGGCACCCTCAATCCGCGCCACGCCCCGACGAATCTGATGACCGCGCTCATGTGCACCGAAGTCGCCTCGAATGCCTCGAACCTGCTGATGGACATCAAGCCCGGCTACATGTTGGGCGCCAAACCGCGCCAGCAGGCGATCGGTCATTGCATCGGAATCGTCGCCGGGGCGCTGGCCAGCACGCCCCTCTTCTACCTGTTGTTCCTCGCCGACTACCGCCCCGGCGGGGATGTGATGGGCGTGATGATCACCGATCAGTTCGGATTCCCCTCGGCCCTACAGTGGAAGGGCGTATCCGATCTCGTGGCGGCGGTGTTCTCGCAGGGCCGCTCGCCGATTCCCGCATCGGCCGTCTGGGCCATGGGCATCGCGGCGGCGGTGGGGCTCGGGCTCGAGATCTCGCGCATGACCTGGTGGAAGCGCTTCCCGCTTTCGCCGCTGGCCATCGGCCTGGGTGTCGTCATCCCGCCCGACTCGACGGTCGCCATGTTCGCCGGCTCCGGGTTTTTCTGGCTGATGGGACGGCGCTACGCGGGAAGGCCCGCGACGCGCGGCCACCGCTTGTGGATCGACACGATGGAGCCGATTTGCGCGGGCATGATTGCCGGTGCGGCGCTCATCGGCATCTCGGACGTGCTTGTGCGCGTGTTCCTGCTGTAGCGCGAACATGTGCACAGGACCTCTCCGCCATGCAATGCCCGGCGACTGCGGCGCCGCCCACTGCTATAATCAAAGTGCAATCGACCGTCCATACAGGGAGGGGGAGCCATGCCCGGTACGTTGATGATGTCGCGCCCGGCCCGCCCCGGCGCGCTGAGGCTCGCGGCGTTGCTCGTGATTTGCGCGTCGTTTGCGACGGTGACGCTGCTGCACCCCGCGTCGGCCGCGGCGGGGGGCTACGACCTTCTGGCACGGCTGAAGGCGGAGGATCTGCCCTTCGAGGAGATCCAGATATCGGATGACCTCGTCGTCTATTTCCATCAGCGCGTGCTGGACGGAGCGATGATCGAGAAGGACTACATCGTCTACCAGTTCGACATCGACAGCGGCGCGATGCTCGCGCGCAAATCGCATTGGCGGGAGGACCTCCCGGAGTCCCTGCCGCCCGCGCGCTTCCCCGCGGAGTCCGCCGGCGCCCTCGTCGGCGGGACGATCGAATCGGTGCGTCTGATGGTCGTTTCTCCCGAGTCGGACGTCTTTCCGCAGCGGCCCGCGCCGGGCAATCCATGCTGGGTCGTGAAGAGCGTCGTGACGGGCAGGGTTGGACTGACGCTGGTCGATGCGCTGGACGGGAGAATCCTGGGCGAGGGCGTGCCGCCGCCGGCGGCGGGGTTCACGTTGAGCGGACCGATCTACTTCAGGCCCTGTGACAGCACGTGGAGTGCCTGGGTGGCAAATGCAGAGATGTGGTTCGAGAACATGGGGTATCCGACCCAGACCATCATCTGGCCGACCCAGGAGCAGGTGATGGAGCAGGTGCAGTCGGACGAGATCATGGTCTTCTACGAGCTGGCGCACGGAGACTTCCTCTCCTTCCAAAGCGGATGCAGCAACGGCGAAACCGCCGAATATACGACTTCCGACGAGGTCCAAACCTGGATCGAGGATTCCTACAAGAAGCTGTTCGCCTTCATCGGAAGCTGTGATGGACAGTGCTCGGCGACATCCAACAGCTTCTCCTACGAATTCCGCAAGGGCTCGCGCTCCGGGACGGCGACCATCGGATACTGCGGGATGTCGGAGGATCAGTGCGACGTGTGCTGGGACTACTCGCTCGACTGGCAGAATCGTCTCTTCTACTACATGGCGGCGGGCTGGCCGATTCGCGATGCCTTTGACCAGACCAATGCGGACTATCCTGTCTGCGCCGGAACGAATCGCTGCATGCGATTCGCGGGCGATCCCGAGTTCGCGCTCACGCAGGCGCAAGGGGCTTGCTGCCTGGGATCGACCTGCCAGGTTCTCGCGACGGACGACTGCATCGCCGCGGGCGGCGAGTGGTTCCCCGGAATCACCGGCTGCACGCCCGATCCCTGCCGCGAGTACGTCTGCTGCCTGGGATCGGATTGCGCGTCGCTCAGTCCCTTTGACTGCTTCCGGGCGGAGGGGACGTTGTTTTCGGATCTGGAGAGCTGCACGCCGGGCATCTGCGCCTGGGGCGCTTGCTGCCAGGACCAGGCCTGCGAATTCACGATCGCGGGCGCGTGCAGTTTGGCCGAAGGAGAATGGTACGCCGCGACCGGGTGCGATCCGAATCCCTGTCTGCCTTCGGCTCTCGGAGAGGCTGTGGATCGCGGACATTTCGCGGGGTCGCGGCTGCTGAGCCTCGATGCGCTGGCCGGGCGCGCCGGGGAGTCCGCCCGCATCGTCTTCGAAGTCTCTTCGGAAAACCGCGTTCCCGGGCTGTCTGCAGGCAATTCCGCCGCGGCCATGCTGCGCGTCCGCTTGACGGTCCACGATGTGACCGGAAGGACCATCCGCTGCCTGGCGGATGGCGCCCTCACGCCGGGCACGCATGAAGCAAGCTGGGATGGGCGCGACGAACGCGGGACGGCGGTGCGGACAGGGGTCTACTTCTGCTGTCTGAGAGTCGGAGCGGACCAATCCGTTGGGCGCCTGCTCGTCATCCGGTGACGAAGCCCGGTCGGCGACCGGTCAACGCAGCCGCACGGCGCGCTGCAGGATCGTTCGTCCCGCGAACTCGGC
>JAZDGX010000044.1:0-10781 GCA_043806645.1 Candidatus Eiseniibacteriota bacterium | reverse complement strand
CGAGGACCTCTTCGGCCGGTCGCGCCCCGCGATGGCGTGCGCGGCCACAGGGTATGCTCCCAGCGTCTGGAATCGAAAAGGCCTTCCGGCCGTTTCGGCGGCGCACACCGCCCGGGAGATGCCCCCCGGCGACGAAGCCCGCCCCACCGGCTTGCGCTTCGTCCTGTTGCGGGTCGCCCGCTGAGTCCATCCGCATCGCCTGCGGCATCCCGGGCGACTAGAGCGGCCGGCGCCGGGAACCCGCGCCGCCAGCGGGTTCGCCATCACCTTCGTTCGTCGTTCTTCTCCGCCGGCAGCGTCATCTTCACCGCCCTCACGCCGTAGGGATCCGCGTCCAGAATGTCGATCGTCAGCCCATGGATCGAGAATCGCTCGCCCGCGCGCGGAATGCGCCCGGCCCGTTTCAAGACCAATCCCCCGATCGTGTCGTAGCGGCGTTTCGGCAGATCGAGCCCCAGCTCCTGATTCAGATCATCGATGTCCGTCAGCCCTTCGACCACATAGACCCGCGGGGCCAGCGGACGGATCTTGCGCGAGACCCGCTCGTGCTCGTCCTCCATCTCCCCCACGATCTCCTCGACGATGTCCTCCACCGTCACGATCCCCTGGCAGGCGCCGAACTCGTCGACGACGATCGCCATCGGGTTGCGCGCCTTCTGCATCTCGACGAGCAGATGATCGATGCGCTTCGAGTCGGGAACAATCGGCGCAGGTCGCAGGTAGGCATCCACCGTTTCCCGGGGCGTGGGATCGTAGAGCAGATCAAAGACGTTGAGGACGCCGACGACCCGATCGCGCTGGCCCTCGAAGACCGGGATGCGCGTGTACCCGGCACTGCGCACGGCGGCCCGCCAGGCACCGGTGCTGCTCCCCCGCGGCAGGAGCACGACACGGTTCATCGGGATCATCACCTCGCGGGCGACCGTCTCGCGGAAATCGAGGATCGACTCCAACATGCGCTTCTCGTGGCGCCCCGTCTCGTCGTGGCTCTCCGCCTCGCGCACGAGCACCCGCAGCTCTTCGCGGCTGAGGAACGGATCGCGCCGCTCGCGGCCGACCAGCCGCAGCAACCCGCGCACGTAGAAGTAGACCATTCCCGTCAGCGGCAGAAAAAGCTGGTGGAGGAATTCCAGCAGCCGGGAATCGCGTACGAGCAGGGCGCTGCCCTGCCGTTTGCCGATCATCTTCGGGACGATCTCCGCCGTCACGACAATGATCACCGTCATGCCTGCCGTCGCCACCAGCGAGGCGAACCAGGCCTCACTCACGGCCCGGTCGATCAGACTCGTCGCCACGGCGGTGGCGAGCACGTTCGCGCCGCACTGTGCGATCAGGAACATGATCAGCAGGTGCTCGCGGCGCTCGAGCAGACGCAGGACCCGGCGCGCCCTCGTCCGGCCGGTCTTGGCCTGATGGCGCAGACCGATGCGGCCGGCCGAGAGCATGGCCATCTCGGCGGCCGAGGCGTAGCCCGAGACGAGCAGGCAGGCGATCAGGATGAGCGCCGGCAGCAGGATGCTCCACGCCACCGCGGTCATGGCTGCTCCTCCTGCGCCGAAGGCAGCTCGAGCAGCACGCGGCGGACCTGATGGCGCGCCACCTCCAGAACGTGAAAGCGCAGCTCCTGCCACTCGACCACGGTGCCGGGTCGCGGAATGTGCCCGTGGACGTCGCAGACGAAACCGTTTACGGTCACCGCCGCCTGATCGGGCAGGGTCAGTCCGAGCGATTCGTTCAGGTCCTGCAGCGGCAGGCGGCCCGGCAGAATGTAGAGTCCCTCGGCCTTCTTGCGGATGGCCGGCTCCTCCTGGTCGAATTCGTCGTAGATGTCCCCCACGATCTCCTCGACGACATCTTCGCGGGTGATCAATCCGACCGTCTGGCCGTGCTCGTCGACCACGATCACCAGCCCGGTTCGGGAGCGGCGGATTTCCTGGAAGATCCGGTCGACCGGCGCGACCTCGGGAAAGAAGGCGACCGGGCGCGCATACTCCGCCAAGCCCCGCTCCGGATCGAGCAAGAACTCCTTGGCCTGCACAAAACCGATCACATTGTCGGGATCCCGTTCCCACACCGGATACCGCGAGTGCCGCGTCTCGCGCATCATCCGGACCGCCGACGCGGCATCGGTGGCGACATCCAGGTCGATGATGTCGACCCGGGGCGTCATGATCTCCTCGGCCGTGCGGGTGGCAAAATCGAGGATGTTCTGCACCAGGCGGCTCTCGCTGCGCGTGATCACCGCATTCGACCCCTCGACATCCTCCAGCATGGATCGCAGCTCGGCCTGGGAGATCAATCGGGAAGCGACCGGGGCGCGCGCGGGATGGCCGACGAGACTGAGTGCCCCCCGCGCCAGGTGCCGCAGCGCCGCAGCCATGGGCCGCAGCAGCCGGGAGGTGAGGCTCAGGCCGCCCGAAAAGAAGCGGGCCAGTGGGAGGGCATAGTTGACCGCGATGGTCTTGGGCGTGATTTCGCCGAAGACCAGCACGGCCAGCAGGGCCACGAAGAACGCGGTGCGCACCGCCGCCCCGCGGTCGGTGATCAGATCCAGGAAGAAGGCGGTCGTGATCGAAGAAAGGGCGATATTGACGAGATTGTTGCCCACGAGCAGGGCGCTCAGGATCTGCTCGGGGTCCTCGAGGAGACGCAGAATCCGTCGCGAGGCCCGGTCGCGGCGCTCCTCGAGCTGATGGAGCTGAAGGCGGGTCAACGAGAAGAAGGCCGCCTCGGTCGCCGAGAAGAAGGCGGAGAGAGCCAGGAGCACGAGCATCAAGGTCAGGAGAATCGGATCCAAGCCTCCCCCTCCGGTTCAGCCAACATCCCTGCGCCCGGTACGGACCGGCCCCGACGCGGTGCGCTCGGACACCGCCGGCCGGCTCCTCGTGGGACGCCATCCCCGCCGCCCCAGTTCTACGACAGTCACCGCGGGACCTTGTCCCGAGCGGCCGGGTTTGTCCAGCCCGAGCCTAGGGAGCCGGCGCCCGAGGGTCAAGCCAAGCCGCTTCGGGCGCCAAGGCCCCCCTCATCGCCGCCTTGCGACGGCGGATCGGATTGCCGTAAGATAGTCCGTCTTCTGACTTGGGAAAACGGTGACCTCCCGGGAGCCATTGCAGGAGGGATGAATACTTATGGCCCTTTTCGAGACGATGCGGGAAAACATGAAGGTGATCCTCTGGGTCACCGTCATTGCCTTTGTGGCCCTGATCTTTCTGGCCTGGGGTGCCGATTTCGCCACGCGCTCCGGCGGCAAGCGGGCCGAGGCCGGCTTGCTCGGGCGCGTCAATGGAGATCCCCTTTATGCTCAGGAGTACAGTCAGCTCTATGAGCAGATGCGCACCTCGTACGAGGGTGAGACCAGCCAGCCCCTGGACGAGGCGTCCATGGTGATGCTCGAGGCCAACACCTGGCAGCGCATGGTCGACGGCACCCTGATGCGGCAGATGGCCCGCGACAACGACATCCTGGTGACCGACGAGGAGATCGCCAACGCGCTCCTCTACGCGCCCCTGCCCCGCTTCCGCGCCCTGGCGGCCTTCCAGAACGAGCAGGGTCAGTTCGATCCTCAGCGCTACCAGTCCTGGGTGACCGATCCGCAGACCAACACGCTGCCCCTCGAGGCAGAGTATCGCGAGATGCTCATGGCCCAGAAGCTGCAGCTGGTGATCTTTTCCGCCGTCAAGGTATCGGAGGAGGAGGTGCGCTCCGCCTGGATGCGCAGGAATCGCACGGTCGACATCGGCTACTCTCAGGTGCCCTACTACAAGATCACCCGGGACGAAAAGATCGAAGACGCCGTCTTGGAGGAGTACCTGCGCGAGAACTCCGACCGTTTCCGCGCTCCCGCCCGCGTGGCGCTCGAGTACATCCGCATCGAGAAGCGCCCGACGACCGAGGACAGCCTCGAGGCGCGCAACCAGATCGGCGAGGTCCTGCGCGACTTGCAGCGTGGCGAGGAGTTCCTGCCTCTGGTCCAGTCCTACTCGGAAGCGTCGCGCGACCGTTGGGGAGGCGCGGCGGCCAAGGCCTTCACCCGCGAGGAACTGACCCCGCCCGCTCTGCGCGATGCGGCCTTCACGCTGCCGCCCGGCCAGGTGAGCGATGTCATCGCGAGCGCCGAGGGGCTGCATCTGCTCCGCGTGGAAGAGCGCACGATCGAGGAGGGGGTCGAGAAGGTCAAGATCGCGGAGATCTTCATCCCCATCCGGGCATCCTACGAAACCAACTTTGCGCTGCAAGACCGGATGCTCGATCTGGTCGACAGCACCGGAACGACCGAATTCGGCGCGGCGGCGCAGGCGGCCGACCTCCCCCTGCAGAACACAGGCCCCTTCGATCCCGAAGGCTTCGTCCCCGGCTTGGGCCGGGTCGTGGCGGCCCAGGAGTTCGCCCGGACGGCCGAGGTGGGCCAGACCAGCCGCCCCGTGCAAACCGTCGACGCCTGGTACGTCTTTCACCTAGCCCAGCGCCTGCCGCCGGCCCTGCCGCCTATGGAGGAGATCCGCCGTCAGGTCCGCAACGCCTACCTTCAGGAGAACCGTCAGGAAGGCGCCGTTGCCCGGGCGCAGGCGGTCCTCGACCGCGCCCTGGCCGGCCTGCCCCTCGAACGGGCATCCGCGCTCGATAGCATGGCGGCCTTCAACGTGGTCGAGAATGTTTCCGAACAGGGTTCCGTCCGCGGCCTCGGATATGACCCCAAGTTGAACGTCGCGCTTTTCCAGGCGCAGCAGGCGGGACTCATTCCCCGCGTGATCGTCGGCAATCAAGCGGCCTTCGTCGTGGAGATCCTCGATCCTCCCACCTTCGACGAGGCCGCCTTCGAGACGGACAAGGAGCAACTGCGCCGCCAGCTGCTCCAGGAAAAGCAGAACCAGGCGGCCACCCAGTGGATGGAGCGGATTCGGAAAGAGGCCGACATCCAGGACTACCGGCCCGTGATCGCGTCGATGTAGCAGCGCGGGGACCGGCAGCCGTCATCCGTACCGGGGAGGCACCGCTCGGTGAGCGTAACGCGGCGCAGGTTGGACGCCGGCCTCCTCTGGCGCAGGGCCCGCGCGAGTGCTTTCGCCCGCAACGTCGCCATCCTCACCTCGGGGGCGGCGATCGGGCATGCGCTGACCGCGCTCGCCGCTCCGGCCCTGAGCCGCCTCTACGATCCGGCGCAGTTCGGCCTGCTCGCGCTGTTCACGGCCGTGATCTCGATCCTCTCGGAGGCGGCGAGTTGGCGCTATGGGCTGGCGGTCGTCCTGCCCGCCGCCGATGAAGAGGCCGCCAACCTGCTTGCCCTCGCTTCCCTCATCGTCGTCGGGATGGCCGCTTTCGCCCTGCTCGCCGTCGCGCTGGGAGGCCGGTGGGCTGCCGAGGCGTTGGACAGTCCTGAACTCGCGGCGTATCTCTGGTGGACCCCGGTCGCGCTGCTCTCGATCGGGGCGGCCCACAACTTCAGCTACTGGGCCACGCGCAAGAAGGCGTTCGGCCGCATCTCGGTCTCCCAGATCACCCGCTCGGCGGGAGCTGCCACCGCACAGATCGCAGGCGGTCTGCTGGGTGCGGGAACGGGGGGGCTCGTGGGCGGGCGGGTGACCGGCGAGGCGTCGGCCGCCGTGGCTCTCGGGTGGCAGGTTCTGCGTGCCGACGGTCGCGACATCACCCGAGCGGTCTCACGCCGGCGCATGCGCGAGGTCTCCCGCCAGTACTCCGATTTCCCCCGTTTCAGCCTCCCCCAGGGACTGATCAACGCGGTCTCCCAAAGTGTGCCCGTCTTTCTACTCGCGCACTATTTCGACACCCAGGTGGTGGGGCTGTATGCGATGGCGCACCGCCTGCTGCAGCTCCCGGCGCGTTTCGTCGGCCAGGCGGTGCGCCAGGTCTTTCTCCAGCAGGCCAACGAGGCCCATCTGCGCGGCTTCCCGCTCTTCCCTCTGGCCGCGCGCGCCACCCTCGGCCTCGCGGCTCTCGGAATCCTCCCCGCCGCAGCCATCCTCATCTTCGGCCCGCGCCTTTTCGGATTCCTGCTCGGGCCCGAGTGGGTCGCGACGGGGGGCTATGCGCGCTGGATGATCCTGTGGCTCTTCTTCGCCTTCATCAATCCACCCGCGACGGCGCTGACCCAAATCCTGCGCCGCCAGCAGCTGCTGCTCGTCTTCGATATCGTCCTGCTCGTCAGTCGCACCGCCCTGCTCGTGATCGGCGGTCTCTACTACTCCGCGATGACCTCGGTCGCGCTCTTCAGCGTGACGGGCGCGGTGCTCAACGCCGGACTGATCGCCGGCATGCTGCTCTACAGTCGCAGGGCGCGGACCGGCCTCGCCCGCGGTTGACACCCCGCCGGGGGAACCGGATATTCGCCGCGGTCTCGGCCCCGCCGCTCATGGTCGCGGGCCGCGCGGGGCTTCGCACAGGAGAACGCGGTCGTGCAGATCTGGATCGCGATCACGAAGGAGGGCCGCCCGCCCGGGGAACCTCCCCCGCACGTCTGGCGCAGGCCTTCCGTGAAGGCTCTGGACCATGCGGCCGCCGGAGTCCGCGTGGTCGCGCATCTGTCCCCGGCCGCATCGGCCGCTGCGTGCTGCGGGACGCGGGGGCATCTCTGGCTTCTACGACTCGGCGGAGCCTTTCGCGCGGCTTCCGTGCAGGATGAACGCGCCGACAACGATCCGCGCATCCAGCTCGACCTGAGGAGCGCCGCGCTGAGCGTCCAGGTGCCCTTCACTGCGACGATGCAGCTGTTCCATGCCCGCGCGGCCGACGGGATCCGCATCAGCAACGACCCGCGCATCCTCCACGACCGGGCGATGGAACTCGATCCCGCCGGCCTCTATGCGTTGTTGCAGTTCGGGGCATTGATGGCGCCCTTCACCCTGTGGCGCGAGATCCGCCGCTTCATGCCCGGATGCGAGACGACCATCTCCGGCGGGGATCTCACCCCGCGCGAGGGCGGGCGGAACGCGGGAGATTCCCCAACCCCGCCCCAGTCCGTGCCGCCCCGAGAACAGGAGGAGTCGGTCGCAGGCGCGATCGATCACGCGTTGCGTCTCTGCTGTCCCGACGGCAGACCGGTGATTCTCTTCAGCGGCGGTGTCGATTCGAGCCTCCTCGCCGCGCGCGCCGCGGCGCTCGGCTGGAACGAGACGCTGCTCGCCCACTATCGCCGGGACCCTGACGACCCCGAGACCCTGGTCGCCCGCAGCGTCGCCCGCCAGCTCGCCCTGCCCCTACGCGAGATCGAACTCGATGCCGGCGGATGGGCCGACGCGATGGCGCGTCTCGCCCAAGCCTACCCTCAGCCGCTGGGCGACTACTCGCTCGTGCCGACGCTGCGGCTGGTTGAGGAGGCCTTGCGCCTTGGCGCGGGGCGGCAAAGCTTCCTCGACGGCACCGGCGCCGACGGCACCTTCGGCAGCTTCGTCAAGCTCGCACGCTGGCGCCGGCTCTACCGCCTGCCTGCATGGGCGCGGTGGATGGGGGCCACGGCCTTTCGCGCCGGCTCACTTTGGAGCCTCGACCGGCCCCTGGCCCGCCGCCTGGGGGCGGCGCGCACTTCGCTGCGCCTGCCCTACCTGCTCGGCTCGATGATCGCCGAGAACCCGCTCGAAGGCATTGCCTACCGGTTTCCCCGTGCGATCCGCGAATCCGTGCAGCGCTCGATCCTGGACGCCCTCGCCCTCCGCTTCCCCTGGTCGGGTGAGGAAATGCCCTCGCGGGGATTGGATCTGCGCCATGTCGTCTGCGACTTGACCGCCCAGAAAGACGCCCCGCTCTTTCTCGGCAGGACCGAGGAGATCCGCTATCCCTTCCTCGATCCGCCGCTCGTCGAGCTCGGCCTGCGCCTCTCGCTGAGTCCGCGCCCGGGTGCTCCCTCCAAGGATGTCCTGAAGCGCCTGCTCGTGCGCCAGGTCTCTCCCGATCTGATCTACCGATCCAAGAGCGGATTCAATCCGCCGATCGGGTCAATCTTCGCGGCCCCGGCCGTGGGACGAATCCTGGAAGAGCAGTTGATCGAGGGGGCGACGGCGCTGCGTCCCTATCTCGAGATGCCCGTCGTGGCGAGCATGGCCAGCCGCGCGCGCAGGGGCACACCCCTGCCGCACGCGAGCTACAACTTCCTCTGGACGGCGCTCTGTGTTTCCCTCTGGCTGTCGCAGTTCGACGCGCTCGAGGCGCGCGCGAAAGCGCGGGGAGCGGAAGGAGACGGAGCCGCGTGAAGATGTCCGCATTCCGGGTCTTGCAGACAGCCGGCGCTCCCGGCTTCGATGAGCGCTTCGAAGCCATTCTGTCCGCTTCCGCCGAGGCGACCTTCTTCCATACCCGCACCTGGGCGGCGATCGTGACCGCGAGCTTCCCCGGCCTCGAGGACCTCTCGCTGATCCTCGAGTCCGACGGCCGGCCGCATGCCGTGCCCCTCTTTCGATGGCGGGGCTTGGGCGGCGCCCTCGTCGCCTGGCACAGCAGCTTCCCCTTCCTCTACGGCGGCCCGATTCCAGGCGGGGCGCAGGCGCTCGCCATGCTGCTCGGGGAATTGGCGGCGCGTCGCGGAAGCATCGTGCTGATGGGCAATCCCTTTCCCCCCGCGCGCGGCGCCGCCGCGGTGGGGCCGACCGGAGCGCCGGTGGATGGGGAAGCGACGGGGGGCGCCGCGCCCCCGCCGGCCACGCTCCCCCTGCTCTGGGAAACGACCCATCTGCTCGCGCTGCCGGCGCAAGTCGATACCTACTGGAGCCGCGTCCTCGACACGCGCAAGCGCAATGACATCCGCCGTCTCGCGCGCAAAGGCGTGGTCGTCGAGACGACGCGTGAGGCCGAGGATCTCCGCGCGATCTACGCCCTCTATCGCCGGCGGATGGCCACCTGGCGCCAGCGCCCCGGATTGGTTTATCCGCCGGCGCTCTACGAAACGATGCTGGCCCGGGGGGGCGCGGCGGTGCGCTGCTACGTGGCCCGCCACGAAGGACGACTGATCGGCGGGACCTTCATCACCCGCTATAACGGCATCGTGCACTACAATGCGGGCTATTTCGACGACCGCGCGCGGGCCCTGCGCCCCAATGTCCTCATCCAGGAGCGCATCATCCGCGATGCGATCGAGGACGGTATGCGCATCTATGATATGCTGCCGAGCGCCGGACTGGCCAATGTCGAGGAGTTCAAGGAGTCCTTCGGCGGAGTGCGCACGCGGTTTCCGCGCTGGGAACGGGTGGGCACCCTGCAGCGTTGGATTCACGGAGCGCGCCGCCGGGCAAGGCGCGCCGCGCCGAGGTCATCGCATGAGCAGTGAATCCCCCTGGTGCTGGCCCCCCGCGGATCACACTCCGGTCCGCCGCGACTACCTGGTCTTCGGCAGACCTGACATCCGCGACGAAGAGATCCGCGAGGTCGAGGCGACCTTGCGCTCCGGGTGGCTCGGCACCGGCCCGCGCGTAGCCCGCTTCGAAGAGGCCTTTCGCGAATACATCGGGGCGCGCTACGCCATGGCGCTCAATTCCTGCACCGCCGGCCTGCACCTCTCGATGATCGCCGTCGGGGTCGAACCGGGCGATGAGGTCATCACCTGCCCGATGACCTTCGCCTCCAGCGCCAACGCGATCCTGCACGTCGGCGCGACCCCGGTCTTTGCCGACTGCAATCCCACCACCCTGTGCATCGACCCCGACCAGGTCGCCGCTCGCATCACCCCCCGCACCCGGGCGATCCTGCCGATCCACTTCGCGGGTCGGCCCGCCGATATGACGCGTCTCGAGGCGCTCGCGCGCTCGCGCGGTGTCAAGATCGTCGAGGACGCCGCGCACGGGATCGAGACGGTTCACCGGGGGCGCAAGGTCGGAACCATCGGCGACTGCACCGTCTTCAGCTTCTATGTCACCAAGAACGTGATCACTGGCGAGGGGGGCATGGTGACGACCGACGATCCCGCCCTGGCCGATTGGATCAAGATCGCCGGCCTGCACGGGCTGAGCCGGGATGCCTGGAAGCGCTATTCCGACGAGGGTTTTCGTCACTACGAGGTCGTCTTCCCCGGCTTCAAGTACAACATGATGGATCTGCAGGCGGCGATCGGCATCCACCAGCTGGCGCGCGTGGAGGCGAACCTCGTGCGCCGGGAGGCCATCTGGCGGCGGTATGCGCAAGCCTTTGCCGACCTGCCGCTGCGCATCCCTCCCGATCCGCCCGCCGGCGATCGCCATGCCCGCCATCTTTTCGTTATCCTGCTCGAGCTGGAGCGACTGCGCGCGACGCGCGATGAAATCCTCATGGCTCTGCATCAGGAAGGCATCGGCACCGGGGTCCACTACCGGGCCCTGCATCTCCATTCCTACTATCGCGAGCGCTTCGGATACCGGACGGAGGACTTTCCCCACGCCGCGTGGGCCGGCGAGCGCACGCTGTCGCTGCCTTTCTCGACAGCGCTGAGCGACGAGGACGTGTCCGATGTGATCGCGGCCGTGCGACGCGTGCTCGAGGCCGCCCGCATCTGACGCGCAGGTTGTGGTCTGAAATCTGCGGATCTGCGAGCCCAAGGGATTCCACGTTTCGGTCTTGCAGCGTTCTCACTCGTATCGGTGCCCTCTCCGCCCTGGCGGGCACGGCGGGCGCTACTTCTTGGGGCATGAGCCTCGAGCGTCCAGAGCGTTTCCGTTTCCGGCGACGTCGTCACCACGGTGGATTTTGCCCGCCTCACTGTCCCAATCCCGCCTGCCTCTACCACACGCCCCGTGAGGATTGGCGTTATGTCCTCGACGGCATCTACTTGCGCCCTTCCGACCGCCGCCGCTTCCAGCGTTTCG
>JAZDGX010000043.1:0-8879 GCA_043806645.1 Candidatus Eiseniibacteriota bacterium | reverse complement strand
TAGGAACTGTAGGTGCCCATCACGGAGAACGCCGGCAGATCGTCTCCGGCATAGCCGAAGCGACCGTCGTCCAGGGTCGGATCATCGAGGAAATTCGCGACCACCCAATCGGCGAAGACATCGGCGAAATTCCCCGGGTAGCCGTACGCATCCAGCACAACTTCGTATCCGGCGATCGAGTTGGCCGGTTCGTGGACGGCGGAAAAGATTGCCGGGTGGCCCCCGCAGCGCTCGTAGAAATAGAGTGACCACAGATAGGTCTGGATGTAGTCGGCCCAGTTGCCGCCCCAGTTGATCAGCGAATTGTCGGGGGCGGTGTTGAAGCCCGAGATCACATCCGGCCGTCCGTAGAACCACATCGCCAGCTCCGCCAGCCCCTCGTCGACCCAGGAGACTTCGTCCGCGTCGTACTTCCAGTGGATCATGTGCTCAAACTCATGCGCCATGACCGAAAGCATGTAGTCGCCGCTCGGCCCGCCCGTGCTGGTCGTGTTGAGGTAGAGCACTTCGCATTCGTTGCTGTGATAGTCCGGAAAGGTGCCCTCGGGATATTCGTCGAACTCGAAGAAGAAACCATCCGACGCGATACCGAAATCGAACCAGAGCAGGTAGATCCGCGGGTCGTCGTCGAGTTCGTCGGGAGGCGCGCCAAACGCGGTCGAGTCGATCGCGTAGATGCCCTGGTCGGAGTAGGGTCCGATGCTGCTGTTCTCCCAGCGCTCGAGAATGAGATCGACATCGGCCTGATCGATGCTGACATTCCAATCCGAGTCCTCTACGACGAGGTAGGCGTGGTCGGAGACTCCGCGCACCGTGCAGCTACGCTGCTCGAAGTGCGGAGGCATCGGGTAGTGGATCCAGAGCCACCAGATCCATGCATCGCCGATCTGCGGATTGTCGGGTGGGGCCATGCGGGCGTCGGGGGCGGGCCAGAACACATCCGGGCCGATCTCGCCGGGCACGGGCCCGGGGGCGTCGTGCAGGCCGGCGAAGAGCCCGGGACCGACCGCGTCGACGGCGGGCGTTCCGGGCCCCGCGGCCGTTGCAGCGGCCGGCAGCCCCGCCAGGAGCAGCCCGCCGGCCGCGAGCAGGATGATGGATCCCCGCATCCCCCGGTCGTGGCGGGCAGCGCCTTCGGCGGTACGCGGAAGGTGTCTGCAGGAAGGACGGCCGCTGCTTTTCATCTCTGTGCCCCCGGAGGATGTCGAGTCGTCCGCTGAAGAAAGTGGCTGGTGGATCGGTAACGCCGCGCGGGGTCGGCCGGCAACGCCTCGCAGCGGGAAACCGCACCCCAGACCGCGCCAATGGTACCGGAAGGTGCGGCCCGACGGCAAGCAATGCTCGCACCGGCGGCCCGGCCATGGCAAACTTCCGTCCCGGCAAGTCGTGCCGAACGGGAAAGGAAGGTCGCATGCGCATCATGAGTTGCTTCGGAAGTCCGCGGGCGGATGGGAATACGGCGAAGGTATTGGCTTGGGTGGAAGCGCAGTGGAGGTCCGACGGCCACACGGTCGAGCGCGTGTCCCTCGCCGAACACGCGCTGTCGGGATGCCGGGAATGCTTCGCGTGCAAGTCGGGCAAGATCCGACTCTGTGCCGTAAAAGATGATGCCAACGCCCTGTACGAAAGGCTCCTCGCGGCGGATCTCGTTCTGCTGGCAACGCCGCTCTTTTGCTGGAACTTCACGGCGCAAATGAAGCCCTTCATCGATCGGATGTTCTGTCTCACCAGCGGCCCTGATGACGGGGGCGACTACACGAGCGCCGTGGAGGGCAAGCCCTTCGCGTTGCTCATGACCAGTGCGGGGCCGGTGGCGGGCAACGGCGAAATTCTCGTGCGCACCTACGAGAGCATGATCGGCTACCTGAAAGCCATGGATGCCGGCCAGTTCCTGGTGCCCGGGTGCACCCAGCCGAGCGCCATCGGCGAGGACGTCCGCAGGCAGGCGACGGCCTTTGCGGCGCGACTCGGTGCGATTCGGTGAGACGAGCCGTCCATCTGCGCAAGTCCGGGCTCGTCCGCGAATAGCGGACGGCGCCGGCGGCAGGGATGTGCTTCGGCGATGGGGGAAGTGATCCTGCGGCGTGACGATCCCTCTGGCGTTCCCGTCTCAGTTAAGGCGCGGGACCCACTTTCCGGTGCGGCGTTTGTAGTCCCGGTACGCATCCCCGAAGTCGGCTTCCAGCAGGCGCTCTTCGTAGGCGGCAATGTGGTCGTAGAAGAGGAACATCCCAATCAGTACTCCCAGCGCGAAGAGGGAAGCCGTCGACACGGTGAACGCCAGGCACCCCAGCAGGCTGGCCAGGTAGAGCGGGTGTCGGACGATCCGAAACGCCCCCGTTTGCACCACATGGTCGGTCTTGCGGTGATGTCCCGCGACGGCGTGGCCCGAGCGGGCGAGGGGAACCGCCAGAACGACGATCACAACCGCGACGGCGAGACGGCCCGGCAGCGGAAGATGTCCCGCCAGGATCGTGGAGATCTGCAGAAAGAAGGAGTCGACCGCCCAGACGAAAAGGAACAGTCCCAGCAGGATCGATTGTCCCGCATGTCCGAGGGGATGCTCCCTCGATTCGGTATGCATGCCGATCACTCCCGATAGCGCCGCACGTCTTCCGTCAGGCTCACCACCGCACGGCGCAGATCGTCGACTTCGGACATCAGGCGCATCAGCCATGCGATTTGTTCCGCGTTGAAGAGTTGGCTCGTCTGCAATTGATCGTGGGTGATCTGCGCATTCTCGCGGCTCGAACCGAGGAATTCATCCACGAGCGGATTCACATCCATGGCTTGCCCTCCCGTTTTCGGCCGGCGGATCGACTGCGATGGCGTGGTTGCCTTTGGCCGGCGCTCGCCCGCGGCCCGACGGGGAGCGAGTCTAGTCCGGCGGGGGCGACTCGCAAGCGCAAAGCGCCGCCGACCATGTCCGAAAATGGCTAGTCGGGAGCAGGGCCTTCGCCGTAGGATCCCGGCATGACGAACCGGGACGACCTCTACTACCGGGCCATGCTCGCGCGGGACCACCGCTTCGACGGGCGGTTCTTCGTCGGCGTCAAGACGACCGGGATTTACTGCCGCCCGATTTGCCCGGCCCGACCGAAGCGGGAGAACGTCGAGTTCTTCGCGAGCGCGGCGGCCGCCGATAAGGCCGGTTACCGCCCGTGTCTGCGCTGCCGTCCGGAGAGTGCCCCGCACTCTCCGGCCTGGATCGGCCGCAGCGCCGTGGTCCAGCGGGCCCTGCGGCTCATCTCCACCCAGCCCGATGCGCATTTCGACGAGAGTGAATTCGCCAGCCGCTTCGGCCTGAGCGCGAGACATCTGCGGAGGCTGTTCCTGGAGGAAGTCGGCCGCACCCCCAAGCGGATCCGCGACAGCATTCGACTCGATTTCGCCCGGCAACTGATCGTCGAAACCCGGCTGCCCATCACCGAGATCGCCTTCACCTCCGGCTACCGCTCGTTGCGCCGGTTCAACGACGCGATCCGAACTCGGTTCCGCCGGACGCCCTCGGGGATCCGCACAGCGCACGCCGCTGGGGGATCGCGGCGGGGGGCCGCTTCTCCCGGCCCGGGGGTGAGGCTCACGCTGGCCTACCGGCCGCCCTTCGATTGGCGCGCCCTGCTGCAGTTCTATCGCGCGCATTGCATCGAGGGGGTGGAGCAGGTTTCAGCGACGACCTACGCGCGGGCCTTCGCGATCGAAGGCGGGAGCGGTTGGGTGGAGGTCACGCACGATGCCCAGAGATCTCGGCTCGAGATCAGGGTTCTGACCGCGGATCACGGATGTCTCTTTCATGTCGCTCAGCGCGTGCGGTTGATGTTCGACCTGGACTCCGACCCCGTCGTCGTTGCCAATGCCTTCTCGGTCTCCCCTCTGCTTTGCCGCCTGCGCCGGAAACACCCCGGACTGCGCATCGCGCGGGGTTGGAGTCCGTATGAGACCGCCGTCGGCACGATCCTGGGCCAGCTCGTCTCGACGACGCGGGCCCGGCAGCTCACCGGTCGCCTGGTCCGGGAGTACGGCCAGCCCCTGGTCCATCCGTTGACGGGCGAGACCTGGTATCGCTTTCCGACTCCGGCGTGCCTCGCTGCGGCGCACCTGGCGGAAATCGGGACGACGCGGGTTCGGAGAGAGGCGCTGCGTGTCTTCTCGCGTCTTGTCGCGCGCGGGGAGCTGTCGCTGGCCGCGGAGCAGGACCCGGGCGATTTTCGGGACCGCTTGCAGCGCATCCCCGGCATCGGGCCCTGGAGCGCGGAATACATCGCGCTGCGCGCCATGGGCGACACGGATGCTTTTCCCGGCCGGGATCTGATCCTCCGGCGCGTGACGGAGCTTCATCCCGACCTCGATCCCGAAGCGGTCCGGCCCTGGAGGGGCTACGCGGCGATCCACCTGTGGCACGCGTATGCGACGCGGCTTTCCGGCTCCGCACGCGGGCCACGCCGTGGCGTGAAGACGCGCGGCTCTCCCGGCCGCCAGCCCGCGCCGCGATCAAGCAGTCGGGCCGGGGCTGCGCAAGAGAGCCCTGTTGCAGAGGAGGTCAGGTCGTGAATTCGTTTTCCAGGACGATGGCATCCCCGGTGGGTCGCTTGACGGTGGTGGCGAACGAAAGCGCGCTGTGCGCGGTTTACTGGAGCGGCGAGGATCACGCGCGCCTGCGTGTTCCCCGAGGGCGCGCCGGCACGCCGGCGGTCCCCGAGGTGCTCGAACAGGCGGAGACGCAGCTGCGCGAGTATTTCGCGGGCGTGCGCACCAGCTTTGATCTGCCGCTCCAGATGGACGGGACCGAATTTCAGCGCCGCGTCTGGGTCGCCTTGACCCGCATTCCCTATGGGACCACGACGACCTATGCCGAGATCGCGCGCAGGATCGGCGCCCCCCACGCCTGCCGCGCAGTGGGCGCAGCGAACGGAAGGAATCCGATATCCATCATCGTGCCCTGCCATCGCGTCATCGGCGCCGGCGGAGCGCTCACCGGTTTCGGCGGCGGCCTGCAGGCGAAAGCCTTTCTCCTCGAGCACGAGGCCCGCATCGCCGGGCAACAGACGCTGGCCTTCAAAGGACGGGCCTAGGCCTTGCGTACCGGGGACCTGATCCGGCTGCTCGTGCTGGGAGCCATCTGGGGCAGCTCGTACATCTTCATCCGCCTGCTCGCCCCCGCGATCGGCGTGATGATGACCGTGGAGTCCCGGGTCGCCATCGCCGGCGCGGCGCTCATCCTCTATTGCCGCCTGTCCGGAGTCCCGGTCGGGTGGCGACGCAACGGGAAACACTACCTGGCGATCGGTGTGATCAATTCCGCCGCTCCGTTCTTGCTCTACGCGTTTGCCGCGCTCCATCTGCCGGCCTCGTATTCCGTCATCCTGAATTCGAGCGCGCCTCTCTTCGGCGCAGTCTTCGCGGCCGCCTGGCTGGGCGAGACACTGACCGTGCGCAAGATCCTGGCGCTCCTGCTGGGGGCCGCCGGCGTGGCGCTCGTCGCGCGTGCCGGGCCCGTCGCGTTCACGCCGCTCACCGCGCTCGCCTTCGGCGCGTGCATGCTCGCCGCGGCGTGCTATGGACTGGCAGGCGTCTACGTGAAAAAGATGGCGGCCGGGGCCCCGCCGCCGGCGATTGCCGGAGCCTCGCATGTCGCGGCGGCAGCCGTTCTGCTGGCCCCCACGTTGGTGTTCCGCCATGAAGCCGTCGTCACGCCGGCGCTTGCGGGAAACGTGCTCACCCTGGCCTTGCTCTGCAGCGCGATCGCCTATCTGCTCTACTTCCGGCTGATCGCCGACATCGGGCCGACGAAGTCGTTGACCGTGACGTTTCTGATGCCTGCCTTCGGGATGGTGTGGGGCGCGATATTCCTGCATGAGGCGATCACGCCGGCCATGATCGCGGGCTGCGCGCTGATCCTGCTGGGCACGGCGGCCGCGACAGGCGTCAGGCCTGGCCGATCGCCACGCGCACGTCGGTCGCGCACACACCCTGACGCGCGGCGAAAACCGCCAGGGGATTGACCTCGATGTCGGCGATCTCCGGGCAGGCCTCGATCAGGGATGCGACGCGCACGATGCAATCGACGACCGCATTCAGATCGCGCGGCGTCTCGCCCCGCGCGCCGAGCAGCAAGCGGCTGGCGCGCGTTTCCTTGATCATCGCGAGGATGTCCCCCCGGGAGGGGGGAACGGAACGGAAAGCGACATCCCCGATCAACTCCACATAGATTCCGCCCAGGCCGAACATCACGATCGGGCCGTAGGCCGCATCGCGACGCGCGCCGACGATCACCTCGACGCCGGAGGGGACCATGCGCGTGACCTCGACCCCGAGAATGCGCACGCCCGGGATGCGTTGGCGGCAATTGCGGACGATCGCCTCATAGCCGGCGATCACCTCTTCGTGATTCTCCAGATCGAGAGCGACGCCTCCGGCATCGCTCTTGTGGATGATGTCGGGGGAAACGACTTTGAGTACGACCGGATAGCCCATCGCCCGCGCATGGACGGTCGCCTGCTCCAAGGTGCGCGCGACCGCCGACTGCGGCGCGGGCACACCGATCGCCTTCAGCAAGGCGTAGCCTTCGGGCGCGAGCAGGAAACGCCGGCCCTCCGCCTGCGGCGTGGCGAGGATCTGCTCCACGGCCGCGGTGTCGATCGCGATCCGTGCCGCCTCTGCTTCGGGAGCCTGCGATCTGCGTGCCTGCGCGTGGAGCGCGCCAAGACAGGCAGCGGCGGTGTAGATCTCTCCATAGGCCGGCACGCCCACCTGCTTCAGTTCCGCCAGACACCGATTGGCCGCTTCCCCGCCGAGGAGGCAGAAGACGACCGGCCTGCCGGCCTGCCGGTACTGTTCATGGACCGCCCGGATCCCGGGGGCGAGGTGGTCAAAGCCCAGCAACGCGGTCTCGCAGTAAACGGCGATCACTGAATGACACGCCGGCTCGCGCAATGCGGCGGACAGCGCCGCGTCATAGTCGCCGGCGGTCGCCTGGCCGGTGAAGTCGATCGGATTCTTGGCCGATCCCAGCGCGGGCGTGTACGGGGCGAAGACTCGCGCCAGGGTGGCCGTGTCGTCGTACAGTTGCAGGCCGTACTTCTCGCAGGCATCCGCGGCGGCCACACCCGCGCCCCCGCCATTGGTGAGCACGACGGTGTTCTCGCCCGCGGGCCGGGGGGCATCCATGAGAAACCGGCACCAGGCGAGGGCCTCTTCGAGCGTCTCGGCCCGCAGCACGCCGCACTGGCGCATCAGGTCGCCGAACACCGCGTCCGCCCCGGCCAGGGCGCCCGTGTGCGAGGCCGCCGCCAGCGCCCCGCGCTGCGAACGGCCCGTCTTGATCACGATGACCGGCTTGCGCCGCGTGGTGGCATCGAGCGCGCGCACCAGCCGCTGTCCCTGCTTCACGCCCTCGATGTAGATGAGCACGATCTCGGTGGCCGTATCGTAGCGCAGGTAGTCGAGTAGATCGGCCTCGTCGATGTCGGCCTTGTTGCCGAGCGGAATGATCGCGGACAGCCCGATGCCCTCGGCGGCGGTCTTGCCGATCATCGCCCCGCCCATGGCCCCGCTCTGGGTGATGATGGCGACCTTGCCCGGCCGGATGTCGGCAGGGCCGAAGCCGGCGTTGAGCAAGGCGCGCGCCGAGTAGAGGCCGAAGACATTGGGGCCGAGGATGCGCATGCCGTGAGCCCGGGCGAAGGTGACCAAGCGCTGCTCATCTTCGGCGCGCCCCACTTCCGAGAACCCGGAGGTGACGATGGTCACGAAGGGAATGCCGGCGGCGGCGCATTCCGTGAGGGCGCCGAGGACCCGCTCCGCCGGAATGGCGATGACGGCCAAATCCACGGGCTCCGCGATTTCCGTCACCGCGCGCCGGACGGGCAGGCCGAGGATCTCTCCGCCCTTCGGGTTCACCGGATAGATGCGGGCGCGACTGCCGCCCTGGATCATGTTGCGGACGATCGTGTGGCCGACCTTTTCCGGATCGCTCGAGGCGCCGATCACCGCCACGCCGCGCGGATCGAAGAGGCGGGCGATCGGCGCTGCTTGAGACGGGAGCCCCGTCACCGTGCCTCCCCGAACGTCAATTGCAGATGCACCGTCCCGGCGGCGATGTGCTTGCGAATCTGGAAGCCGCTGCCTTCGAAAAGATGCAGCATGTTACGGTTCTCGATCAGGACCTGGGCGGTGAAGGCGAGGAGGCCGCGCAGTTTGGCCAGATAGGTCAGTCGTCCCAGCAGTTCCCGGCCCACCCCGCGATTCTGGTAGTCGTCGCGAACGACGAGGCCGACTTCTGCGACATGCGCCTCCTCGGCCACGCGGTACTGACCGATCCCCACCACTTCCTCCTGGCCGTCGCGCTCGATCACGGCCAGCAAGACCATGTGCTCGAAGTAGTCGACGACCGTCAGTTCCTGCAGGCGTTCGTGCGGCATCTCGGTGCGCACCGACATGAATCGCTTGCGCAGGGTCTCGTCGGATACCTGCCGGAAGAAGTCCTGCAACAGGTCCTCGTCGTTGATCTTGACCGGGCGGAGCAGGACCTCGATCCCGCTCTTCGTCGTCCGGCGCGCTTCGAGATGCTCGGGATACTCCCCGGCCGCGCCACGGACATAAGCCTGGTCCGGATAGATCATCTTGCGCCGCTTCGCTTCCTCGATCAACCAGGGGCGGAACTTCGGATGAGCGATCGCGATAAGGTCCATGGCCCGCGTGCGGATGTTCTTGCCGTGAACATACGCGATGCCGTATTCGGTGACGACATAGCGCACGTCGGTGCGGGTCAGCGTGACGCCCGTTCCGGCCGGAAGCTCCGGGACGATCCGCGAGACCGTTTCGTTGGCGGCCGTCGATTGCATGGTCAGGATCGTCTTGCCCCCGGGGGCCAGCGCCGC
>JAZDGX010000042.1:0-15412 GCA_043806645.1 Candidatus Eiseniibacteriota bacterium | reverse complement strand
GGACCATTGGGACCTCTTCGGGGGCAAGCTCGAACCGGGGGAAACGCCCGTGGCGGCGCTCGTCCGCGAACTGGAGGAGGAACTCGCCATCGACGCGCGGATCGGGGGACGACTCGGCATCAGCCTTTACGATGACCCCCGCGATGGCTGCATCTTCCGTTGTCCGGTCTACCGGGTCGCGCGCTGGAAGGGGGAAATTCGACTGAATCCCGAGCATAGCCGTGCGGAATGGCTTACCCCCGCCCAGCTGCGCCGGCGCGCGCTTGCCCATCCCGACATCCCTGGCCTGTGCGCCCGGGCCCTGGGCCGGCGTCCTTGAGCCATGAACACCTGCCCCGCCCCGGTCGTCATCCAAGTGGATGCCCGGCAGCGGGTTCAAGAAATGTGGAAACTCCTGATTCTGTTGCACCGTATGAAGTTGTGCGGAAGCGGCATTCACCCACGATCGATTGAAAGCTCGCCGCGGGCCTGCGATCATGGTTCTCGTGCAACCGGCTGGGGTTTGGGCTGTCTTCCGAGTGGAAGGGCGAGCGGGCCGAACCCGCAGGCGAGAGAGGCCACGCTGGTGAAGTCGTGCAGTGCCGGAAAGGCGGCCGGGCCGGGCATGCCGTGCGCGGGCATGCGGTGCTCATCCTGCGCGACACCCTGCCCGGCGCACGCAGGAAAGCGGCCGGGGGCGCGCGGAACGATCCTCCTGCTGGCCCTGCTCCTCGGAATCGCCATCGCCTGCGATGCACCCTTGCGTGCCTTCGCCGCGCCCGGCAGCGGCGGCTCCGCAATCGGCTCGAAGAGCGGCGCGATCAATGGAGACAATGGACTTCTCACCGGCTTGGCCACCGATAATCTGGGCCGCACTGACCTCGGCGCCCTCACCGATGGAGCCTCTGCCGGGCCGAGCGTGGGCAAGGCCGGCACCGCCAAGCGGGGGTGGGAGCGCTTTCTCGACATGCCCCTGGTCCGCCGTGTGGTTTCGATCGGGAAGTGGATCGCCAGTCTGCTGCGATTCCTCTGGTCGATCCCCAAGGCGGTGTTGCAAGGCGATTCGCACCAGATGATCGAGGCCCTCGGAGATCTCCTGGCGCGCACGACTCCGGCCGCGGGTGGAGAATCCGGGGAGAGCGGCAGCTCGGCCGGCACGATGGAAAATGCCGGAGAGGTGCTTCCCGCCGGGACCGAGGACGCCCCTCCCGCCGCGGAGTAGCTCCGCAATCCCCGGATGCAGCGTGAGGCAGGCGGGCTCGGGCTAGAAGAGTCCGAGTTGTCTGCGCCCGAGGATCGTCTCCATGTCCGTGCCCGCATGGATCAGGATCGAATCAGCGATCGGACGCAGCTGCTTCTCCAGATAGTGCTCGTAGTCGAGTCCAGCGGTGACGAAGCCGATCGGCTGTGGACCGGCCGTGGTCATGACATACCTGATCACCCGCCCGTGGCCGCCGTGCATCAGCCGCGCGGCTTTGACATGGGGTGGGCTCGTGCGGTCGTAAGCCGCAAGCGCCTTGCGGAGACTCTTGCGGTAGATCAGGTCGCCGTCGCGCCGCCCCGCGCGCAGGTCCTGAACGGTCCCGCGGACGAATTCCTCGACCGGCTCGCCCTGCAGCACCAGGAAGAGCAGGTGTCTCTGAAAGTCCTTGGCCAGCACGGTCCAATCGCGGCGCACCGATTCGAGTCCGGTGACGACGAGCTCCGGACCGGCCGGCGTCTGCACGAGTCCCGCGTGACGCTTCTTGCTGCCCTCCCCCGCTCCCCGCTGACTGGGGATGAAGAACTTGATGAAATGCCGCTCGAAGCGCAGTTGCAGACTCACCTCCACGCGGTACTCCTCACGGATCCATTCGCGGAGCGCTTCATTGAGGAGGGCGAGCACTTCTTCTCCGCGCTGCTGCGCCTCCCGGGCATCGGGCAAACCCGCCGCGACGAAGACCGAATCGGTGTCGCCGTAGAGCACGCGATGGCCCAGCGTCTCGAGATGATCGCGCGTCCAGAGCAGGATGCGCTGGCCGAAGGTCGTGATCGCGTTCGAGACGTTCAGATCGTGGAAGCGACAGCGGGGAGTGGCGAGAACGCCATAGAAGGAGTTCATCAGGATCTTGATCGCGGTCGCGCTGACAAGGTCCCCGCGGCGGCGGGATTCCTCCCGCGCAGGCATGAGCCTCCTCAGGATCCCGGGCAGGATCGCTTCGTCCCGGGGGAAGAACGCTCCGTTAGGAGCCCGGATCGGGCCTTCCCCGGAAGCGGGGAAGAGCCCCTCGGGGGGTGAGAAGTCCCTTGAGACACGGCCCGCAGCTGATTGATCGACAGTCAAATACCCGAGGGGATCAATGTTGAACGTGAGGATCACGCTGGGATAGAGGCTGCGGTAATCGAACAGCCAGACCTGCTCATGGATCCCCGGCACGGAGTCGAGGACATGGCCGCCGATCGCCACGGGTTCCTCGAAGGCTTCCGCAGGATCAGCCGGGGGGGCGCGGAGAGCCTCCGGCGCGGCGTCGACGCTGGGGGCGACGATCCCCCGTTCATGGAGCGCCGCAATGTAGAGAAAGTCGAAGGAGGCGATACTCGCGCCCGTCCTTCCGATCGGCAGTCCGGTGAGCAACGACCGGCGTGCCGCCAGCGTCACCAGATCGAGCTTGTCGAGAATCTCCATGACGAGGCGCGCATCGGTCAGGTTGTAGGCCAGGAAGCGGGGCAGGTCCTCGCGATAGAGCCGCTCGATACCCGCGCCGCGGTCCTGGTCGACCAGGGTCTTCCCCTCCCCCAGGATCGTCCGCGCCGCCGTGTCGAGCGAATAGTCGTCCAGCCGCACGAAGGCGCCGCGCACCAGATCGAGCCCGTCGGTAACCGCCCGGCCGGGGACGCTGGCCCGCCCCGTCATCCAGTTCTCCGATGCCGGCTGGACGCGACAGGGCAGATTCGCGCGCCCCAGGCGGAAGGGCAGGCCCAGCCTGCCGAAGGCGCGCTCCAGCACGCTGAGATCGAACCCGATCAGGTTCCAGCCGGTCAAGACGTCGGGGTCGATGTCCGCGACGCGCCGCAGCAGGGCGCGCAACAGGTGTCGCTCGTCACGATGATAGTAGCAGGGGGCACGCTCCTCCTTGCTCTCGATCGAGTCCGGCCTCGCCTCGTGCGAGGGGAGCGGGACGGCATGCACTTCGGCCACCGCTCCGCCGTGCGCGAATTTCCCGTAGAGCGCAAAGGAACGGATGTACAGCGCTCCCGGGTCCGTCTCGATGTCGAGCGACAGCACGCTGAAGGAGGGCATCCAGTCGTCGGGATACAGGGTGGGATCGCGGTAGACGCGGGCGACGCGTTCTCCCCGCGTCGCGCGGCCCTCGATGCGCAGCGCGCCGCGCAGCCCGCGATCGATGAGATAGCGGGTCACAAAGGGGAGGTCGGCCTCGTGACAGGCAACTCCGGCCTGCCGCAAGCGCGTGCGCAGGGGCGGCACGTCCGTCGGGACCGCAACCTCGATCTCGCCGGCCGGCGCCCCGCGCATCGTCATCCAGCGTCCGGTCAGAACCCGCGGAAACCCGCCCGTGGATGTCCCGGCCTGGAGAATCCGCTGCACGCGGTCCAGGTCGCGCATCTCGAAGAAGAACGAGGGGCGCACGCGCGCATCGCGCACGACGAAGCTGCCGCCCTGCTCCCCCACGCCGAAGAGATAGACGATGGGCCGGCCGTTCTCGACACGATAGAGAGCATCCAGGATGAAACCGCGCTGCATCCCGGCACCTCGGTCCACGCGCCTCGGCACGAAGGCCGCGGGCGGCCGCACCGCCCCACGCCTCCGGCGATCCCGCGCCGCTACGCGCATCGTCCCTCCACGGACGGACGATGCGCACCTTACCCCCGGCACTATAGAAGATCTCCCGGGATCAAACCATGGCGCCGGCGCCGGTTGGCCCTTAGGATCGGCCCGCCCGCGCGAATATCGGCGCGGCTCGCCGGTATTAACAATGAGGAGACGACCACGGGCGGCATGGGATCCCAATCCACAGGCGCGGGACAAGCGGACGAAGCGGCCCTCATCCTGCGCTGCCAGACGGGAGATGCGGGCGCCTTCCAGCCGATCGTCGTCCGGTACATGCGCTACGCCGCCGGGTTCGCTCTGGCATGGACCGGAAGTCGCGATGACGCCCTCGATCTCTCCCAGGAAGCGTTCGCGCGGGCCTATCGCGCGATCGCCCGCTTCGATGCGGCGCGCCCCTTCTATCCCTGGTTCCACCGCATCCTGCGCAACCTGTGCATCAATCATCTGGCGCGGGCGCGGCGCCTGGGCGAGGTCCCGCTCGAGGAGGCGCGAGAGAAGGAGGACGAGCGCCCGGGCCCCGCGGCGGCCCTCGAGAGCGCAGAGACACGCCGGCTGGTCTGGGAAGCCTTGCGCCGCCTGAACGCACCGGATCGGGAGATCCTGATCCTGCGGGAATTCCAGGGCCTGACGTACGCGGAGATGGCCGAGGTGCTCGGCATCCCCCGCGGCACGGTGATGAGCCGGTTGCATCAGGCCCGCCTGCGGCTGCGCGCGGGGCTGGCGCCGCGGATCCCCGCCGCTGCCGAGAAGGGAGAATCCCGATGACGGACAAGAGGATTCTCATCAGCGGCTATCTGGATGGAGAATTGACGCCCGACGAACGCGCCGCCTTCGAACGGGAACTCGCGCGCGATCCGGCGCTCGGGCACGAACTGGACGCTCTGCAGTCCATGAGGGAGGTGACCGCTCGCATGAAGCTCAAGGAATTCCCCGACGCCGTCTGGGACCGCTACTGGGAAGGCACCTACAACCGGCTCGAGCGGCGGATCGGGTGGATCCTCCTGTCGCTGGGTGCCACCGTCCTGCTCGCGGTCGGGCTCTACGGGCTCGCCGTCGCGTTGCTGAAGGACGCCGGCGAACCATGGTGGATCCGCGCCGCCGTCGGCGCCGTGTGCGCCGGCCTCGCCATCCTGTGTGTTTCCGTCGTGCGCGAACGTCTCGTCACCGCCAAGAAGGATCCCTATCGGGAGGTCAAACGATGATTCTATCGACGTGCGAAACGGTGCCGGGCCGCGAAATCACTGCCGCCTTGGGATTGGTGCGGGGCAACACGATCCGCGCCAGCCATGTCGGGCGCGACATCGTGGCGGCGCTGAAGAACATCGTCGGCGGCGAGATCGCGGAATACACCAAGCTGATGGGGGAAAGCCGAGAACAGGCCATCGACCGGATGGTCCAACGCGCCGAGGAACTGGGCGCCGACGCCATCGTCGGCGTCCGCTTCACGACCTCCATGGTCATGACCCAGGCCGCCGAAATCCTCTGCTATGGAACGGCGGTCCGGCTGCGTTGAGCGGCCTGCGCCTGGACGCGGGACGGCGGGCGCGCCCCGGCGGGGCCATGTGCGCGCGGCGTGGCGAGGCCGCTACTCGTCCCCGAAGCGCGTCCCGACGCTGCGCGCCGCCCGCACCAGCTGGGATTCGGGTTCGACGCGCCGCAATTCTCGAATCGCGTCCGCGAGGGACACCTCCGTGACCTGGGTGCCCTTGAGCGAGACCATGATCTCCCGGCACCCCTCTGCCGCGCAGTGGGCCGCGTGCACGCCATAGCGTGTGCCGAGGATCCGATCGAAAGGCGTGGGCGTGCCTCCCCGCTGCAGGTGACCGAGAACGGTCACGCGCACCTCGGTTTCGAGACGCTTCTCGAGTCCGGCGGCCAGCCAGCGCCCGATGCCTCCAAGGCGGATCGCGTCGGTCGATTCCTCGACCATTTTCGACACGACGACCTGTCCATCCTCGGTCTTCGCCCCCTCGGAGATGACGATCAAGGTGAAGGTGCGCCCGCGGAAGGTGCGCTCCTTGATCGCGTTGACGACGCTCTCGATCCGGAAGGGAATCTCGGGGATCAGGATCACATCGCCGCCGCCGGCGAGTCCCGCCTGCAGAGCGATCCAGCCCGTGTAACGGCCCATCACCTCGAGGACCATGATGCGGTGATGGGACTCGGCCGTCGTGTGCAGTTTGTCCAGCGCCTCGGCGGCGGTGGTCATGGCGGTATCGAAACCGAAGCTCACGTCCGTCGCGGCCAGATCGTTGTCGATCGTCTTGGGAATGCCGATCACCGGCACCCCCTTCTGGGCCAACTGATGCCCGATCGTGAGGCTGCCGTCGCCGCCGATGACGACGAGCAGCTGAAGGCCGTAGCGGTCGAAGGTGCGGATGGCCTCGTCCGACCGGTCGGCATGACTGCGTTTGCCCTCGACGGTCACGGGAACGCGGAAGGGATCGTCGCGATTGGAACTGCCGAGGATCGTCCCGCCCAGTTGCAGGATCCCCGAGACGGCGTCGGAATCGAGCCTGAGGGAGCGGTCGCTGAGCAGTCCGGCATAGCCGTCGAGAAAGCCGACGACCTGCATGCCATGATCGAAAGAGGCGGTCTTGACGAGCCCTCGCAGAACGGCGTTCAGGCCCGGACAATCCCCGCCCGCGGTCAGGACACCGATTCGCTTGATGTCCGCCATGCAGACTCTCCTCTCCTTCCGTGGCCGTCCTGGTGGTGATCCCGCAGCGCCGGTTCCGATCGCCAGCGCCCGCAGTCTGACCCCGGACATGATAGACCTCGCGCAAAATCGGCGCATCTGCCTATCATACCCTCCGCGACCTGGAGCGCGAGGCGGCCGCGTGAGCGGCCGCCTTTGCGATCGCCCCTGCTGAACTACGCCCGTGAGGGATCCGGCATGAACAGAGCGATCTCGATCTGCCTGACGGTATGGCTGGCGTCGGTCATCCCCGCCGCCGCAGAGGAGGCATGGCTCGGCCTCTACACCGAACCGCTTTCCACTCTGCCGGAGATCGCGGCGCAAGCGGGCGGATCGGCCGCGCTCCGGGGAGCGCGGCACGGGCTGACCGTGACGGCCGTCTTCCCCGACTCCCCCGCGGAGAGAAGTGGTCTGCTCACCGGAGACATTCTGATCGGCATGGGGGGCGAGCCGTTCACCTGCAGCCCCGAGAGCCTTCAGGCGGTTTTCCGGGCCGGGATCGCTCAGCACGGGCCGGGCGACAGCTTGCCCCTGCGCGTCATCCGCAACGAGCAGGCCCGCACGTTGCGCATCGATGCGGCCCCGGCTCCCGCGGATCGCGCCGAGCGCTTTTGGAGAAACCCAACGGAGGTGCTCGAGGCCCTGCCGTCTCCCCTGGTGTTGGAGGCGCGCGTCGCGAAGCGACAGGTGGTCGTCGATGTTCCGGTCGTGCTCAGTGTCCGCCCCGAAGCCCTCTGGCCGCCCGCCCGGGAAAACGATGCCATCTATCCCCCCACCCTTTTCCCGGAAAACGTTCTCGGAGCTCTCTTCCGAGAGCTGGGCGCCGCCCACGGCGTCACCGCCGCCAACGAGGATCTCCTCGCCCGCTTGGCGGCGTGCCATCGGGGTCGCGATCCCCATCGCCTCGACTGCATGATCTACGTTCATCGCGATCCCTTCCGGCTCGAAAGGGTCGCCGGCCACATCGGCGCCAGCCTCGGATCGGTCCGCCAGGCGCGAGACATCGTCTTGCGCGGCAGCCCGCTGCTGTTTCCCGATCAAGCGCTGACCTTGCCCGCCGCGCGCAGGCTGCCGCCACCCAGCCTGTCGGCAAGCCCGGGCGAACAGCCGGATCGGCCGGTCGCCCTGCTCGGAGATCTGATCGCGCGGATCATCGGGGTCTTCGATGAGGCGCGCGGCTGGCATGATCTCGCCTTCGCGGCGCTCACCGACGAGGAGCGCGCCTTTCTCGCCCGTGAGCGCTGGCAGCTTTCCGATGCCTTCGCGCGCGAAATCTATCTGCAGCTCGACTCCGACGCCGCTCGCTTCCGCGCCAACCAACGCGTGATCGATCTCGCTGCCCGTGTTGACGCGGTCGCGCTGGGTGAGGCGGCCGCACGTTTGGCATTGCTTTGCGATCCCGCCTGGGTTTCATCGGCAGGGGATATCGTGCGCGCCGCGCTCGGCGATTCGATTCACGGCGAGATTCTCCTCGACTATCCGACCTCCCACGGCCGCCTGGTCATCGCGGGCATGTCGTCCTCCTGGCACCGGGATTTCGACGTCGCCTTCCTGCTGGATCTGGGGGGCGACGATTTCTACACGGGCAACTGCGGCGGCAGTCAAGCGTGGGAGCTGCCGCTCGCGCTCTGCATCGACCTCGCGGGCGATGACGCCTACGAGTCGACGGCGCCCGGCTGCCAGGGCAGCGGCTGTCTGGGCGTCGGCGGACTGCTCGATCTCGAGGGCGAAGATGAGTACATCGGTCTGCAGTGGTGCCAGGGCAGTGGGTATCTCGGCATCGGGTGGCTGCATGACCAGGCGGGCGATGACGTCTATCGCGGCCGCAGCTTCTGTCAGGGAGTCGGCCTCTTCGGCATGGGGGTCCTGCTCGATGAGCAGGGAGATGATCGCTACGAGGGGGACTCGCACGCTCAGGGCGTCGGTCTGCCGCGCGGTCTCGGAGCGATCGTCGATCGGGCCGGCGACGATGAGTACTATGCCAAGGGCGTCCTGCCGACCGGCTATGGAGACCCGGGGATCTTCGACGCCTGGTCGCAAGGCTGCGGCGTGGGGTTTCGCACACTCGCCTCCGGCGGATTGGGTGCCCTCCTCGATGGAGGCGGACGGGATCGCATGGAGGCGGGCAACTTCTCGCAGGGCGGCGGCTACTACTACGGCCTCGGCATGATCGAAGCGCGCGGCGACGACGACGATCTCTACATCGGGTCGCGCTACAATCAGGGCTTCTCAGCCCATCAGGCCGTGGGAGTCTTCCTGGAAGAGGGTGGCGCCGATCGCTATACGACCCGCCAGGGGGTCGCCCAGGGACTCGCCTGGGACGAATGCGTGACGCTCTTCATCGATGCGGCCGGCGACGACATCTACGAAGGCGGCGGGTTCTTCTCCCAGGGCGCGTCGGCCCACAACAGTGTCTGCTGCTTCTGGGATCGTGCGGGCCGGGACGAGTACCACTATGCGCTGGGCCCCGCCCGCGCCGGCGGCAACGACTATCACGGAGGCACGAGCTTCTCGCTGTTCATCGACGAAGGCGGCGGAGACGACCTTTATCCGGGCGAGCGCGCGGCCAACGACTCGCTGACGCATGAACCCGAACATGGATTCACCTGGGATCTTCCCGGAACGCTCGAGGAGAGGCACCCCGGGGGCAGGACCCGCTGAAGAACGCCACCCGCCCGCGACACACTCACCGGGGCCGATCGAGAATGCCGCCCTCTCGCCGGGCCGCCGCCCGACATGCTTCATCCTGCAGTGCGCCGTGCAGAGTGCATTCGCGTTTCGGCCTGCACGACCCGTCTCTCCGGCACTCGCGGCGCGGCGCGCGAAAACGCGCCGGCTCGATCGATGCGTCCCTCATGCGGTTGCCTCCCCGTGGCTGAAGAGCGCCAACCCTGCATCCTCCCCGGCACCGGACTTGCAGTCCCGGCTACGGTACGTGCGGGCATTTCGATGTCGCGGAGGATGCATGCAGTCTCGGAAAGGGCAACCATCACCGGCACCCGGCGACCGGAGGATGGGCACCGGCGCGGGGGGACTCTGGCCGCGGCACTTCCCGGTGCGCGCCGCGCTTGTCGCGACCCTCGTCCTGCTCTCGCTGGCCGGCGGGACGACCTGGTTGCTCCAACGCGACGCGGCCCGCGAGACGCAGGCCCGCCGGATCGCGCGAGCGCGTTCGCAAGCCGAGCTGATCGCCCAGGCGGCCGGCCAGAGCGAATTGATCGCCGGAACCACCGGCCAAGCAGCGGATCCGGCCGAGACCGCCCGTCTGGCCCGCCTTCTTGAATGCACGATCCGCGATGGAGACGTTTCGGCCGCGGCGATCATCGACAGCTCCGGACGCGTCATCGCCCACACCGATCTCGCCCTGCTCAATGCGCGGGTCTTTCTTCCGCCGGCCGCCGACCCGCAGGCACGCTCCCTCACCGAAGCGGCGCTCGCCGGCATCTTCCCCGAGCGGGGACAGCTCATCCTCCACCCGCTGATCGGGTCGCGGGGGTCGCAGGGCATGGCCGTGCTCCGCCTGGCCGAGAAACCCATGCGCCTCATCGACCCGGAAACCTGGCGCGTCCTGCT
The DNA here is from genome assembly GCA_043806645.1 of Candidatus Eiseniibacteriota bacterium. GTDB lineage: Bacteria > Eisenbacteria > RBG-16-71-46 > CAIMUX01 > WJJG01 > JAZDGX01. The sequence goes on along the minus strand of JAZDGX010000042.1, from coordinate 5,333 downwards.
GCCCGCCGCGCTCCTGCTCCTCGCCTTCGCCGGACTCACCCTGGCGATCGTGCGCTGGGCCGTGCGGCCGACCGCCGAGTTCCTCGACCGGCTGAGCCGCGCCTTCGAGAGCGAGAATCCGCCGGGGCAGACCGGGCCCTCCTACGGCAATGCGAATCCCGCCCTCGACCAGGCGGTTCACTGCGTCAACGCGCTGCAGGAAGAGAAGCACACGCTGCTGATTCAGAATCGCGTGCTCAATTATGAGAAGAAGCGTCTCGCCCGCATCTTCGATCGCCTGCCCGTCGGGATCCTGCTGGCCGATCCGTCCGAGCGAATCGTCCTTCACAATCGGGCCGCGGCCAAATGGCTCGACGGCCGGATCGAGGAAGGCGTGGAGTTCCATCTGGACGCGCTCGAGGGCCCTTGGGGCGAGGCCTTCTCCCAGGCGCGCGCGGCCGGCCAGGCCGAGGTGGCCACCCTGGGCAGCGAGGGCCGGCGTCTGGGTCTCACGCGGCTGCCGCTGGCGGGACCGCAGGGGCAGGCGGGAGGGGCGCTCTACATTCTGCGTGACGACACGGCCCAGCATGCCGCGCGACGCGCCCAGGCCGAATTCCTCTCGCAGATCACCCACGAACTCAAGGCGCCCCTGAACACCATCGTCACGTTCATCGAAGCCCTGACCGAGGACGACCAACTGCCGGCCGAGGAGCGCCAGGCCTACTTCAATACGCTGAGCGACGAGGCGATGCGGATGGGACGGTTGATCTCGAATCTGATGCAGCTCTCCCGAATCCAGCTCGGCAACCTCTCCGCCGATTTCGGATTCGTCAAACCCTCGGCGCTCATCGCCCAGCAGGCCGAGACGTTTCGCGCCCAGGCCCTCGCGCGCGGCCAGACCCTCGAAGTCTCCGTGCCCGAAAACCTGCCGGCCCTGCACGGCGACAAGGACCTGCTGGCGGTCGCGCTGACGAACCTTCTCAGCAACGCGATCAAGTACACCCCTGCGGGTGGTCATATCGCGGTGCGGGCCGCATCCGAGGAGGACGGAATCTGTGTCGAGATCGAAGACAATGGGATCGGGATCCCCCCCACGGAGCAGGAGCGCGTCTTCGAGCGCTTCGTCCGCTCCTCCCAGCCCGAGGTGCAGGCGCAGACCGGATCGGGATTGGGACTGGCGCTGGTGCGCGAGATCGCCGAGATCCACGAAGGGCGGATCACGTTGAGCAGTGAGCCCGGCCGGGGGAGCCACTTCCGCTTGTGGCTCCCCTGCCGCCGGGTGGGAAACCGCATGGACGTCGCGGCCGCTTGAGGCCGGAACGCTGGTGGAGGCCGACATGCAAGGCGCACGGGTTCTCATCGTCGACGACGATTCGAGCGTGGCGCGGATCCTCGCCCGCATCTTCGAGCGCAGTGGCTTCGTCGCCACGACCGCGCCGGATGGAGAATGGGCGCTGGCCCTGTTGGCCGAGCAGCACTTCGATGCCTTGATTTGCGATATTCAGATGCCCCGCCTGGACGGGCGCCAGCTGTGCGAGCGCCTGGCCGCCCGCGGCCCCCACCTGCCCGCCTGCACGCTGATCGTCACCTCGCGGCCCGAACAGGAACAGCGGGCGTGGATCGATGACTTCCCCGGCCTCGTGCTGGTCGAGAAGCCCGTCGGCCCCAAGCACCTTCTGCGGCTGGTGCGCCAGCGTCTCCTGGATGTCGCGCAGAGCGACACCCAACGGAGGGCGGCATGAACGCTGCTGCGCCGCAGTGCTCCGGTGCGGCCGGACGCGATCCGGCCCCCTTCCGGGCCTTCATTCACACGCACGCCGCGGAGGTGCTCGCAGAGTTGAGCGCCCTGCTCGGGACGCGCCTCGTGGTGCTCGACGCGGACGGCTCCGTCCTCTGCCCCACCGACGGGCGATCCGGCCCCGCCCGCGACGCGCCCCGTCTCTCCGTCCCGCTCCTCTGCCACGGGGAACAGCTCGGCCTGCTGGTCGCCGAAGCCGAGCGGCCGGAGCTCCAAGGCTTGCTGCTCTCGCTGGGCGAACACATCGCCGAACGTTTCCGGCTGGAAGCCGATCTCGACCGCATGACCGATCAGCTGGCCCAGTCGTACGACGAGATCAACCTGCTCTACAGCTACGCCCGCATTCTCCGGCCCGAGCGGGGCCATGCGGTCAATGCCCGCCAGCTGCTGCACGAGACGGCCGAGCTGCTCGAGAACCGCCTGCTGGTGCTCCAGCAGAGCGAGCCGCGCTTCTCGGCCTGGAGCGCGGGCCCGAATCTCCGCCTCGACCCGGGGCAGCGCTGGATGGTCACCAACACGGCGACCTTGGAACGGATCGGCCAGGAGATGGCCCAACCCGCGGACGATGGCGCGGCCCCCGCCCACACGCGCCTGCCGGGCACGCTGCACGGCCCCCTGGGTGTGATCCACTACACGGCCGCGCCGGTGCGCACCGGGACGGCGATTACCGGCTATGTGGGAATCCTGCGCTCCGAGGGCCAGGAGCCCTTCGAGACCGGGGAGCTGCGCCTGCTCGAGTGCCTGGCCGAAGAGCTCGGCAATGCGGCCACCGCGCGCAAGCTCGACCGCGACCTGCGCGGCATGCTCTTCCAGGTCGTGCGCAGCCTCGTCGCCGCGATCGACGCCAAGGACGAGTACACGCGCGGCCACTCGGAGCGCGTCACGCGACTCTCCCGCCTGGTCGGGACGCGGCTCGGACTCTCCCCGGCGGAAAGTCAGATGCTCGGGTGGGCGGCGCTGCTGCACGACATCGGCAAGATCGCGATCAAGAACGAAATCCTGAACAAGCCCGGGCAACTCGACGGTGACGAGATCCAGGCCATGCGCATGCACCCGGAACGGGGCTGCCGCGTGCTGGAGCCGATCCCGCAGCTGCACGGCGCGCTGGCCGCGATCCGGCACCATCACGAGCGTTTCGACGGCCGGGGCTATCCCGACGGCCTGCGCGGGGAGTCTATTCCGCTCTTCGCCCGCATCATCGCCGTGGCCGATGCGTACGATGCGATGTCCTCGACCCGCGCCTACCGCCGCGCCCATTCGTCTGAATTCGCGATGGAGGAGATCGCCAAGGGCGCGGGCACGCAGTTCGATCCCGCCCTGGCCTCGATCTTCCAGGAGCTGGCCGCCGCGGGAGCTCTCGCCTCAGCCGCGGACGACCAAGCGTCGATCGAGTTGTGGCCCGGCGAAGAGCAGGCGGCCTGAGGTAGCTCTCATGCAAGTGCGCAGTTCAAAACTGGGAGTCGCCCACTATCTCACCCCCGACGGCCCGTTGGTCGCCGACAACCTGCCGGCGATCGATGCACCCGTGCGGCAAATCCTCACGGAACGGGCGAGCCGGATCGTTCTGGATCTCCGCCACGTCCCCTTCTTCGACAGCTCCGGGCTGGAGTACCTGCTCGATCTCGCCGACCGGCTGCGCGAGGAGGGGGGCTCGCTGCGGCTGGCCAACCCCAATCCCTTGTGCCGGGAGGTGCTCGGCATCAGCGGATTGGATGAGACGATCCCGATCCACGAGAATCTGGCCAGCGCGGGGAGGAGCTTCCTGTGATCCGCAGGGCTCCGGCCAAGAAGGGTTACCTGGGCGACCTCTTCGTCGAGCGGGGTCTGATCACCGCCGAACAGAAGGAGCTGGCCCTCGCCCGCCACCGGGAAACCGGCCGGAGGTTCGGCGAAATCTTGGTCGAGATGAAGCTGGTCACCGAGGCGGACGTCGTCGGCGTGCTCGCCGAGCGGGCCGGCCTGCCCTTCGTCCGCCTGCGCAAGGGGCTGGTCGATCCGCACATCGCCTCGACCCTCCCCCGCGAGAAGGCGGAGCTTTACCAGGTGCTGCCCCTGTTCCGCGTGCGCCAGACCCTCGTGCTTGCCCTCACCGATCCCCACAAGGTCTTCGTCCTCGACATCGTGCGCAAGCTGACCGGCTGCGAGATCCGGCCGGTCGTGACGCCGCCCGACGACCTCCGCCAGATGATCGCCGAGAACTACGGCGAGGGCGAGGTCGACATCACCGACCTGGCGACGGGGCTCGAGGAGGCGGATGTCGAACTCGTCTCGAGCGAGCCGGCCGAGGGTTTCGAGGACATCTCGGCGATGGCCGGCCGCAGCCCGATCATCAACCTGGTCAATCAGGTCATCCTGAAGGCGATCAAGGAGCGCGCGAGCGACATTCACATCGAGCCCGAGCGCCAGTTCCTGCGCGTGCGCTACCGCATCGACGGAATGCTCTACGAGGTCATGCGCCAGCGCATCGAGTTGCACGCGCCGATCATCTCGCGCCTGAAGATCATGGCGAGCCTCGACATCGCCGAACGCCGGCTGCCCCAGGACGGACGGATTCAGGTGCTCGCTCAGGGACGCACCGTCGATCTGCGCTTTTCATCCCTGCCGGGGATCTTCGGCGAGAAGGTCGTCCTGCGCGTGCTCGACAAGGAAGCGGGACTCCTGCGGCTGGAAGAACTGGGTCTGGCGCCGGACACGCTGAGCGGCTTCCGCGCGCTCCTGCACCGGCCCCACGGGCTGGTGCTCGTCACCGGTCCGACCGGCAGCGGCAAGACGACCACGCTTTACGCCGGATTGAAGGAGCTCAATTCGATCGAGAAGAACATCGTGACCATCGAGGACCCGGTCGAGTACCAATTCGAGATCATCAACCAGAATCAGGTGCGCGAGGACATCGGCCTCTCCTTCGCCCGCATCCTGCGCCACGTGCTGCGCCAGGATCCGGATGTCGTCATGGTCGGCGAAATCCGGGATGCCGAGACGGCGGAGATCGCCGTGCAGGCAGCGCTGACCGGCCATCTCGTGCTGACGACCATGCACACCAACGACGCGGCCAGCTCCGTCTCGCGCCTGCTCGAGATGGGCATCGAGGCTTATCTGCTCGCTTCTTCGCTGGCGGGCGTCCTGAGCCAGCGTCTCGTGCGCACCCTCTGCCCCGAATGCGCGGCGGAGTACTATCCGAGCCCCGTCGAAATGCAGACCCTGAGCCTTCCGGAACGCACCGGCCAGCGCCTGCGGCGGGGCAGAGGGTGCAGCGCCTGCTTCGATTCCGGCTATCGCGGCCGGATCGGCATCTACGAGATGCTGAGTGCCGACGACGAGCTGCGCCGCTTGCTGCTCTCCGAACCCACCATGGAGAAGCTCCGCCGGCATCAGGGGCGCGACGATGCGGCCACCTTGCGCAGCGAAGGGTTGCGGCGCGTGCTGGAGGGGCGGACCACGCTCGAGGAGATCGCCCGGGCGGTACAGCTCGAATAGCGCCGGACAGTGCCGGCTCAAGACTCCCCGCGCGCGCTCCGATAAGCCGGAGCGAGAGCCCGCGGCCCGGGACCGGCCGCGG
>JAZDGX010000041.1:0-4692 GCA_043806645.1 Candidatus Eiseniibacteriota bacterium | reverse complement strand
GGAATCGCGCCCGGGTCGGTGCGGATCACGATGCGGCAGGTATCGACGCCGCCGATTTCGTCCTCGTAGTAGGGATAGGATCCGGAGCTCCCGCTGATCAAGCCAGTTGCGCGAACGATCACGATGGCCGTACCCGAATCCGGCGGGGCCATCAACTCCCACTGGACCGTCCCCGCGCTTCCCGAGGCATACAGGTCGGGGATGACTTTCGTCGCGGTTTCTCCCGGAGCAAGGGTCAATCCGCCGGAGAGCTCGATCGTCGCCGCGGGCGCCAGCGCCGGATACTGGTCCTCGAAGCGGAGCGGTCCGGGGTAGGTGATCAGCGTGGCGAGATCGAACTGGTCGTCAGGTGACACCGTGTCTGGAACGCTGAGCTGAAATTCCCAAGGCTGTGATGTCATGGCCCAGTGGCCCGCATACGCCCAGAGATCATCGACGAAAAATGTCTGCTGGAAGTGGACATTGGGCCCTTGGTAGGGAGCCGCAAACCACGGGTCGTGCACGATGAAGACATCCAGGGGATCGCTGTATCCCTTGATGACTCGAAAATGCCCGGAAGCATGGGACGCGCTGTACCACATCAGCGGCAGGATGGGAACATCGCTCGAGACGAGCTCCTTCAGGTCGCTGTAGCGGGTGTCGTAGTGAATCCCGGACCAATAGCAGTCCATCGACGCGTAGCCATACGGGCGTTGGCTGTAGCCGTGCAAAGTGGGGTCCTGGACGGCGGTCGACAGATGGCTGAAATGCCCGGCGCGCCGCATATCGTCGGCAGATGTGCCATAGGGATCCGTGCAATTGGAAACCCGACCGATCATCATCTGGCCGATCGACATCTCCCAGTAGTCGAAGACCATCCGCAGCGAGGCCGGCCCGCAGTGATAGCTTGTGGTTTGGTAATAGTGGGGACAGGAGACGATATCATACTCGGCCGGATAGCGGCTTGCCGGCGCGGCGACGGCGATACTGCCGCCGGCCGCCGCGGCGGGATGACTTCCGCCCGCCACTGCATGCGCCCCCGCAGACGGTCGCGAGTCGTCGCCTGGGATGCGGGTCAAGCCGTCGCTGGGGACGCGGGTCAGGCCGGCGCTCTCCGCGTCCTGCCCCACGATGAGCCGGGCCGGATCCCAGGCGTCCAGGAAGAAATCCTGATCCGTTCCCGCGGGGGACCAGTAGAAGTGTCGATCAGGCATTTCGATCAGCCGCAGCGTCTCCGCATCGATGGGCGAGCCCGGCCGCGCGCGAGTCAGGATTTCAACGGCGCGCCGCAGTGACAAAGGCGGGTCCGCCGGCGTAGGCGCCTCGGCGTACCATTGCCAGGAAGCCGTACCGTAGTCGATTCCGATGTAGCCCCGCAGCTCCGCGGAAGGTCCGGTGACCGGAACGATGAAGTAGACCGGCTCGGCGCCCCCATAGGGCCAGACGAGCAGCGGTTCGCCGGCCGTTGCCCCGACCCAGGCCGGAAGGCACCCGGGGGCCGAGGGGTAGGCGATCGACTGCTCGGCGATCCGTTCGATTAAAGAGGAGGCCTCCGCGGCCGCTTCGCGCGGTTCCACCGCCGAGGCCCTGCCCGGACACCCCAGGGATGCGAAAAGGACGAGCGTGGCAGCGAGGAATGAGCGCGCGGTGATTCCCATGTGTCTGCCTCCTTGCCTGAAGCGCCCGCGCCGGGGCGCCCCCAGGGAATCGATCATGCTGGATGACAAGATCGCGGGACCGGCAAGATCCAAACTCGTCGGCGGCTGCGATCTCGCCTGCGATTATACGCCGGCCGCCGGCGGTACTGAACCGCTTCTTGGAGACTTCATTCCGGGCGTGGCCGGATCACGTCAAGATCGCGTTTCCGGCCCTTGTCTCCCAGATCCTCTCCTTGCTAGGGTGAGCCATTCACCGGTCGTTCGGATCTTGCGCTCTCCTCGCGTTGCGCGGCCGGCGATCCGGGTCCGGATGCGGCCCGCAACGGCGCAATCTCCAGGCGCGCGGACTTTTCCGCCTGAAGGATGGAACAGATGTCAGAGTCCATGCGACGTCCTGCCGGGGGGCGCCGGCTCCTCTTCCGGATCATTCTCTGCGCCACGCCCCTGATGGCGCTCGCGGTCATCGAGGGCTTTCTGCGGCTGAGCGGTATCGGCGCGCCTCCACCGTTGTTTCGCCACGTGAGCGGCCAGGGCATCGATGGATATGTCACCAATCCGGATGTGGGGCAGCGCTACTTTCCGCCGGCCATGCAGGCCAGCATGCCCAAGCTGGCCTTCAGTATTTCCCCCGGGCCAAAGCCCCGGAGACGTTTCGGATCTTCAGCCTCGGGGGTTCGAGCACGGCGGGGTATCCCTATCATGCGCACGCGTCGTTCAGCGGACTACTCGCCGCGCGGCTGGAGCACCTCGTGCCGCAGCGGCGCATCGAGAACGTGAATTGCGCGATGACCGCGGTGAACAGCCACACCGCCCTCGATTTCATCTCCGACATCCTGGAGCACGATCCGGATCTCGTACTGGTCTACATGGGTCACGACGAATTCTATGGCCCCGGAGGTGTCGGCTCGAACACCGCCGACCTCTCCAAGGCGAATCCCGCCGTGCGCTTCCTGCTCGAATTGCGCCTGACGGCTTTGCTGCGCCGCGCCCTGAAGATCGGCTACTCCCGCGACGCGCCGCTGCCCGTCCGCAACGTCATGGAGATGATGGCGGCCGAACAGGAAATCCGTTACGACAGCCCTCTGCGAAAAGAAGCCGTGCGCATTTTCTCCAGCAACCTGACGAAGCTGGTGACCCGCTGTCGCGATCGCCAGGTGCCGGTGGTGCTCTGCGAAGTCTCTTCGAACTTGCGCACGCAGGAACCCTTTGGATCGGCGCATCGAGCAGGCTTTGCCGAGCAACTCGAATTCGATGCCCTGCTCCAGAAGGCGGGGGAAGAGCAGGGGCAAGGGAATCTGCCCGCGGCCCTGGAGGCCGCACGCCGGGCGGTCCAGCTCGACAGCACCTTCGCCCGGGCGCGCTACCTGGCGGGGCAGATCCTCGATGGCCTGGAAGACACCGGCGCGGCCCGCAAGGAATACGCGGCTGCGCGTGAGATGGACACCGTTCCCTTCCGCGCCCCCGCGGAGATCAATCGCGTCATCCACCGGATCGCCGCCGACCAAGGGGTCCCGCTGGTCGCGGTGGACTCGCTGCTGTCGTTGGGTTCGCCGGGGGGAATTGCGGGTGACGAGTTCTTTCTCGAGCATCTCCATTTCAATCTGCATGGCAATGGCTGGGTGTCGCGCGCCATCGCGGCCCGCATGTATGACGTGGGCCTGCCGGCTCCGCGCGACCGCTGGCGCTGGCGAGAGGAGCTGCGGCCTGTCGAATACGCCCGCATGGCCGGGGTCACCGAACTCGATATCGAGATCGGCGACCAGCGCGTGCACATGCTGAAGCAGAGATGGCCCTATCTGCGCGCCGGCGGGATTCCGGTCCCCTATACATCCGACCGCGACGAGAAGATGGTGGATCTGGCTCGCGCGTTCATTCACCAGGAGATCGATCTCAACGAGGCGCACATCCAGCTCGGGGCCTACTACAAGGAGAAGGAAGACCTCTGGCGGGCCCTGCCGGAATACCTGTCCGCCTTTCGTATGTCCCCGCTCGACCCTGCGCCGGCCATCGAGGCGGGCGAGCTGTGGCTGCGGCTGGATCAACCGTTCGAGGCCGGACGGGTGCTCGTGCGCGTGCTAGAGCTGCGGCCCGATGAGGAGCGGGGGCTACTGCTGCTGGCGCACGCGTTCCTCGGGACCGGAAGCCCCGAACGAGCCGCGGCGACGATCGCGCGGGTCCTGCAACTCAATCCCGACTCCGCCCCCGCGCTCGCCCTGCGCGATACCTTGGCGACCATGATGGGGCCGGGAGCGAGGTGATGCCCGTTGCGGCGCGCTACCTCAATCTGAGAATCCGGCCCTCGGCAGTCCCGTTGCCGGCGCGTGCGCGCGCGTAGTAGAGGCCGGGGGAGGCGGGGCGGCCTGCGGCGGTGAGTCCGTCCCACACGAATGTTGCGGCACCGTTGCGCAAGGTCCCGAGCATCTCGCGCACCAGGCGACCCTGGGCGTCGAAAAGATCGATGCGCGCGTCTGGCGCACCGCTTCCATCCGCCCTCGCGTCCTCGATCAAGCGCAGCGTGACCGCGCCGGGCGAAGGATTCGGCGAGCTCCTCAGGATCAGCCTTGGCGCGTTCGCTCCGCCGGCGATCGCGGAGATGTCGGCCGGGGTGGCGTCGGCGCTGAAGGTGTAGCTCGTTGCTCCGCTGCTCGAAATGCTCGCCACGGCCAGGATCACCTGGTCGCCGGCGTCGCCCAGTCCGGATACATCGATCGTCCCGCTCTGCGTCGGCTGGTCGACCGTCATGCGCAGTGGCGCCGGCGATCCCCCGGAGGGCATGCGCAGGGCCCAAACGGCGTAGCGGTTGTTGTCCGACCCGTCGAATTGCAGGCGCAGACTCGGGATGTTTTCAAGGTTCTGAAAGCGATAGTAGTCGGCGGCCCAGTACTGCACGGTGCGGGAGAGGGTCGCGACGGGATAGGAACTGTAGGTGCCCATCACGGAGAACGCCGGCAGATCGTCTCCGGCATAGCCGAAGCGACCGTCGTCCAGGGTCGGATCATCGAGGAAATTCGCGACCACCCAATCGGCGAAGACATCGGCGAAATTCCCCGGGTAG
>JAZDGX010000040.1:0-10081 GCA_043806645.1 Candidatus Eiseniibacteriota bacterium | reverse complement strand
ACCCCGCCGGCCACGATCTCCTTCGCGATGTGGGGCAGTTCTCCGACAGCCAGCAACTCCCCCAGCACGTCGTGCCGCGCGCCGTCCACGAGAAAGATGATCGCCAGACGCTTCGCCCGCATTGGCGGAGGATAGCGGGAGCATACCCTGCGGGCAAGGCGGGAGAAGCATCTCGAGTGAGCGCCGCGGCCCGGCGAGACGGATCCGCGCACAGACTATTCGGCCGGATCGACCTGCAGGCGCCGCTCGGTGTCCGCGATCCGCAGCGCCTCGATGATTGAATCGATCTCGCCCTCGAGGATCTGCGGCAGGTTGTGGAGCGTAAGCCCGATGCGATGGTCGGTCATGCGGCTCTGCGGGAAATTGTAGGTGCGGATTTTCGCGCTGCGATCCCCCGTCGACACCATGCTGCGGCGCGCGGCGGTGATCTGGCTTTCCTGCTCCTGCCGGCGCTGATCGAGCAGCTTCGCGTAAAGCACCTTCAGCGCCTTGGCCTTGTTCTTCAGCTGCGACCGTTCGTCCTGACATTGGACGACGATGCCGGTCGGCAGATGCGTGATGCGCACGGCCGAATCGGTCGTGTTGACGCTTTGCCCTCCCGGCCCCGACGACCGGAAGACGTCGACCTTCAGATCATCGGGATCGATCTGGATCTCGACCTCCTCGGCCTCGGGCAGCACGGCTACGCTGACGGCCGAGGTGTGAATGCGGCCGGAAGCCTCGGTGTCGGGCACACGCTGCACCCGGTGTACGCCTCCCTCGAAGCGCAGGGCGCCGTACGCGCCCTCGCCCTCGATCAGGAAGACGACTTCTTTCATGCCGCCCAGATCGGTGCGGTTCGAGACGAGCAGCTCCAGCCGGCGGCCGGTGCGCTCGGCGTAGCGCGAGTACATGCGAAAGAGGTCGGCCGCAAACAGCGTCGCCTCTTCTCCGCCCGTCCCGGCACGGATTTCGACGATCGCGCTCTTGTCGTCGGTCGGATCGTGCGGTACGAGCAACTGCTTCAGCTCGGCCGTGCCGCGCTGCTCCTGCTCCTCAAGCGACGGCAGCTCGGCCTTGGCGATGGCGACCAGTTCGGCATCGCCCGAGTGGCTGAGGATTTCGCGCGCCTCATCGAGGGCGTCGAGCGCGCGGCGGTAGGCATCCATCGACTGCAGCAGCTTTTCGAGGCGCGCATGGTCCCGCCCGATGCGCCGGATCGCGCGCGAATCGGAGAGCACCCGGTGATCGCCCATCTCCCGGGCCAGCTCCTCGCAGCGCGCCTGCACTTGATCATGGCTCTTGAGCAGTTCGCGTCCCATGGCCTAGCCCCATGCCTTCCTGCAAGAAGAGGGTGAACGGACTGTGGCTCCTTACCGATGCCCGGTCCACGGTCCCCCGCCCCCAAACAGCGAACCGCCCGGGTCCTCTCAGGAGCCGGGCGGTCGCGCATGAATCGAATCTACTGCTCCGCGGAAGCCTCGCTCTGCGGGGCGGCCGCCGGCGTCTCGGCTTCGGCTTCCGCCTTCTTTCCGCTTCCCTCGAGCCCGTACTTGCGACGGAAGCGCTCCACCCTTCCGGCCGTGTCGATCAGCTTCTGCTTGCCGGTGAAGAACGGGTGGCAATTCGAACAGATTTCGATTTTGACCTCGCCGCCCATGGTCGAGCGGGTCTCAATCACATTGCCGCAGACGCAGGTAATCTTCGTCCGCGCATACCTGGGGTGCAGTCCCTTCTTCATCATCTCTCCTCGATCGTCTTTCCAAACCCGCGAGCGCATCGCTGCGCGTTCGCGCCCGGGCCCGCGTTGCCGGTCCACCGCAAAATTCCAAGCGAGGATTATACCGCCTAGCCGTTCATGGATTCCAGGAACTTCCGATTGGTCTTGGTCTGACCCATCTTGTCGATCAGGAATTCCATCGCCTCGACGGGATTCATCTCGCTCAGGAACTTACGCAGAATCCATACCTTACGGAGATCCCCCTCGCTCAGAAGCAGCTCCTCTTTGCGGGTGCCCGAGCGGTTCAGATCGATGGCCGGGAAGATCCGCTTGTCGGAGATCTTGCGGTCCAGCACCAGTTCCATGTTCCCGGTGCCCTTGAACTCCTCGAAGATGACCTCGTCCATACGGCTGCCCGTCTCGATCAGCGCGGTGGCGCACACGGTCAGCGAGCCCCCCTCTTCGATGTTGCGCGCCGTACCGAAGAAGCGCTTGGGCCGGTGGAGCGCGTTCGAATCGACGCCGCCCGAGAGGATCTTGCCGCTGTGGGGCACGACCGTGTTGTAGGCGCGTGCCAGGCGGGTGATCGAATCGAGCAGCACGACCACGTCGTGGCGATGCTCGACCAGACGCCGCGCCTTCTCGATGACCATCTCGGCCACCTGCACGTGGCGTTCGGCAGGCTCATCGAAGGTCGAGCTGATGATCTCGGCCGCGACCGTCCGCTCCATGTCGGTGACTTCCTCGGGCCGCTCGTCGATCAGCAGCACGATCAGGATCACCTCGGGATGGTTCTCGAGAATGGCGTTGGCAATCTTCTGCAGGATGATCGTCTTGCCGGCCTTGGGCGGCGAAACGATCAGGCCGCGCTGGCCCTTGCCCAATGGACAGAGCAGATCGATGATCCGGGCCGTCATGTCGCGCGACTTCGTCTCCAGGGTGAACTTGTCCTGGGGATAGAGCGGCGTCAGGTTGTCGAAGAGGGTCTTCTGCTTGGCAACTTCGGGGCTCTCGAAATTGACCGCTTCCACGCGCAGCAGCGCGAAGTAGCGTTCGCCGTCCTTGGGCGGGCGCACCTGCCCGGATATCGTGTCGCCCGTGCGCAGGTCGAAGCGCTTGATCTGCGAGGGCGAGACGTAGATGTCGTCGGGGCTGGGCAGGTAGTTGTAATCGGGCGAGCGCAGGAAGCCGTAGGCCTCCGGCAGGATCTCCAGCACGCCCTCCGCGAAGATCAGTCCGTTCTGTTGGGTCTGCGCCTCCAGGATCTTGAACATCAGCTCCTGCTTGCGCAGCCCCGACGCTCCCTGGACCCCCATGTCCTGGGCTGTCTTGACCAGCTCGGTGATCGTCTTCTTCTTCATCCCCGTCAGGTCGAGGCCCTTGTCGGATGACTTGCTCCGGGGAGTCGCCTCCCCGTTCTCTTCCCGCGTCTCGGCGTGGTTCGCCTCGGCGTGCTTCGCTTCGGTGCGGTTCGTCCCGGCGTGCTTGGCTTCGGCGTGGTTCGTCTCGGTGCGGGTCGCCTCGTCGCGCTCGACGAGGGCCTCCTCACGCGCTTGCTCGGCCGCAGCGGCTTTGCTCTGTCTCGGCGTCATGATTGTTTCCCGTTGGTTTTGGTTTCCGTGTTCTGATTTCGCCGCGTCCCCGGCAACATTTCACGCGGCGAATCCGCCAGCCGGCGGAACCGCTGACTACGCCCGCTCCCCGCCTGTTCGAATGGAGCCACCAGGATCTATGCACTGGCGAAAGCGGCGAATCCGTAACCCTGTCGACGTTCAACCGGGATGCCGTGCAGGCCGGTCGTCGGATGCGCCGCCGGTCGTTTCCATACATCTGGCGCGCAGGGCAGGAGTCGATGGAGAGTCGTCGGCTTGACTTCCAGGTGCGCCATACCGCACCCACAGGTCAAATGCTAGACAGTCCTCGGGGGAGTGTCAACCGACTTTTCCCTGCATGCGCAGCGCCCCCACCCCATATCGGCCGCGCGGGCGCCTTCTCCAGGATTGCCATCGCCGGCCCGGGGCTAGCCCATGGCCTCCTTCAATTGCTCGCTCGTGAGCGCTTTGAAGCCGATGCGCACCAGTTCGTGGCCGTCGCGGAAGATGTAGATCCTTCCCTCACTCCAGAAGAGCCAGGCCGAGTACGCGATGTCGCCCACGCTGAAGGTCCGCACTTCCTGAGGTTCGCCGCGATCCCGCAGCACCTTCAGGATGTCGGAACTCGGCCCGTAGCCCTGCGCCTCGGCCCGCGCGTCGCCGCCCGGATGGCGCTGGCCCTGATCGAGGATCTGCACCATGAGGATGTGGCCGTTGGCCATCTTCTCGTCGCCCGCCGTGCGGTAGAGGCGGTGCATCAGGAGATTCGTCTCTCCGTCCCAGGGGGACAGGTCGTAGCGCTGCTTGCCGTGCGCGATCGCCTCCTCGAACTTCCCCTGGTCGGCGTAGACGTAGGCCAGGCTGGTGAGCGCATCCGGATCCGCGGGATTGATCTCCAGCACCTTCTGATAGTAGGTCGCTGCATTGGCGAGCAGCTCCGCGCTCTTCTCATCGGACGCGCCCTCGGTCAGGCTGTAGTAGGCGGTCGCGATGTTGAAATACACCTCGACCATATCCGCGGGGGTGGAGGGAACGGACTCCGCATCGTGCAGCAGAGACAACGCCCGCTCGTAACCCTCGGGGGTCTCGTCGAGCAGCGAACGCTCGCCGAAATACTTGTAGAGCGAGAAGAGGAACTGCTTGAGGTCGGGGCGGCCCGCCGACAGGTCGCGGGACTTGTCGAACATCGCCATCGCCTGTTCCATCTCGCCAAGCTGATAGAGCACCTTGCCCAGGTTGCTGTAGTTCGAAACGCTGTCGGGGGCGTAGATGATCGCGCGCTGGAATCGATCGCGGGCCTGGTTCAGGACCTCGGTCTGCTCCTCGCCTGCCAGGTCCGCGGCATCCTTGGCCAGTTTCAGCGCGTCGTTGTAGCGGTGGCTCCAGAAGGACTGGAGGGTGTTGCCGACACCCTCCGGATGCTGCGGATCGAGCAACAACGGGTCCAACTCGCCGGCGCGGCGGATTTCGACGACGGCTTCCTCGTCGCGCTCCAACTCCGCCAGGGTCCGCCCCATCCAGAGGTGCGCTTCGGCGTTGTTGGGCTGCTCGGCGATCGCCTTCTCGAAGTTCTCGAGCGCGCGGTCGTAGCGTCCCTGCGAGTAGTGCAGCTTTCCGCCGGCCAGGAATTGGCTTCCGCAACCCACGACCACGGCTGCCGCCAGTAGCAGCGCCCCGACAACCCTGGGATTCCAACGGCTCTTCATCTGCTGATCTCCTTCGCGCGGCGTCCTGGACGGACCCCAGCCAAACTCCCGGCCCTTGATTTCGCGGAACATGGGAGCCTATGCCTCTCGACCGCGAGGTGTCAAGGCAGGCGGCACTTCCGGCCCCGCGACGGACTTCGGATTCTCCGGTCGGCGATCTCGTTGCACGACTGTGGCTTAGAGCATGCTGACCGGATCCATGTCGCCTTGAATGCGCACCCCCCCGCGCTGGCGCGCGCTCCAGGCGGATTCCAAAATCATCCCCAGGGCCGCCATCAGTATAGCCGGCCTGCCCGAGAGCAGCGTGAGGTGCCAGCGGTACTGGTTCTTCAGGCGACTGAGCGGCATCGGGGCCGGCCCCAGCAACATCAGTCCCGGGCGGTCCCGTAACTGGTCGGCCACCGTGTTGGCCTTGCGGATCACCGCCGCCTCGTCGGGCCCGTCGAAAAGCAGATTGGCCATGCGGCGGAATGGGGCGTAGTGGAACTGCCGGCGCTCCTCGAGCTCGAAGCGATAGAAGTCCTCATAGTCCTGACGGCCGGCGGTGGTGACGACGTGATGATCCGGCAGATACGTCTGAAAGACCACCTCGCCCGGCTTGACGCCGCGCCCCGCGCGCCCCGCCACCTGCGTCAACAACTGAAAGGCGCGTTCCTGGGCACGGAAATCGGGCAGGTTCATCTCGCGGTCGGCATTGATGACACCCACCAGGGTCACTCTGGGGAAATCGAATCCCTTGGCCACCATCTGCGTCCCGAGCAGGACATCCGCATCGCCCCGCTCGAAGGAGGCGATCATTCCGGCCAGCGTCCCGCGCCGGCGCGTGGAATCGAGGTCCATCCGCAGCACACGCGCGCCGGGCAAGTGCTGCACGAGCGCGGCCTCGACGCGCTGGGTGCCCACGCCCGAGTAGGAAAAGTCATGGCCTCCGCACTTGGGACAGGTCTCCTGGCGCCGCAGCTCATGGTTGCAGTAGTGGCAGCGCAGCAGGTGTTCCGTGCGATGGAAGGTGAGGACCACGCTGCAGCGCGGGCATTCGAATACATGGCCGCAGTGGCGGCACTGGACGGCGGTGGAATAGCCGCGGCGATTGAGGAAGAGGATCGCCTGATCCCCCGCGCCGATCGCCGCGCGCAGGCGCTCGCGCAGGTAATCCGAGAGCGGCTCGCCGCGATCGCTGTCGCCCGCGGACACGATTCGCACGGCCATCGGATCGGCCGGGGACGCGCCGGCGGCGGGCGGCTCTACTGGGACCCCGGTTGCACCGGCGGCGGGCGCGCCTTCCTGCGGCCCGGTGGCGCCCACCGCCCGCAGATCGACGAGCGTGACGCGCGCCCTCATCCGGGCCTCCACGCGCTCGGGAAGACGCAGATGCTCGTACTTGCCCAACTCCGCGTTGCGGCGCGATTCCAGGGAAGGCGTCGCCGAGCCGAGCACCGTCACCGCCTTCTCCAGGCGGGCCCGCATCAACGCCGTGTCCCGCCCGTGATAGCGGGGCGTCTCGTTCTGTTTGTACGACGGCTCATGCTCCTCGTCGACGACGATCAACCCCAGGCGCGCGAGCGGAACGAACACGGCGGAACGGGCGCCGACGACGATGCGCGCGCCGCGGTGGACGCTCCACCAGGCCCGCCGCCGTTCGCCCGGTGTGAGCTGGCTGTGGTATTCGACCGCCGCTTCCCCGAACCGCTCGCGAATTCGCGCGACGACCTGCGTGCCGAGGGCGATCTCCGGCACGAGCAAGAGGGCGCTGCGTCCCCGCTCGAGCGCCGTGGCCATCGCCTGTATGTAGACCTCCGTCTTTCCGCTCCCGGTCACGCCCTGCAGCAGATAGGTCGCCGCTCGGCCCGCTTCCAGTCCCACCCGTATCGCGGCCAGGGCTTGCGCTTGATCGGGATTGAGCACGAAGGGCGATGCGCTCCCCTCCCGGCCGGAGTGCCCGGGTGCGGCTCCGTCATTCTCGCCCGCCTTCGCCGGCGGACGAGCGACGGCGCGGGGCACGGCCGCTTCCAGCACCATGCCCAAGGGGGCTGCATAGTAGCGCGCCACCCATTGGGTCAGCTCGAGCAGGACGGGAGACAGGAGCACATCGTCGGGATCCAGCGCCTCGATCGCGCGCAGTTTGACCCCGGGCAACGGCTCGCAGGAAAGGGCGACGACAATGCCGAAGGCACGGCGGCCGCGCAGCGGCACCCGCACGCGATGGCCGGGCACCAGTCGCCCCTGCAGCTCGGGCGGCACGAGATAGCTCAGCGGCCGGGACAAGGCCAGCGGCATGGCCACCTGGGCGATCAGCGGCGCGCGGGACACGCGGAGATTCTCCATGGTCGATCAAACCCGGTCGATCAAACGGGGTGCGGCGTTCCCGCCGGCGGGCATCCACCGGCGGGAAAGGCCGGCGCCCGAACTGAGCGGGAGTATACGGTGGATCGCGGAGGGAAGAAATCGCCGGGATCTACATGCCCACGGCCTCGGATCCATCCTGGCGCACGGCTTCGAGGAGTTCGTCGATGGTATCGATCAGCGATTGGGGGCTGAAGGGTTTCGTGATGTACGCATCGGCCCCCAGGCGCATGCCGAATTCGCGATCGGCCCGGCCGTCCTTGGCGGACAGAAAGACGATGGGAATCGCGCGCGTCCGCTCCTGCTGCTTCAATCGGCGGCACACCTCGTAGCCATCCATGTCGGGCATGACGACATCCAGGACGATCAGATCCGGGGGCTCTTCGGAGGCGCGCTGCAGCGCCTCCTCGCCCCCGGAAGTGCAGATCACCTCCATGCCCTCCATGCCCAGGCTGAATTCGAGGATGTGCTGCATGTAGACTTCGTCGTCTACGACCAGGATGCGTCTATGCCTCACGAATGCGCTCCCCGCCCCGGACGGTTGTGTACCCCGGCGGCCGCGACCGCGGCCGGACTGGTGCCTCAAGCGGCGTGGCGGCGTTCCCAGACGACGACGCTGCCTGCCTGACTCTTGCCGAACGACTTCAATTCAGCCGCCACCTGGCTTAGTTCGCCGAGGTGGGCGTAGCACTGATCCTGCTGGGTGATCGCCGCGATCGTGATCGTCATGAGCGGAAAGCGCCGGACATTCCCCTGCCGATCCGCGATCTCGATGCCGCCGCGCTGCCGGTCAGCCTCCAGATAAAGTCGGGGGATCTTCTCGTCGAACTCCTTGACCACTGCTTCAGCAACCGCCTTGGCATGCGCGACATCGACGATCAGCACGAAGTCGTCTCCACCGACGTGGCCGACGAAATCATGCCCGCTGCCTTCAAGACTGACCGCGGTAGTCAATATCGAGGCGGTCAGGCGGATGGCCTCGTCGCCCTTGCGAAAACAGTAGTAATCGTTGAAGGCCTTGAAGTTGTCGATGTCGGCGTACATGAAGGTGAATTGCTCATCGGCCTCCAGCCGGCGGCGCACTTCGCTTTCGATCGCCGTATTGCCGGGCAGGCCGGTCAGTGGATTGGCCTCGCGCTGCAGCACGCTCCACTCCAGCATGTTGCTCACGCGGGCCAGCAGTTCGTCCTCGTTGTAGGGCTTGGTGATGTAATCGTTGGCCCCGCCGTGCAACCCTAGCAGCTTGTGTTCGTGATCGGTCTTGGCCGTCAACATGATGACCGGCAGGCTGGCGGTTTGTACGTCGCCTTTGATCCGACGGCAGACTTCGTACCCGTCCAGCTTGGGCATGACGACATCCAGAAGGACGAGCGCGGGCACCTCTTCTTGGACTTTGACGAGCGCGTCCTCCCCATCCACGGCGGTGCGCACCCGGTAGCCGGCCCGCTCCAACAGGAGCTTGAGGGTGACCCGCATCACGATCTCGTCATCGACGACGAGAATACTGGTCAGGCATTCGGTCATCGTACTCTCCGCCCCTGTTTGTTCACCTGCAACGGGTGTCCTCTCACGCATCGGCGCTGCCCGAAGCCATGTTTATCGGGCAACCGCGCGATTGCCGGCCCGATGCGCGACAAACGGCTTGCGTGTTCGCATTCGGCCATTCCGCGGCGCGCCGGACGCGCGCGGTCGAATCCATGAAGGGACGCTGCAAGTACAGTGCCGCGCTGGGCCGCGATGCGGGCGAGCAAATCCCTTGCGGCAACCGCGCCTCGGACGTGCGCGAGAGCGTCTTCGGCGGGCGTCGGAGATTCGCCGTGCGGAATGCAAGAACGCCGCCCGGAAACGTGCGTTGTGCAGCGCAGGGAAGGCAGGGTGCCGGCGTCAGCTCGTGATGTAAAATCCTTCCCAATCATCGAGATTGGGAATCGCCGCCAGATCGTAGCGGGAACGCTCGCCGCGCCGGAGGTGGTGGATCGCAGCCATCCCGACCATCGCCGCGTTGTCGCCGCAGATCGATGGGGACGGCAGCCACAGGACGATGCCCTCGGCGCCGGCGATCTCTCGCAGGCGCTCGCGAAGGCGGGGATTCGCCGCCACGCCGCCGGAGATGGCGATCCTGCGGACGCCGCTCACCTCGGCCGCCTTGACCAACTTGCGCGCGATGACCTCGACGACCGCCTCCTGGAAGCTGGCGGAGACATCGGCGATGAGGCGCGCGCGCGCGGGCCCGGCGGCCGGGTTCTGCGGCCACCCCTGACGGTCGAGAAACAGCTTCACCGCGGTCTTCAGGCCGCTGAAGCTGAAATCGAGCCCGCCCTGGTCCAGCCCCAGCCAGGCGCGGGGGAATTCAAACGCGTCCGGTCGCCCCGCGCCGGCCGCGCGGGATAGCGCGGGCCCACCCGGAAATCCCATTCCGAGCAGCTTGGCCACCTTGTCGAATGCCTCGCCCGCCGCATCATCGCGCGTGGCTCCCAGAAGACGCCAGGACCCCCAGGCGGTCACCTCGACGATTTCGGTATGCCCCCCCGAGGCCACCAGTCCGATGAAGGGCGGCGCCACCTGATCCTCTCCGAGATCCAAAGCCACCCCGGCGAGATGCGCTTCGATATGGCTGATTCCCACGACCGGAATGCGCAGGGCAAAAGCGAAAGCCTTCGCCAAGGAGAGGCCGACCAGCAGCGAGCCGATCAGTCCGGGCCCGTTCGTCACCGCGACCGCCTGCAGCCGCGACTGCTCCA
>JAZDGX010000039.1:0-16243 GCA_043806645.1 Candidatus Eiseniibacteriota bacterium | reverse complement strand
GCGCAGTCAACGCGCGCGCCCGGGAGAATGGGATTCCGAGAGCGCGCGCCGGTCCCGGGGAAGCTCCAGCCGGCGCCCTCGCCCCTCGCATGCGCTCCCGACGAAGGAAGCTCGTCCACCGAAACAGCGCGACTCACCCCGCCCGCGTCGGATCATTCAACCGCGCCAGACTCCGCCGCAGCCGCTTCTCGATCTCCGGCGGCAGCGGTTTGTAGCTCGTCCACGCTTCCTGGGGGAAGACCTCCTCGCCCTCTTCACGCCGGCGCACCGGTCCCCAGCCCACGCCTTCCCAGGCGCGCGTCTTCTCCTTGGGAATGTAGGGCTCCTTGCCCAGGAGGTGGTGGAGAACGACGAGGGCGGCTTCCTTGTCGGGGATCCGCCCGCGCCCCGAACCGTCGGGGTCGTTCGTCGCCACCGGCAGCACCGGCGCCCCCACGCAGGAGGGGCAGCCCCCGTCGCAGAGGCACCCGCTGATCAGATCGCACGCCGCGTTGAGCAGGCTCTCGATCATGCCGAAGGCCTTCTGGGCAAAGCCCAGTCCGCCCGGATAGCGATCGTAGAGGAAGACCGACGGCATCCCGGTTCCGCGCGCATCCACGCAGGTGCCTACATCCATCACGTCACACATCGCATGCAGGGTGACGACATCGCCCAGCACATTGGCGATGCCCCACAGGCCTTCCACCGGCACGCGGCCGTAGCGGGCGACCTCGGCCAGCGCCGCGGCGGGGGGCGTGATCCAGCAGCCCTCCGTCTCGAGCGTCTGGACGGGCAGATCGATCGGGCCGAAGCCGAGCGACTCTCGTGTTTCGTACCGGATCTTCTTGAACATGTAGACCTTTTCGCTCACCGCCAGCGGACCGAATCCTGTCAGCGCCTCTCGCCAAGGCTGCTCCTGCTCGGCCTCGATGACGCGGATCCGGCTGTCGGAGATCGATTGGGTGTAGTAGTCGAGCGTGACGGGATGCACATAGGCCACGCGCTCGGCGATGTCTAGCCGGTCGACGAAGTAGCTCACGCCCTCGTGCAGGTAGATCGCCTGCGGGTGGAGCTGCGCGTAGGCGCTGGCTTCGTCGAGGGTGCCGATCACCCGGCCTTCCGCGTGCGCGCGCACGCCCGGGCGGCGGCCCGCGACCGCTTCAGGCGGGGCGCTCGCGTCGACGATCACGAAGACGTTGTCGCTGGCGTTGCGCAGGCCGATGTCGGCGGCGGGATAGCCGTTGCTGCTGAAGTACCAGCGCCCCTTGATCCCCCGCACCTCCCCCGCCTCCTGCAGAATCTCGAGGATCGCCGGCGCGTATTCGCCGAAGAGGCCCTCGTCTTGCGCGGTGACGGGCAACTCATAGGCGGCCGCGCGCAAATGGCCCAGCAGGATGTGGGGGTTGTCGGGAGCGATCACGGCGTTCTCCGGAGATTGCTTGAAGAAGTACTCCGGATGGCGCATCAGGTATTGGTCGATCGGCGTGTTGTGCCCCACCAGCACCGCGAGCGACTCCTCGCTGGTCCGCCCCGCGCGCCCCGCCTGCTGCCAGGCGCTGGCGATCGTCCCCGGATAGCCGACCAGCAGCGAGACATCCAGCGAGCCGACATCGATCCCCAGCTCCAGTGCATTGGTCGAGATGACGCCGAGCAGTTCCCCGTCGAAGAGCGCCTGCTCCACGGCCCGCCGCTCCTCGGGCAGATAGCCGCCGCGGTAGGAGCGCAGCCGCGCGGCCAGGCCCCCGCCGTCGCGGCCGAGTTGTTCCTGGCTATAGCGCAGCAGCACTTCGGCGACCTGGCGCGCGCGCACGAAGGTGATCGTCTGATAGCCCTCCCGCATGAACGCGGTCAGCAGATCGCGCGCCTCCAGGTTGGAGCTGCGCCGGTCCATGGTGGTCGTGCTCAGAATCGGCGGGTTCCAAAGCACGAAGTGCTTGCCGCCGCGCGGGGAACCATCCTCGTCGATCAGCGTGAACGGCTCTCCGGCGAGCTGCTCCGCCAGCTCCTTGGGATTGGCGATCGTCGCGCTCGAACAGATGAAGCGCGGATCGCTTCCGTAGTGGCGGCAGATGCGGCGCAGGCGGCGCAGCACATTGGCCACATTCGATCCGAAGATGCCGCGATAGACGTGGATCTCGTCGCAGACCACGGTATGCAGGTTGCTGAAGAAGCGCGCCCAGCGGGCATGATTCGGGAGAATCCCCGAATGCAGCATGTCGGGATTGGTCAGCAGCAGGGCCGCTTCGTCGCGCAGCTTCGTGCGCTGGCGGGGCGGGGTGTCCCCGTCATACGTGCCCGCCAGAAAACTCAACGCCGTCGCGCCCGCTTCCTGAAACGAGACCAGCGACTTCAGCTGATCCTGCGCAAGCGCCTTCGTCGGGTAGATCAGCAGCGCGGTCGCCTGCGGCTCCGCCAACAGAGTCTCGAGAATGGGAATCTGGAAGCAGAGGCTCTTGCCGCTGGCCGTTCCAGTGACGACGACGACGTTCTCTCCCGCTCGCGCGGAGGCCACCGCTTGCGCCTGATGGCAATAGAGCCGCTCGATCCCGAGCGCGCTCAGGGATTCCCGCAGCGGCCCCGGCAGCGCCCCCTCCAATTCGCCCCATCGCGCCGGCCGCGGCTCCAACCGCTGCGCATGCACGAGCGAGAAGCTGCCCGAGGAGAGATTCTCCAGCTTCTCGAGAAGCGGCCGCCGCTCCCCGGCGGCCCTGCTCTTCGAATGCGTTCTTCTGCTCGATCTCTTGCGGACCGGACGCGGATTCCCGCGCGCAGTGGCCCGCACGGAAGCGGGAAGACGATCCCCGGGTTCGAGCGACTTCTTCATCGGTGTCTCGATTCTTTTCCCCGACAGTTGATTGCGAATCCCTGCGTAGGCGCACCCTTCCCGTCCGGCGTGGCTGCATTCTAGGCGCGCCGCCTGCAAGGTCAACGAACATCTGCCCCGCGAACATCCGACACCAGCGCCACCCTCCTGCCATGCGGCACGAGCAGCGCTGTCGCTGCGCGGCGTCCGCACAGCCGCCCAACAGCCGGCGGGGCGCTACGCGCCTTCGGCGCCCCGATGGGAGGAGGGAGAAGGAAGCTCCGCGCAGGCCTCTTGCAGAACGCGCCATAGCGTCAGGAGATCCGCGGCGTTGTGGCGCAGGATCTGGATCATTTCCCAGGGTTCGCCGTTCCTCACGTACTCGTGGTAGGCGGTCGGAATGCGCGAACCGGGGATATCCTCTCCGCGCGGCCGGCCGCAGATCTGATGCTCCAGGGTTTGCAGCCGGCAGTCGGGAAGCCTCTGCCCCCATAGGCGGCGGGCGACCGGCAGGAGGTCGAGATGGATGCCCGGCACCGGAAGGGCGAGCCGGTGGAACGCCGTGCGGACCGCCAGGGAAGGAACGTCGAAGGTTCGTCCGTTGAAGCTCACCCACAGCGGGCAAGCCGCGCTCTCGGAAAGAAAGGCCCGCAGCATGGCCTGTTCCTCGGAGTAGTCACGGGCCAGATACTGGATGATCCGGCCCCGCAGCGCCCCTGCCCCGGTTTCCTCCTCCGCTCGCACGTGCAATCCACCGATCAGGAAGACGGGGCGGCCGACGAACCCGAGGCTTTCGATGTCGATCACGAGCACGCCGTCGCCACACAGTCGGGCCGCCTCCTCCAGCGGCGCGAACGTGCGATCCGTTTCCACCATCCGGGACGCCGTCTCCCCGCCTGACGCCGGAGGGCGGGTCGCAAACGGAGGATGCAGGATGCGGGCATAGGCATTCTCGGGGATGTCGTAGGTCACACCGGCCAGGTAGCGCCGCACGCCAAGCTCGAGCAGGTCTTCTTGACCGATTCCATTTCGATCCGGGGCAGTGGCCACTGGATGTACGTATCCCTTCGGCGCGGCGGTGGAGGCGATGGACATGGAGCCTATCGCCCGGCCGGGGACGATTCAAGCGATTCCATTGAACCGGGCCGGCTTCCACGGGAACCCGGTCCGGTTGACTTCGGTTTTGGGTCGTGGAAGAGTCCGGAGCGCCGCGGGGGGCGGTCTCCCGGGTGAGGAGCGTGAACATGCGTCAGTTTCGAGCCATCGTCTCCGGCCGCGTGCAGGGGGTGTGCTTTCGGGCCGAAACCGTGCTCACCGCCAGAGGCCTGGGGCTGCGCGGGTTTGCCCGCAATCTGCCGGATGGCACGGTCGAGGTCGTCGCGGCCGGACCCGAGGATACTTTGAAGGAACTGATCGGCTTCCTGCACCATGGACCATCCCTCGCCCGGGTCGACCATGTCCTCGTCCATTGGTCGGACCAGGCACAGGCCGAAGCGGGCTTCGAGGTGCGCTATTGAACAAGGTGCTCTCTAACGGGGGACGCGGCCTGGCGATCCCGCCGATCCTCCTCGCCCTCTTGGTCATCGCTTCCGGCGCCGCGGCGGGCGCACAGACCGATACTTCTGTTCCCATGGAACGCTCGCCGCTGCCTTCCGACGTACAGCTCGGGCTCGAAGTCGCCGTGAGCCTGGTCGAGGGCATCGGCCTGGTCGAGAACGAGCAGTGGAACGATCGGCTGAGCGGGATCGGGTACCAAATCGCAGCGGCCGGCGAAGACGAGGATGCCCCCTACAGCTTCGACATCTTGGATCTGGCCGAGCCCAATGCGATGGCCCTGCCGGGGGGATTCGTCTTCGTCACCCGGGGCATCATGGAGGCGGAGCTCACGGATGCGGAGCTGGCCCACCTGCTGGGTCATGAGATCGCCCACGTGCGCCAGCGGCACTTCGACCGCGCCTCACGCCTGAATTCGGTCCTCTCGCTGGCACGGGCGGCGCTCATGGTCGGCGTCATGCTGGGAGTCCAGGAATCCGGGCCTTCGGTTCAGAGGGTCACGACGAGCGACGACCCCGGCGTGCGCGACTGGTCGGTCGGAATGAGCGGCAAGGAGGCGCTGCTGCAGGCGTCCTCGATCTTCGGAGGGGTGCTCCATGCCCTCTTCGAGCGAGGCTACAGCCGCAAGCTCGAATTCGAGGCCGATGAATACGGCGATCGGCTGGCGACCGCGGCGGGCTTTGACCCCGACGGTGGTCCCGGACTGCTCAGAACCCTCCACGAGCGCAGCTACGAAACCCATCAATTCAGCTACTGGCGGACCCATCCCTATTTTTCCGAGCGCGTGGCCCGCTCGGAAAAGAGGGCCAAACACCTTTCCCCCGCTGACGATCCGCCGTCGGATCTCACTTACCGCCAGCAGCAGGCCCTCTTCTTCGCCTCGGCCGCCGAGAAGGTGCATGATGAGGATCAAGCCCTCTTCCTGTTCCAATGCGCCTTGCGGTGTGAACCGACCGCACTAGGCTCCCTCTCCAGCGCCCTGGAGCTCGCCCGCTTCAAGCGGGAGCGGGAGCGTCGCGAGCACCCGCTGCTGCGCCGCTACGGCCCCCTGATCGACAGCTATGACCGGATCATCGCGGACGCGGAAGAAACCCAGCCGGACTGGGCGGAATTGCCCGAGGTCTCCGCCGAGCGGAAGACCTTGATCGAGGAACGAGACGGCTTGCTGCCGTCGCAGATGGAAGTGATCGAGGGCGAGGCACCTCCGACCGATTTCCTGGAGCGTTTCGTGGAAAACTATCCCGACCATGCTCAGGTACCGGAAATGGCCCATCGGCTGGGGATGCAGTACTACCTGGGAGGGCACCCGGAGAAGGCCGTCGAGCGGCTGGGCCAGTCGCTGCATGACGCGGCCGGAACCGCTTGGGCCGACAGCGCACTGGCGGGCATGCTGAAAGCCATCCCGGAGGTCGAGGACATGGTCGCCTGCTACAGCCTCTTTGAGAAGCACGAAGGCCGGGAAGGCCTCGGGCACGCCGAGATCGCCGGCGCGGCGCGAGCGCGCATGGATGAGCTGGTCCAGGGGGATTTTACGCTCGAGCAGGGCGGGACATTCCTCAGTAGCTGGCCCGAGTCTCCCTGGAGCACCGAAGTGGGCCGCAAGGTCGGAGAGAAAGCCGACCAGGCCTACCTGAACGGCCGGGTGCACGAAGGACTCCAACGCTATCAGGAGGCGCTGGATTCCTACTATTCCGTTCTGACCCTGGCCCCTGATTCAGATGCGGCAGGTCGGGCGGAAGAAGCGATTGGTCGGATTCAGATGCTGGCCGAGCAGCCTTGACCGCAAGAGGATTCGCGATGTGAGGGTCGAAGGAACCCGTCCCGAACCCTTCCCTGCTCACTTGTGCCAGTTGCAGACCAACAGGCGCAGGCCGTCTCGGAACGAGACCTGGATCTTGCCCTCACCCACCTCTCGAACGACGATCCCCAACCCGAACACCTTGTGGTGGATGACTTCACCTCGCGCGAACTCGCCTCGCATGGCGTAGGGACGCATGCCATCGAGGTCCGCCATCGCCATGAGGTCTTCCCAATCGGTCGAGGGCGAGAACTCCCCAAGAACCCGCGCAAGGGCGTCTTTCTTCTTGCTCTTCGCCGACGCCGGGTGTCGCCCGGATGCGGACTTGGGTTTGGGTTTGAGGGCGACCCCGGACGGGGAAGCGGCCGCTTGGAGCTTGGCGTTTCTGGACACATCCTCTCGAGAACCGCTCGCGGAGGACTTCCGCGTCACGCGCTTGCCGCCGAGGGCCGTCGGACTTCGGGCCGCGATGGTCTTCGGCCTGATCTTGCTCGAGGGCGCCTTCCCAGTCTTCGTCGACGGCCAGCGGGCCTTGGAGGGTTTGGCGCGTCCGGAATTCCCCGCGGGCCTGCCCCGGGCGCCCTTGGCTCGACCGCCTGGAGACGCGACTCGGGCAGAGCGTTTCACTTTTTTCAGCCCGCCTGCCATCGGTACTCCTGGACCGACCGGATCGGTATGCCGGGAGGACAAGGCGCACGGCCGACCGGTCAAAAGGATCTCGCCCGGATTTCCTCTCGGATAGGTGCTGGTCCTATCCTAAGGAACCTCTGCAAATGGGTCAACCTTCTCCGGTAGCGTTGGACCGGGATTTGCTGCTCAATCGATGTCCGGCCAGCCGACCGCCATTGGCGGAGAACCCGGGGCCGTCCATCACGCAAAGGCCCAATCGGATGACATAACCAAAATCATGGGAATAAGATACGGGGGAAACTCAGAAGCCTCCCCGGTTGCGCGGGCGGCCCCGAAGGGAATCGGTCCCGGACGAGCATCCCCGGGACCGGGCAGCCTAGACCTGTTCCAGGGCTCGGCTCAAGTCGGCGATGATGTCTTCGGCGTCCTCCAACCCGACATGGATGCGGACCATCCCGAGGGTCAATCCTTGCTGGCGCATTATCTTCTCGGGCACCGACGCGTGGGTCATGGAAGCGGGATGCTGAATCAGCGTGTCCAAGGTGCCCAGGCTGACCGCCACCGTCATCATGTGGACATTCTTCAACAGGGTCTTGGCCGCCTCGAATCCCCCCTTCATTTCGAAGGCGAAGGTCGACCCAAAACCGCTCATCTCCCGGCGGGCCGCCTCGTGGTAGGGATCGTCCGGCAGGCCATGGAAATAGACCCGCTCGATCTTCGGATGATCGTGGAGGAAGCCCGCGACCTTGAGGGCGTTCTCGTTGTGCCGCTCCATGCGCAGCGCGAGCGTGCGAAGTCCCCGGAGATTGAGAAACGCATCCTGCGGCGCCGCGCATGCCCCCGTGTCGGTGCGGAACTTGCGGATCGGATCCACTCGTCCCTTGGACGCCGAGACGACCCCCCCGACGGCATCGCCATGGCCGTTGATGTACTTGGTCGTACTGTGCAGAACGACATCCGCTCCTAATTCCAGCGGACGCAGGAAGTAGGGCGTGGCGAAGGTGGCATCCACCACCACTTCGGCCCCCGCGCCGTGGGCCAGCCGGCTGGTCTCGCGGATCTCGGTCACGCGGCAGGTGGGGTTGGCGGGCGTTTCGAGAAAGAGCACGCGCGTGTTGGGCCGCAGCCCTCGCTCCACGGCCTTCAGGTCGGAGGTATCGATGAAGTCCGCCTGGATCCCATAGCGGCCCATGACCTGACCGATCAGGTTCACGCTCGGCCCGTAGAGCGTATCGCCGGAAAGCACATGATCGCCGGCCTTCACAGAGCTCATCAACGCGGCGAAGATCGCCGCCATCCCGGAAGAAAAGGCGACGGATCCATCCGCCCCTTCCAATTCGGCGACCACCCGTTCGAATGCCTCCACGGTGGGGTTTCCGATTCGGGTGTAGATGTGCCCCTTCTTGCGCCCGGCGAAGAGGTCGGCCCCCTGCTCGGGCGTGTCGAAATAGAAGGTGGAGGTCTGGAAGATGGGAGTCGTGTGGGCGTTGAGCGGCTTTTCATGCCCTTCGGCGTGCAGGGCCCGCGACATGAACCCCCGGGGACGGTCGGCCATGACATCCTCCTTCACGAAGCAGGACGTGGACGCGCAAAGAGCAAAGCGCAGCAGCATAGTCCAACCGGCGCGCGACCTTCACCTGTTTTTTTCGCCCCCTACCCTCGTTGGCAAGGGCGGGCCCTTCGCTGCCGGCCTTCGCTGCGCATGCCTTCGCTCCCGCACCTTCCCTCCCTCCCCTCGACAGGCAGCACGGCCGCGCGTATCCTCGGCTTGTCGCTGAAACCGGTTCGCTCCGGGAAAGGAGGCGGGCATGAGGGTGATTGAGGACATCGAGCAGACATACAAGGCCGCGCTCAAGGCTCACGATTCACGCACCGTGGACGCCATGCGCATGGTGAAGGCGCGCATTAAGCAATACCAGATCGACCAACGCGTGCCGGTGGAGATCCCCGACGATGTGGCCCGGCAGGTGATTGCCACCTACGTGAAACAGCTGGCCAAGGCGATCCCGGAGTTCGAGAAAGGCGGCGCTGCCGGCCAGGAGCGCATCGAAGCGCTGCGTCATGAGATCTCTCTGTTGGAGCGCTTTCTGCCCCAGCTCCTCGACGAGCCGCTCACGCGGCAGATCGTGGCGCAGGCGGTGGAAGAGCTGGGCCGGCCCCCATTGCAGAAGAGCGGGATGGTCATCGGGCGGATCATGAAGGACCACCGGGGCGAGGTGGATCCGGTTCTCGTCCGGCGCCTCGTGGAGGAGGCGCTGGGCGGATGAGCCGCGACGACGACCGGCCGCGGCCGACTATTTCATCGCGCCGCCATCCCCTCGTCGCCCGCATCCGCCGGCTGAGCCGGAGGCCTGGGTGGGGCGAACAGGACGGGGCCTTCCTGCTCGACGGCATTCATCTGCTCGAGGAGGCGCTCGAATCCCGCTACCAGCCCGAGGCCATCCTCGTCGACGAGCGACTCCAGCGGACCGACGGCGGGAACCGTCTTCGGGCGTGCATGGAATCCCGTGGCTGGCCGCTCCATGAAGTGCCCGAGGATCTGCTCTCGGATCTGGCGACGACCAAGACCGCGCAGGGCGTCCTGGGCCTCTTCCGGCGTATCGAGACGCTCCCCCTCCCCACGCTCGGCGGCGAGACGAAGCACGGATTGGCAGCTCTCGTCTTCGCGGGCCTGCAGGATCCGCAAAACCTCGGCGCCCTGGCACGGGCAGCTCACGTCTTTGGATGCCCCCGCCTGATCGCGCTCGAGGGTACGGTCGACTTCTTCCACCCGCGCGCCCTGCGCGCCTCGTCGGGGTCTCTGCTGCATCTGGATCTCTTCGCGGACGTCGGCTTGGGTGATCTCGCCCGGTGGATCGAGAGCGAGGGTGTCGCGGCGGCAGCGCTCATGCCGCGAGGGGGCACGCGGATCGATGGGCTGGCCCTCTCTCCCCGTCCCTATGCCCTGGTCCTCGGGTCCGAAGGCGGGGGCATTGCCGATGAGGCGGTGGCGTTGTGCGGGGAGCGTTGGAGCATTCCGATGACGGCGCATGTCGATTCGCTGGGAGTTGCGGCGGCAGGCGCCATTGCGCTCTATGCCGTCTCGGCGATGCCAGACGGGTCTGCGGGCGCGCGGGATTCCAGGCGCTAGCGCCGGCCGAAGCCGATACCCAGTCTGAGGCCGATGTCCTCGTGGCTGTAGCGCGTGCCCGCCAGCAGGAAGAGGCGCTCGCGGCGCACCGGCGCAAAACGTAGGGTCGCGGCGGCGAAGGGCCCCGTGTCCTGTGTATCTTCGCCGCGCACGGTCAGCTGGCTGATCCCGCCTTCGAAGTCGATCGAGGCACGCCGCGGCAGGAGCTGCAGGTTGGCGAACAATCCACCTTCCTTGACCGAACTCTCCGCCCCCTGGCTCAGCCCCAGCGACCCCAGCAGACCGAGATCGAGCCGGCCTATGTTGGCCACTCGGCGCGCCAGGCTGACCATGACCCGGCCCTCCTGATCGGTCATGTCGACCACCGAGGCGAGCGAGCTGTGTTCGGGGAAGCGGCTGGGCGGATCGGCCTCGATCTTGTCCTCCGCTTGGGCGATCCAGGTGGCCAGGCGCTCGAGCTCCGTGTTGCGCCCCTGGACCTGGGCGAGGAGATCGGCACTGCTCTGTTCGGCCGCCGCGATCTGTTTCTCGGCTTCGTAGATGTCCGTGTTGTATGCCATGCGGCGGTCGCGAGCTTCCTGCAGTTCGAGGCGCAGGTCGAGCAACTGATCGGTGAAGACCTCGTCCTGTCCCTCGTACTCCAGGATCTTCGCCTGCTCCCAGCGCATCTGTTCTTCCAGCCAGAGCATCTCCTGCGCCTTGGCCTCGCGCGTTTCCCCTATCTCGACCAGCTCCTGCTCGATGTCGCGCAGATTCTGCTTCGCTGCCTCAATCTCGCGCGCGTTCAGGTCGCGCGCTTCGACCAGGCTCTGGTGGCCGGCCCGCAACCGGGCCTTGCCGGTCGTCTCGAACCAGAAGTACCCCGTGGCGACGATCAGCGCGACCGCCACGACGACATCCACGACCGACATCCGGAGCGTTGGGTTGAAGCTTCTTGCCTGGGCCATGGCTTACTTCCCCTCGCGCGGTGGGTTCTCGTCGCGGCGGGGATATTCCCCCTCCCCGGTGAAGAGGGCCTCCTTGCGCTTGTAGTCCTTGGGATTGCGGACGCGATACAGGTGGTCCGTGCGCTTCGCGACGCGATCGTCCAGGACCAGGATCGAATCTCCGAGCTGCGCGGACCAGCTGCTCAGGCTGTCGAGGGTCGTCGAGCGGCTGCGGAAGACCCGGGCCAGTTGCTCGTTCTCGGCCACGACCTGATCAAAGATGGTCTTCAACGAATCGATGCGCGTCCGCGTCGCGGGCACGGTCCCATCGTAGAGAATCCGAATGCTCTTGAGACTGTCGACCACGGCGGTGAATCCGAGGATCCGCGGGCTGTAGAGCGTGTCGATCTCAGCCTCCACGGTCACGTACTCGGTCTGGACGCCGCTCGCCTTCGCCTTCATGTCGTCGATCTCATCGAGGGCATCCTTGCGCTCGAGGTTATTGATATTCTTGATGTCCTCGATGTCCGGGCGCACATAGCTGTCGTTGGCGCACATGATGCCGATGAAGGGCACCAGCAGGTACCAGAAACGGCCCAGGATCAGGCGCAACACGCGGCCGTGTTCTTCGAACTGCTGGCCCTCGCGGACCCACCGGCCGCCGAAACGCCGGATCTTGTTGGCAGACTGTTTCATGATCGTCCCCTCAGCCGCATCACGCCCGGCCCCCCCGCGGCCGCTCCAAGCAGTAAGGGGAGAACGGAAACCGTCCTCCCCAACCGATGATCTATGGTAGGGCTACGGGGATTCGAACCCCGGTTTGATGGCTGAGAACCATCCGTCCTAACCCCTAGACGATAGCCCCGCATGAATTGGATGCCGGTTGAAGATGGCGTTGCAATTCTATGAGAAGGTGGCCGGAACTGCAACACCTGCCCGCCGTTTCGCCTCCGTTCGACCGCCCGCCGGGTGCCGCCCGACGTGACACTGGCTGGGGAGCAGGGATTCGAACCCCGGTTCCATGATCCAGAGTCATGTGTCCTGCCGCTGGACGACTCCCCAGCATGGTCCGTTCTCAGCCGAAGTAGGCTATCGAACGGCCTGCCCATGCGCAACGCTTTTTTCCTTCTCCGCGCGCGCTTGCGCGCGCTCCGCGGGCCGTGGAACCGGCCACGGAGGAGTGCTCCCCCGATCAACGAATCAGGAGCACCCGACGCGTGTCCATCCGCTCCCCCGCCTTCAAACGAACCACATACAGCCCCGTGGAAAGCGGACGCCCACCCCCGTCCCGGCCGTCCCACTCGACAAGCTGGACCCCCGTCGGCTGCGGGCCGGAGAAGACCGTCTGCACAAGGCGGCCCTGGACGTCGTAGATTCCGAGGTGCGCGTCCACTCGCGCCTCGCCGCCCGCAAGGGCGCAGGCGATCCGCAGCGGCTGCCCTTGCGGCATCGGATCGGGCCACAACCGCTGGATCCCGAAGGCAAGCCGGGCGCTCGCCGGAACCACGACCACCCGTGTCGGCCCCGTCTCCTGGGCGCCGTTGGCGAGGACCGGATCGATTCGATAGACGTACTCCCCGGGTCCGGGGGGCCGATCGCGGAAGAGGTAGCGGCGCGTGCCGGAACCCGCTGCGCCCGCCACTTCCCCCACGACCTCGAACGGACCCGTGGTGTCCGGCCCGCGATGAACGCGAAAGAGGGTCACATCGGCGGAACTCATCCAGGCGAGAAGCACCGTGCCCTCTTCGCCGAGCAGAGGCGCTTCGAACAGCATGTCGACGGCCACGGGCGGCAGGCCGGTCAGCCGGCCCGTGTTGCGCACATCGCGGAAACGCATCGGCCACGGGTTCTCGCGTATGCGTTCCTCTTCGCCCTCAGGAAACGGCGAGATCGCCATGTCGAAGATGGCGATCTTCTGCACATCCATCGCTTGAACGACCAGATTCTGGAAACCGTCGAGGTCCACGTCCCAGGCGGCAAGAGACTGGCGGACGAGATTGCCGCCATGGCGGATCGGGAAGCCCCGCGCCACGGAGCCGTCGTACCGGTAGGCATGAATGCGGCCCTTGTTGTCGCCGAAGATGACTTCCGGGTGCGGGTCATCGTCCAGGTTGGCCAGGATGCAGGAGCCGTAGCGGGCGTCGGTGCCGAGCGTGACAGGGAACGGGGAGAGTTCGGCACCGGTGGCCGCATTGAGGACGTGCAGCTTGCCCCCCGCATCGACGAGGGCCAGATCCACGACCTCGTCGCCATTAATGTCGCCGAGGGCCGCTTCGGGCAGCAGTTCGTAGTCCCCGATCATGAGCGGAGGGCTGAACGGGAAGGTCCAGAGGCGGATCGCCCGGTTGTCGATGCACATCAGACGCTGTTCGGTCACGATGAACATCTCATCTCCGGGCTGGCCGTCCACATTGCACAAGGTAGGGGAAGAGGTCGTCTGGGTCGAGCCGCCGAGATTCGTGAAGGGTATTCCTCCTGCGAAGAGCGCCGGGGAGGTCCCATCGGGATTGACCACCCAGAGCGCCCCGGAGGAGCTCGGTTTGCGCGTGGCGATCACGATCTCGGGCTCGCCATCGCCATCGACATCGCCCACGGCGGGAGACTGGTAGAGATTGGTGCCCAGGACATCCTTGAGCAGGCCATCACTGCTCCCATAGGCCGAGGCCGCGCCGTGGCAGTCGAGCACGTAAATTGCGGCATGATCGGTGGGACCGGCGCACCAGATGACCTCCATGCACCCGTCTCCGTTGAGATCCTCGAGTGTCGGCACCATCCAGGCGATACACTTCGGAAGCACGTAGATCCACTCGACCGTCCCGTCGGGTCCCCAGCAGTACAGCTCGCCCTTGTTGGACGTGGAATTCGATCGATTGAAGGCGATTGCGACGACCTCCACCTCTCCGTCGTCGTCGATGTCCGCCGCCGCGGGCTTGCCCCAGAATTCGTCGCCGACATACCCCTCGGGAGGGCTGGCGAAGGGCCCGACGGTCAGCTCGATCCGGTCTCCATCGACCACCTCGCTCCCACCCCCGTGGTAGGCGTAGACCGTCTCCCCGCAGAAGACGATTTCGCGGCCGTTGCTCGTCCATCCGTCGAGCTCGCAGATGAGGGGCGAGGCTTTGGTCGGCACTTCGATATAGCTCGGCCATCCGGCCACCACTCCGGGCGAGGTATAGGCGGAAAGGGAGGCGGAAGGCGTGCCGACGTTGCCCCCGTCATCCACAGCCGCGACTTTGTAGCTGTACTGCTGAAGGGAGCCGAGACCCGCGTCGAGAATGAAGCGATGGCCGCTCACGATTCCCGGCATCACCTCGGCATAGGGCCCCTCCGGGGCATCGGCGCGATAGACGATGTAGCCGGAGATCCCATCCCCCCGCGGCACGGGCGGGTCGGACCAGGTGACGTGGACCGCCTCGTACTGGCCCGTCAGGACGGGCGCCGCCGGAGCCGTCGGCGCCTCGAGGTCGAGCATCCGGACGTGGAGCGTATCGTCGGGGGTCTGGAAGGTATCGATCACGGTGAAACGCAGGATTCCCGACGCATCGGTCACTTGGACCGGGAAGGGACCGGCCAGCGCCGTGTCGCCGGGAGCAACGTCGCCGAGGGGCAGCTGCCCGCTTCCTTGCACCGCGATGTCCCCGGAATCCTCGGAAATCAGCCGCGCCAGCAGATGGCTCGCGGTGCCCTTGCCGAGGTTCGACAGCCCGATCCACAGGGGATAGGTGCCCCCGGCCGGTTCTCCCAGGCGATTCGTGGACAGGCCCAGCCTCGGCCTGACGAATTCGTAGCGCAGGTCGACCTCGGTTTCGCTTTCCCCCGGATCCAAGACCAGGACGAAAGGAAGCTCGATGCGATCCGCCTCGCCGAAAGCCGCTGCGGGAGGACTCGACGTCAGCTCGACCAGGAAGGCACTTGCGTCGCTGCCGGTCGCTCCGGCACCGATCGTCCCCAGCTCGGCGACCGAATCGACGATGCCGGCACATCCCGCGGGTGCATCCTGAGCCAGCCGGAGACGGGCGCCGACGCCGGCCGCCGACTGCGTGCCCGCGTTGGCGAGCGTGAGCTGCAGGCGCATCCGCTCTCCCGGCTCGAAGGTGCCGTTGCCGTTGCCGCGGCTCGCGCCGGTGCCGTCATCGACCGGCGTCATCTGAACGAAGTGCAACGCCCGCCCCGCGCTCGGACCGGTCACCGTCGCTTCCATCGTGGCCGGAAGGAAGCCGGGGGCCGTGACGGTCACCGAGAAGTCTCCGGTCGTGCGGGGGTGGAAGGGCAGATCGATGTCCCGAGCGCCTCCGCCCAGTCGGCCCACCGCGTAGACTTCGCCTTCCTTGTGCACGCAGACCTGCGCCCATGCCAATTCGAGGGCGCTCGGATCGACCGACACGCGCAGCGTGCCCGTCCCCAGCGGGACCTCGCCCGCAGCGTAATCGGGCAGGTCGATCGCGAGGAAGTCCGGAGTCCCTTGCCAGACCGGCATGCCCGGCTCGCCCAGCAGGATGTGGGTGTAGAGCAGAAAGCGGCGGTAGCCCCCGACATTGATCTGCGATCCCGTCAGGGCCTGGGACGCCATCGTGCCGAAGAAGGCGTCACCGATCGTCGCCCCCGGCTCCCCGTAAAAGAAGCGGTAGAAATTCTCCGAGAAGGGCCGGGCAGGTTCGGGGTAGTCCGCATTGGTGCATCCGATGTAGGCCACGGCTCCATCGTCGGGCATCAGCACCATCTTCTCGCCGAACGAATCGTACTCGACCGCGGCCGAATGGCAGTTGACGCCATAGGCGACGAACTGCCGATTCTGCCCTGTGCCGTTGGTCAGACTGGAGAGGTCGGCGGTCAGGATACGACCGTCACCGACGGCCCATCGATCGTGATAGCCGTGGCCCACGTGAAAGACGATGCTATAGCCGGAGGACATGTGCGTCATCGCCGAGGCCTGGGACTCCGGTGCCATCAGCGAGAGCAGATCGGGCCTGTTTTCGCCATACCATTCGTGCCGTTCCAGGAGCAGTTTCACCTCGTGAGGGAGTCCGAGCGTATCGCGCACGATGTCGAGCAGCTCGATGCAATCGTCGGCGCCGTCCGAATCGGAGCAGATGCGGTAGCCGTCGCTGTCGGTGCGGCATCCACCGGTGTCGTTGCATTCCTCATGGTAGCAGTCGGGCTCGCCGCTGCGGCCGTTCAGGGTCCATTGCACGTGAAAGAGGACCTCACCCAAGAGCAGGATACGATCGAGGTATCCTCCCCGATCCGGATCGCGCGCGTAGCGGAAGTACTTCTCCAGGTAGGCCGCCACGTCCTGCGGCGTGCGCGCGCTCACCCGGCCGACCTGGATTTCGGGGGTGGTGTCGCTCGAATCGCCTGAGGTCGTGTAGGCTTCGCCGAAAACGCCATCGCCGTCGGCGTCCCAGTTCCTCTCGAGGCAGGCA
>JAZDGX010000038.1:0-11675 GCA_043806645.1 Candidatus Eiseniibacteriota bacterium | reverse complement strand
AATGGGCTCTTTGGCTCCGATGCCGAGATCGTGGATCTGGATGGATCCCTGTGGGCCGTGACGGTGGATGACTATTCGGCCGAGGATCACCTCGCGGCAGACGATCCGCGGGTTCTCGGTTGGAATCTGGCGACCGCGACGCTGAGCGATCTCTTGGCGGTCGGGGCCGTGCCGCGCTTCATGCTGAACTCGTTCGTTGGGGAGCGGGGAATGGAGGCGGCCTGGCTGAGCGCGTTCTCGGCGGGGGTGCAGGAAGCGCTCACGGAGTGCGGCGCGGCCATGCTGGGCGGGGACGTCGGGATCGGTGCGCAGTGGCGCTTCACCGGCGTGGCGCTCGGCAGTTTCCGTGCGGGGCAGGGGCCGCTCGGCCGGCGTACCTCGTGCACGAGCGGGCAGGTCGTCGTGAGTGGCGCGCTGGGGGATGGCAACCTTGCAGCGGTCGGCGCGCCCGCACCGCGCTTTGAGCTGCGGCTGCGCGAGTCGGCCGCCTTGGCCTCGGCGGCGCAGGCTTCCGAGACGGGACGCGCAAAGAGCGCCGGCGGCGCCCCCGTGGCCTGCATCGACACGAGCGACGGTCTTGTCGCCGCGCTGGAGGCCCTTTGCCTGTGCGATCCGGGGCTGCGGATCGAAGTCGATCTCGCGGCGGTTTCCTGCGCGCCCGGCGTGGAGGCCGCAGCCCAGGCGCAGGGGGTCCCGCGCGAGGCGTTCTTGATGGGCTCGGCCGGCGAGTACGAACTGGCGGCTCTCGTCCCGGAGAATGCGCGCGCGGCCGTCGGACGGGCCGGCATGCGACCGATCGGTGCGTTCACGCGCGGAGGCGACCAATCGCCCGGCCTCTACTTTCGTCGCGGCGCGACGCGGGTCGCTCATCCCGGACTGCCCGATCCGCGCGAGAGCGCGAGCCTCGATGAGTACACCGGCACGTTGATCGCCCTGACCCGGCGCCTCTTCGGCACGTCGGGCGCAGGACACGGCGTGTGAGGCAGATGAAGGAGGGTGGCGTGCTCTTCACTCCCCTGACGCTGCGCGGTGTGACCGCACCCAATCGCCTCTGGCGGGCGGCCACCTATGAAGGGCTCGCGGGACCCGGAGGCGTTCCCTCCGTCGAACTCGGGCGGCTCTATGCGCGGCTGGCTCAGGGGGGTGTGGGCGCGATCCTGACCGGCTTCTGCTACGTCGATCCCGCGGGACGCGCCATGCAGCCGCGGCAATGCGGCATCGACGGCGATGCGCGCATCGCCCCGTGGCGGGCGGTCGTGGCGGCGGTGCGCGCCGCCGGCACGGGCACGCTGCTTTTCATGCAGCTCGCGCATGCCGGCCGCCAGACGCTGGCCCAGGCCGCCGGCGGGCGAGTGCTCGCGCCCTCGCGCAAGCCCTCGGTCTACTTCGGAGGGCGGCCGGAAGCGATGACCGACGGCGAAGTCCGCGCGACGATCGCGGCCTTCGTCGCGGCGGCCTCCCGCGCCCAACGCGCCGGCTTCGATGGTGTCGAGTTGCATGCAGCCCATGGATATCTCATCCATCAGTTCCTCTCTCCCTACCTGAACGACCGGCGTGACGTGTGGGGGCGGGATCGCACAGCCTTCCTCGGCAGGATCCTGGATGGGATCCGCAGGACTTGCGGGGACGACTTCCCGGTCCTGGTGAAGCTGAGCGCGGGCGACTTTCATCCGGGCGGCGTGGGAGTGGAACTGGCCGCCGAATACGCCGCGCGCCTGGAGCAGATGGGTGCGGCGGCGATCGAAGTGAGCTGCGCAACGATGGACCTCGCGATGAACATCTTCCGCGGCGGCCTGCCGGTTGAGGCGGCCTTGGTCCACAATCCGATCTTCTCGCGGCGACCCGCCTGGCAGAAGGCCTTGTGGAAGCGTTTCGGGCTGCCGCGCCTGCGCCGCCGGCTGGCGCCCTTCAGCGAGGCGTACAACCGTCCCGCCGCCCGCCTGATGCGCGGCCGCACGCGGATCCCCCTCATCCTGGTCGGAGGGATCCGCTCCCGCGCGACTATCGACGACATTCTGCTTTCCGGCGACGCGGATGCCGTCACCCTCTGCCGCCCGCTCATCCGCGAGCCGGATCTGCCGGCGCGCATGCGGGCCGGGCGCGCCGCGCGCTCGAGCTGTCTGAACTGCAACCTTTGCGCGGTCATGTGCGACAGTGCGCACGGACTGCGCTGCTACCAGAAGGAGACGTGCCATGAAAACGGCGATGGAACATGAACGCACGCACGCCCCGCGCGGGGGGGGAGTCTTGGAAAGCCCGGTGCGGAGCGTGTTGCGGGTGGAGGCCCGGACGGTGGACCCGGATGAGGCCGCAGAGGCAGGCGACGTCGGAGTAGGGAGAGCAAGCGAGGGACCGGTCGACGTCGACACGAGCGGCGGGCCGCGGGCGTGGGAGGA
Organism: Candidatus Eiseniibacteriota bacterium; assembly: GCA_043806645.1. Lineage (GTDB taxonomy): Bacteria > Eisenbacteria > RBG-16-71-46 > CAIMUX01 > WJJG01 > JAZDGX01. The sequence goes on along the minus strand of JAZDGX010000038.1, from coordinate 9,279 downwards.
TTGCTACGACCCGGGCGGGGGAGACCTGTTCGCGAAGGCGCGCTTGTTCCAGTCCCTCATCGCGCGCGAGCATGCGGAGGGCAACGACTTCTTCCGGCGGCCGCTGCTCGGCGCCAACCGGGCGCGGACGCGGATCCGCGATCCGCGCAGCGGGCGAGAGCGCGAAGTGATCATGCTGGGATCGAATTCGTACCTGGGCCTCAACTCGGATCCCCGCGTGGTCGCGGCGGCGCTCAAGGCGACCGCGACCTACGGCTACGGCAGCGGATCGGTCTCGCTGTACGCGGGGACGACCGATCTGCACATCGAGCTCGAGAAGAGCATCGCGCGCTTCTACCGGTGCGAGGATGCGATCCTCTTTCCGACCGGCTACGCGGCCAACATCGGCGCGCTCTCCGCGTTGCTGCGCGGTCGCGATGCGGCGGTGAACGATCTCTTCAACCACGCCTCGATCTATGACGGCTGCGCGCTCTCCGGCGCGCAGGTCCACACCTATGCGCATGCGAGCATGACGCGCCTGGAGCGGGTGCTTGCGCGCGTGACCGGACCCGATCACGGGACGTTGGTCATCACCGATGGGGTCTTCTCGATGGAAGGGAGCGTGGCGCCGCTCGATCAGATCGTGGCTGCAGCCCGGCGCCATGGGGCGCGGGTGATGATCGACGAGGCGCATGCGACCGGCGTAATCGGCCCGACGGGTCGCGGGACGGCGGAGCTTTTCGGCCTCGCGGGAGAGATCGATGTGACGGTGGGCACGCTCAGCAAGGTCCCCGGCGGCATCGGCGGATATGTGACCGGCTCACGCGAGCTGATCGACTACCTGCGCTACTATGCGCGCACCTTCTTCTTCTCGACTTCGCTGCCGGCGCCCGTCGTTGCCGGGCTGATCGAGGTCTTCCGGATCCTCTCGACCGACTTGAGCCTGCACGCGGCGCTGTGGGAGAACATCCGTTATCTCAAAGCAGGTCTGAGCGCGCTCGGGTTCGACCTGGGAAACAGCGCCTCGGCGATTCTCCCGGTTATCGTCCGCGACGAGGGGCGGTTGAAGGCGATGTTGCGGGATCTTCTGGAGGCGGGCATCTTCGCCAACTTCGTCGCCTACCCCGCGGTGCCCCGCCGGCGGTGTCGCCTGCGTCTGGGCGTGATGGCGCAGCACACGCGCGCCGATTTGGACTATGTGATCGAGACCTTCGGGCGGATTGGCCGGGTGCACGGGGTGATCGACGGAGGAGGGCGGTGAGGCAGGATGACCTCACCGCCCTCGGGACCGAGCGGGCCTCAGGGAAGGTGAGAGAGCAGTGGGTCAGGATCACATCATCATCACGGGCGCGGCGGGCTTTATCGGCGCGGCCTGCGTCCGCGAGTTTCTGGCTGCCGGGTGGAAGGTGACCGCGATCGGCCACGGCGGCTGGGGTGCGAAACGCTCGCGGGAGGCGCGGGGACGGGTCGAAGACTCCCGTCTTGGGCCGGCCGGCCCGCATGAGTTGCCGACGCACCTTCCCGATCGTCTGCGCGATCTCATGGGCCATCCGGGACTCGACGTTGTGCTCGCCTCAATCACGGACCGCGAGGATCTGATCGCGACGCTATCGCGTGCGGTTACGAATGCGGGCGGAAATTGCACGGCGCTGCTTCACTGCGCGGGGCGCGCGACCGACGTCGGGTGGGATCGCAGCTTTCGCGAGGTCAATCTGAGGGGCGTGGAACACGTGTGCAGCGCGGTGCTCGAACTCGGCATCGGCCGCCTGATCCACGTGTCGACGACGGATGTCTACGGAGTGCGCGACTTCGCCGGCGCGGACGAGGAGACGGCGCAGGAAAACAATCGCCGCAATCCCTATCCGAAGTACAAGATTCTGGCCGAGGAACACATCCGGCGCGTGCTGCCCGGCAAGCGGTTCACGATCCTGCGCCCGGCTTTGGTCTGGGGGCCGGGGGATGCGACCGTGCTTCCGCGGGCGGTGGCGTTTCTGCGCGCCTCGCCCGTCATCGTGCACTTCGGCCGCTGGAAAGGGCGCAATCGCTGGCCGCTGGCGTATGTGGCGAACGTTGCGCGCGTGGCGCGCGCCGTCGCGACGAGCCCGGCGGCGGCGGGGGAGGCCTACAACATCGTTGATCCCGAGCCGACGACGATGGACGAGTACTATCGGCTGCTGTTGGGACTCTGTCTGCCCGAGCAATGCGGCAAACGCAGCGTGACCCTGCCGCTGGCGCTCGCGTGGCCCGCGGCCGCGCTCAGCACGGCGCTCTCGACCCTGCTCGGGCGGCGGCACCCGCTGTTCGATCCATCGCTCTACAGCCTGTGGCATGTTGCGCACAGCCAGGAGTTTTGCGGCGAGAAGGCGGCGCGCCTGTTGGAGAGCGTCGGCCTGGAATTGGTCGGCCGCGACGAGGCCTTGGCGGAGATGCGGATGAGCCGGACGTGATGCGTCCGGTTCGGGGACGACCCGGAAGAACCAGGAAAGCCGGGTCGGGCCGCATCCGGTCTCGGGCGGCCGGCGACGCGATCTTTGCACGGTCCATTCGGTTATCCGCACTGCAACACTGACGCATTCCGGCCGCGCTCTTCGCGACGGTCGGACTTCCGGAGCACCGTACTTCCCAAGGGGTTTCGCACCTTGTATGGCTTGCAGGGCCACGGGGTCCCGTGAGCATGAGCATTCTCAACGATGACAGCGGAGCCGCGCACCCCTGACACGATGGTGCTCAACACGAAAAGAGGAGGGATAGCGATGGACTCGCATACGATCAGGATTACGTGGCTGGTGCTGGCTCTTGTGTGCGCACTGCCCTTGCCTTCGCCGGCCGTGGTGCATCAGGTGAACGTGGCGGGCTTCGCTTTCACGCCCGACGCCCTGGCGATTGCCGAAGGGGACACCGTGCGGTGGGTATGGTCCAACGGATCGCACACCGTGACCTCGGGCGCGCCGTGCATGTCCAACGGGCTTTTCAATTCCCCGTTGAATTCCGTGACTCCGATCTTCGAGCACGCTTTCAACAGCCCCGGGGAGTTTCCCTACTTCTGCACTCCGCACTGCGGACTCGGAATGACCGGCCTGGTGACGGTGATGCAGGATGTCTCCATTCCCGACCGTGCGGAAGGTGCGGAGGTCCGCGTGACCGGGCCTGCTCCCAATCCGTTCAGCCGAGAGACGCTGCTGCAACTGCGACTTCCCACCTCCGGCCCGGTCGCCGCAGTGGTCCTTGACGCAGCAGGGCGGCGGGTCGCGACCCTGGCGGAAGGATGGATGACGCAAGGGCTGCACGAGATGCGCTGGGACGGACGGATGGACGACGGAACGCAGGCAGGAAGCGGTGTCTACTACACCCACCTCCTTTTCCCGGGAGGGAGCACGGTGACTCGCTTGCTTCGCATTCGATAGCGGGGAACGACCCCTCAGTCGCCGCAAGATTTCCTGGCATCGCCGCGCCAGATCGGGGAAGCTCACGCGAGAGGGAACAACTGGCAAGCGCGCCGCTCGGCTGATGGGCGCGGATCGACGTGAATGTCGTGCGGGTTCGAACCGGAGAAGGAGAGCGGGTGATGAAGACCTTCGCGGCGGAATTCGTGGGGACCTTCTGGCTCGTGCTGGGTGGCTGCGGGAGCGCGGTCCTGGCGGCGGCCTTTCCGGAGTTGGGCATCGGATTGCTGGGCGTCTCGCTGGCCTTCGGGTTGACGGTTCTTACCATGGCCTATGCGATCGGTCACATCTCGGGGGCGCACTTGAATCCGGCCGTGTCGATCGGCCTCTGGGCGGGCGGGCGATTTCCGGGAGGGAAGCTGCTGCCCTACATCGTCGCCCAGGTCCTCGGCGGCATTCTGGCGGGCGCCATCCTCTACATCATCGCCAGCGGCAAGGCCGGCTTCGACGTCCACGCGGGGTTCGCGTCAAACGGCTACGGAGAGCATTCGCCGGGGCACTATTCGCTCCTGGCGGCCTTGGTAGCCGAGGTCGTCATGACGCTCATGTTCCTGTTCATCATCATGGGCGCCACCGACAAGCGGGCGCCCGCCATGCTGGCGCCGGTCGCGATCGGTCTCACGCTGACCCTGATTCACTTGATCTCCATTCCCGTCACCAACACCTCGGTCAACCCGGCGCGCAGCACCGGAGTGGCCCTTTTCGCCGGCGGCTGGGCGATCTCACAGCTCTGGCTCTTCTGGATCGCTCCGCTCGTGGGCGGGCTGCTCGGCGGCGTGCTCTATCGCCAGGTTGCCGGGCGCGCGGAATAGCCCGCGGCGGGAGATGGCATTTGTGCTAGGATAGAAACCGCCAGCCCGTTTGTGCTGCTGGCCCCCGTCCTGGGAGAGGGACGTAAGAAGTCTGTCACAAGTCCCAAGGGCAGGGAACCCCACGGCGGGCTGGGCGGCATTTGTGGGGCCTTGAGCGCCGAACCAGCCCGACCCGTCGCGCGCGTCGCGGAGGTCGCCCATGGGTCGTTCTTCCTTGCCGGCCGTGCTGATCTTCCTCTTGCTGGCCCTCGTCTGGAACGCGTCCGCCCGTGGACAGGATCGCGACACGACGTGGGTGATGACCTTCGACCATGATTTCTACAACTGGGCGACACCGCACATCCAGACCTTCGAGTTTCCCGCGGGCGGGCAGTCCTGGTCGCAGATCCTGCTCTTCTACACGATCGAATGTCCGGAGTCGCCGGGGGACTGCGATCCGTGGGACCGCCTGGGGCACATCCGCGTGGTCACCGAGGATTCGACGGCGGGGGAAGTCCACTACGAGATCGCCCGTATCGTGACGCCCTACGACATCACGGGCAGCGGATACCCGGGCTCCTGCACCTGGATCATCGACGTGAGCGACTACGAGACGCTCCTGCAGGGGAGCGTGACGCTGCGCAGCTACATCGAGAGCTGGATCGGCGGCGATCGCGGCTGGATCGTCACGGCGCGTTTCGGATTCGTTCCCGGCGACAAGGAGCTCATGCCGTATCGGATCACGAACCTTTGGGCGAGCGACTATCTCGTCTTCGGGGACCCCTCGCGTCCCATCGAAGATGTCCTGATCCCCCTGGATGTGGCGCTCGACGCCGATGCGGTCGCCTTCAAGGTCGTCGCTGCCGTGACAGGGCATGGGCAGGGCAACACCGACAACGCGGCGGAGTTTGCCCGCAAGTGGCATGAGGTCGTCGCCAACGGCACGGCCTACGGCCACTATCTGTGGCGGGCCAACTGCGCCAACAATGTTTGCAGCCCCCAGCGTGGCACTTGGTACTACTCGCGAGCCGGGTGGTGCCCCGGCAAGGACGTGCGCCCCTGGAGCGCGGACATCACGCCCTCGGTGACTCCCGGCACGGTCATCTCGATCGACTACGACATCGAGGCCTACGAGAACTTCTGCCGCCCCAACAACCCCGCCTGCCAGGATGGGGTGACCTGCGGGGACTGCGACTACAACTACGAGGGGCACACCGAGCCGAACTTCTGCTTCAACGCGCAGCTCATTCACTATCGCCAGATACCGAGCGAGGTGGCGGGGGACTTCGGACCCTCCGCGGACCGGCTGGAGCTGGCCGCCTGCCGGCCGAATCCCTTCGTCGGCTCGACGGTGATTCCCTACCGGCTCTCCGCGGCGGGGGTCGTGACGATCTCGATCTGCGCCCCCGACGGGAGGATGATCCGTGCGCTCTCGCGGCGCCATGCCGCGGGCGGGGAGTTCGCCTGCCGGTGGGACGGGCGCGACGAGGATGGGCGCGTGGCGGCGGCGGGGATCTACTTCTATACGCTGCGCGCGGCGGGGGAGGCGGAGGGGACGGCGGAGACGAGAAAGATGATCCGGCTGCAGTAAGGTCGGAGGCCGCGTCGGCGGAGGTCTCGTCGGCCGAGGCCCTCACCCCCCATGGGCCAGATGGAACACATTCACATCCGCCCCATCGGGGATGCGATAGGTCTCGTACTCGTCCTTCTCGACGACTTCACCATTCACGGTGACGGTGATCAAAGCATAACTGTAGCCCATCGCGGCGAGCATCTCGCTCACCGTCATGCCTTGGCGCCAGTCCAGCTTGTCGCGGTTGTTGATCGTAAGCATCGGATCTCCCGCCGCGTCCGTCGCGGCCGGTGTCCCTTCGGGTAACCTGCCGGGTGACCTGCCAAGCAACCTGCCGGGTAACCTGCCTGCACCTTCACCCAGCGCTCCTACGGCTCGGTGCACGCACCGCGGCTCATGAGGATCTCGATGGCCGCATTGGCCTGCATGTTCGCCACGATCGCCACCCGCGGGGCGCACAGGCCCAGGCGCATGTCCGACTCCTCGTCCCCACAGACGGTGAGATTGCCGGCCGAGCGCACGGCGAGCAGATTCGTCCTGCCGCAGCCCGCCACGCCGCTGCCGCAGATGATCGGGCGCTCGGGATAGTTGCGGCACCAGGTTTCGATCAGCCACTGCTTGCTCTCGGCCGCGTCGAAGGCCTCGACGAGCAGATGCGCGGGGGCGAAGAGGAGGGCGGCGTTCTCGGGCGTCAGACACTCGGCGTGGGTGACCAGTTGGATGTCGGGGCGGATCGAGCGCAGGCGCGTTGCGAGCGCCTCGACCTTCAGGTGCCCGATATCTTCCTGGAAGAAGTACTGGCGGTTGAGATCCGAGAGAGCGACCCGGTCGTGATCGGCGAGGATGAGCGTGCCGACGCCGGCGCGGGCGAGCGCCACGGCCGCATTCGAGCCCAGCCCGCCGCAGCCGGCCATCCCGACGACCGCCGCCTGCAGGCAGGCGGTCATGCCGGGCACGTTGCGGTCGAAGAGCGAAGCCGCCATGGGATCACCTCATCGAGCGACTGCGCCTCGAGCAGAACGGCGGCGCGTCCATGGCTGTGGCGTTCCCGCGAGGACTACTGCGCCCCCTTGACGATCGCGACCAGCTCGGGCAGATCGATGCCGAGCTCTTTCAGACGCGCGATCGTCGGCACTCCGTCGCGGGTCCAGCCACGCCGCTGATAGGCGGTGTCGAGCGCCTGCTGATACTGCTTCTCGCGGTGCTCGCGCAGCAAGCGCATCTTTTCGACCACGGGCTTCCCCGTCGGATCGACGGCCAGGATCTCGCGGAGCTGCTTGTCGTAGCGCTCGGCGCGCGATTCGTACTCCTCGCGCGTGACCGGGCCCATCATCCGGTAGGGCGGGATGTCGTGCTCGCGCGAGCCGCGCCCGCAGCGGTAGGACATGATGCGCTGCAGATTGTGGACGCGCGCGGACTGGGCCAGCATCTTTTGCTCGTCCAGCGCAATGCCGGTCATGCCCTCGAAGAACTTGAAGTAGTTGAAGACATGCCCGGGCACCTTGGCGGCGTGCTGGGGCGGGTGGGACTTGTTGTCCGCCGGGACCACGTCGTTCCACAGCAGCTTGCAGAGGCCCATCAACCCGAACCAGGTGCGCCAGAGGGGGAAATAGTAAAGCGCCTCGGCCTTGTCCTCGAAGCTCGGGATCTGGTTGTTGACCATGTCCATGAAGATCAGCCAGGCCTCGTCGTGCTGCGGGCCCTTGACCGCCATGGCGTAGCCCGCCTGCTGGGCGAGCGACTCCTTGGCGACGTACTCGGAGACCTCGAGGCCCTTGACCTCCATGCCGATGTCTTGCAGGAAACGCGGGTCGGCGCCGTACTCACGCACCCACTTCTCTTTCAGCCAACGGATGCCCTGGCCGAGATCCACGCCGAAGCCCTCGCCGCGGGCCATCTCGTGCAGGCATTCGAGCGTCGGCGCGATCGCCCCGAAACGCAGCTCCTTGCCGCCCGTGTGCTGGGTCGTGATGACCCCCGCCTCGAAGGCCTCCATGACGAAGGCCATGCAGGTCGAGAAGGAGATCGTGTCGACGCCGTAGGTGTCGCAGTAGAAGTTCCACTCGAGCACGAACTGCGGGTCGAAGCAGCCCATGTTGGCGCAGCCGCCGGCGTTTTCGTACTCGGGACCGTCGACGAGGACTTTCCGGCCCCGGTAGGGGCCGCTCTTGAGCTCGAACTCCTCGGCCGCCTTGGCGCAGGCCATCGAACAGCCCAGCCAGCAGCCGTCGGGCTGGCCCTGGGTCAAGTAGGTGTCGCGGAAGACGGCCGAGTAGATCTTCTTCGCGTCGGGGTGCGAGCCGAACTTGTAGTTGTGAACCGGCAGCAGATCGTACTGGTCCATGACATCGATGATGTTGGCCGTGCCCACCTGACGCATGCGGCACTGACTCTCGTCGAGCCGGGCCATCTCGGCGTTCACCTTCATCCCGTGGTTGCGGATCATCTCGGGGTCGTGGGGATGGTTCATGTCGTCGACGATGCGGATCGCGCCGGTCGGGCAGATGTAGCCGCAGGAGGTGCAGCCGATGCACTGCGGATCGACGTCGCCGTAGGGCATGGTCAAGTGGCGGCGGATGCCGCGCCCCGCGAAGTCGAGCACGCGTTCCTGGATGAACTCCTCGCAGGCGCGCACACAACGGGTGCAGAGCACGCAGGCGTGGGGGTTCTCATCGGTCAGCCCGCTGCGATACGCGGCGGCGTCGCTGACCCCGCACCGGCGGGCGATCTCCTGGAGCAGGGGGACCTGGGGCCAGCGGCCGAGGAGCATCCCGGCGACGGTGCGGCGGTGGCGCGCCACCGCCTCCGAGGCGGTCGCGACCTCGATGGGCTCGCGCACGCGGTAGGTGCACGAGCTCACCAAGCGTTTCTTCCCGCGGGCGGTGATCTCGACCATGCAGAGCCGGCAGCTGCCGTTGGGGGCGAGATCCTTGTGATGGCAGAGCGTGGGGACGGAGATCCCGGCCTGCTCGAGCACCGCGAGAAGATACGTGTCGCGGGCGACCTCGCGCGGCTGTCCGTCCACGGTGATCTGGATCTTCTGGGCCACGGATCGAACCTCCTGCGTGACGGAACCTTGCTACTTCCCGCACTCCGGGCATGAACCGGGGCGGCACCGGCACCCGAGATGCTTCTCGAGTTGCGGGCGAAAGAGCGCCAGCGCCGAGCGGAAGGGGCTTTGCGCGTGGACGCCGAACTGGCAAAAGCTGCCCTCTTCCATGGATGCGCTGATGTCTTCGATCAGCTGCAGATCCTCGGTGCGGCCGGTGCCCCGGCGCAGGCGATCGAACGCCTGGCTGATGAGATGGAGCCCTTCGCGGCAGGGCGTGCACTTGCCGCACGACTGGGCGAGGAGTGCCTCGGCCTGATGGTGGAGCAGATCGGCGAGGCAGACCGAATCGTCGAGCACGACGAGCCGCTCGGGGCCCGTCATCGTGCCGGTCGGTTTCAGCGTCGCGGCATCGAGCGGGCGCGCGAGACTCTCGGGACCGAG
>JAZDGX010000037.1:0-29240 GCA_043806645.1 Candidatus Eiseniibacteriota bacterium | reverse complement strand
GGCGGTTCGGGTATCCGGCCGTCCACAACGTGTAGGCGACGGGATCGGTCTCAACTTGCGGGATGTCTGCCGAGATGACATTCGTCAGCGGGATCGTCGGCTCCAGGAATCCGAGCCGCGCCTTGCACCAGCTCAGGAAGTGAACCGGCGTTTCCCCACCGCCGCCCCACGAGCCGGAGGACATCATGCACCAGTAGCCGGCGCCGCTCGAGGAGTAGTCCGTATCGTAGAGATCCGGCAGGCCCAGGACATGTCCGAATTCGTGGCCGAAGACGCCGCGCTTACCGTCTTCCGGCTCCATCGAGTAACGCTGGGCGCCGACTCCATCGACAACTTGCGTGACGGACATGCTCCAGGCATGGGAATGAATGTCATCGTCCGAGCCGGTCGTTTCACGTCCGGGTCCCGCGTGCACGATGAAGAGAGCGTCCACCATGCCGTCGTCGTCGCCCGAGTCCGCCACCCCATCGGGTCCGTCATTGTCGAACTGGGAAAAGTCGACATACGGATCGGCCGCGACCACGGCCACCTCCGCCAGCTTCTGCGCATTCTGAGGATAGGTGCCGAAGCCGGCCTGCCCATCGACGTAATAGCTGTAGAGCTGCGGCATGCGCAGCCAGACGGTGACCGCGCCCGTGACGTTGAACTGTCCGTAGGAATTCTCCAGATACCAGTCGCGCATGCTGCCGGTGGGATAGCTGCCGACGGAGAAGAGCATGTCCTCATAGTGGGACTTGGGGTAGGTGCCCACATCGGCAACGTTGTCACTGAAGTCGACCAGTATGACGATCGCCTGGCGGTCGGGAATAGAGCGGAGTTGCGCAGCCGTCCGCAACCAGGGGTGCTTTTCCGATGGCGGCTGATCGAGCCCCCGCGTCCGCGCATCCTCGGTGGCCGCAGCGATCGCCGCCAGCCGCCCGTCGGCCTTCAATGCGGAGAGCACGTCCGGATGAAATGGAACCCCCCAGGCTGATCCGGGCAGGGCGGCGAGCAGCAGGCCGGGCAACAGGCTCAGCAGCAGTCCCATCCGGACCGAGACAGCCGACTGTAATTTCAGAGCAGCGTGGCGTGGACGGGTGATTGGCATGTTGCATCCTCCCGGAAACGAATCCATGACCGGCAACCCATTAGTATACCCCGGATGCGGTCGGAGCGGTGCGTGGACTCGGGCATGGAGCGTCAATGCATCGATATTGCACCCGCAGCCCCCATCCGCGACCGTGAAGGGGCAGGATCCGCCGACTAGAACCGCTGCGATACCATGAACATCCAGCTCAACTGGCTATGCGCCGATTCCACGGGCGGAATCGTCGACCCATTTCCCGGATTGGTGTCCTTCGTCTCGAATGCCCGCATGAGGGAGGCCTTCAAGGTTCATGCCGTTCGTGTCGCCCCGGCCGGCCGGGCCGGAACGAGCGCCAGCAGCGTCAGGACGGCCAGGATCGTCGTGCGCAACATTGTCCCTCCTCGCGGCGGTCGCCCGCCCGCTCTCGACTCACAGGGTCATTCCTGCACCAGGGCATCCGCGACGAGCTTCGAGAGAAACTCGACCCGCATGCCCAAGGCGTAGTGCTCGTTCAATTCCGAAAGTTGGGTATGGCAGTTCTCGCACGCCGTCGCGACGACGGTCGCGCCGGTGGCCCGCATCTGGTCCGCCTTCACCCGGGCCGAGCGCATGCGGAAGTCCTGCTCGCCCATGGCGACCAGCCCGCCGCCGCCGCCGCAGCACCAGTTGGCCGTGCGGTTGGGCTGCATTTCGACGAAGTCGCCGGTGAGCCGGCTCAGGATGCGGCGCGGCTCTTCCAGCACGCCCCCGTTACGCGCCATCTGACAGGGATCGTGGTAGGTCACCTTGCCGGCCAGCCGGGCGCGATCCACCTTGATCCTGCCGTCGCGCAGATAACGTTCGATCAGATCGACGAAGCTCACGACCGCGAAGGGCTGCTTCCCGGTCTGGTATTTCATGACGCGGTACGCCGTCCCGCATTCGCAGATCGCCACCTCGCGCACGCCCAGGTCGATCGCCTCGCGGATGATGCGCTGCGAGATCTCGCGGGTCTTTTCCGGATTGCCGACGAAGGCGCCGAAGTTGACCGCCTCGAAGTAGCTCAACGACCACTTTTCCCCGGCCGCATTCATGATCGCCGCCGCCGGCACGATCGAGTGCTTGCCGGCCAGCGCGACGTAGAGCACATCGGCGCCCTTGAGCCCGACCGGAATGACCTCCTGGCCCGCCTCGCGGCGCCACTTCTCGATCACGTCGGCCTCGAGATTGCGCACCGCCTCCGTGAAGGAGGCCTTCGATTCGTGGATCGTCTCGGCTTTGGCGATCGACATGTCCGCCAGCATCGTCAGCAGCTTCGGCTCGCGATCGGCATCGATCAGCAACAACTTGGCGATGCCCTGGATCATTTGCGTGTCGATGCCGAAGGGGCAGTAGGTCATGCAGCGCCGGCAGCCGGTGCAGGTGTAAGCCGTCTCGTGGATCTTTTCGAGCGCCGCGTCATCGAATTCGCGGACCTCGCCGAGGCTGGGGAACCAGCGGCCTTCGTTCTTGAAGTAGCGGCGAAAGAGCTTGCGGATCGTCTCCGCGCGGGCCACGGCGGTGTAGCGCGTCTCGGGAAGCGAGGCGTAGACATGACAGGCCTCGATGCAGATGCCGCAACGCGCGCAGGTATCCAGGTACAGTCGCATCTCGCGCGTCAGGCGCGAGGCCAGCGTGCCCCGGAGCTTGTCCTTGAGTGCCGTGTCCATCAGCCTCTCCTCAAGCGGTTCATCGGCAGGGCGAAGAACGTGTGCATGATCTTGGTGAAGGGCAGGACCATCAGAAACAGGTTGGCGAGGAACACGTGGATCACGACCACGATGTAGTGCGAGCCGGGTAGGATGTCCCGGGGGTTCTCGAAGCCGAAGCCCAGCAGGCTCTGCAGGTAGGCGCCGAAATCCTGTTTGCTGATCACGAAGCCCGCCTCGTTCCAGGAATTGGCCCAGCTGATCATGTCCCCGCTCAGCATCAGGAACAGCAACAGCAGCAGCAGGAGGTAATCGCCGAAGGTGGAGATCTCCCGCACCGGGCCGCGCATGCGTCGCAACAGGAAGTAGCAGACGGACACGGTGAGCACGACCCCGACCGCCCCCCAGCCGAGCATGTGGGGCGAGTCGGGCGGCATCAGGTGGACGCCGGGAAAGAGGTCGAGATGGGAGAGTATGAGGAGCAGGAACGCCAGGTGGTAGAGCATGAGGAAGATCCAGAAGAACGGCGCGTGCCGGCGTGCCTGGGGCATGAGAAACGTGTCATGAATGGCCCACAGACCCCCCGCCTTCCGTGCCGGATGAATGCGCAGGGGAAAAGGGTGGCGCGGTGCGGCGAGCATCCGGATCACGTTGGCGCCGATGCCGAAGACGAAGATTGCGACGGCCAGATAGACCATCGGCACGAGGATCACGAAGTAGATCTTGTCCGCCATCCCTTCCTCCACGGCCGCTGCAGGTTTCGCCGGGCCGCCTACTTCAGGCGCTTGACGAAGATTCGAATGACACCCGCGTCCTGCTTCGCCTCGATGATCTGATTGCCGGAGGACTTTGCCCAGGCGGGGAAATCGGAAAGGGACCCGGGATCCGTGGTATGGACCTCGATCACCTCGCCCACCTTCACCGATCCGATCTGCTGACTCATCTTGACCACCGGCAAGGGGCAGGGGAGCCCCTTCAGGTCGAGGACCTTGACCGCATCGTGATCTGCCATGCTCGCCTCCCATGCGCGGGACCGCTGCGGCCCCGGTTTCCGGATCGCCGGCGACGGCCGACCGCGGCCCGCCGTCTCCTCCGTCCGCCGCTAGATGAACATCTGAATCTGGGATTCGCGGGCCTCGGCCAGGAAGGTCGCCACCCCGCAGTAGTCCAACTGGGGATAGTCGATGATTTCCTCGCGCTTGAAGCCCATGAGATCCATCGACATCTCGCACACCTTGATCTGCACGCCCAATTGGGCCGCGATCTCGAAGAGCTGATCCAGCGAAGGGGCGTTCTTCTTGCGCATCAACTCCTTCAGCATGGCCGTGCCCATGCCGGCCATGTGCATCTGGGAGAGCTTCAGCCGGTTGCGCCCCTTGGGCAGCATCCAGCCGAACATCGTCGCCATGAAGTCCTTGCCCCGCGGCCGGGCCGCGGGATTGCGCAGGGCGGCCATGCCCCAGAAGGTGAAGAAGAGTACCGCCTGCATGCCCATGGCCACCGCGCCCGTGGCGAGGATCATCGCCGCCAGCAGCTTGTCGAGCTCCCCCGAGAAGATGATCAGCGACAGCTTGGGCTGCGGCCCGGGCGGCAGGGATTCCACCTTCCCGCGCAGTTCATTCAATTGCGCTTCGAGTGCAGAAACGTCCAGTGCCGGTGCGTTCATCGATTCCCCCCTACGCCTTGGAGCCCAGGCCGCGGATGCCCCGTCGCCCCGGACGGGTCTCCGCCATGGCCGAGCGGATGCGCTGCCCCGTCTCGCTCTTGCGCTGCAGCGAGGCGGCCAGAATCTCCCGCAGCAGGTCGAGCACCCCGACGATGCGCCGGTCCTGCAGCTCGCAGCGCACGTGGTTTCCTTCACGGGTGGCAACGACGATGCCGCCGTCGCGCAGGACTTTCAGATGCCGCGAGATCGCGGCCTGCGGCAGGGACAAGGCCTCGACGATCCCGTTGACATACTGTGGACCGCCGGCCAGTTCGTACAGGATCGCCACACGCGTCTTGTCGTGGAGCGCGCTGCAGAGCTCGCTGTGCAGAAGATCCAGCTCCTCCGGCGTCGGCTTGTTCATGGCTGACCTCCTGAATGCATATATGCATAATAGCGAATATGCGAATAATGTCAACAGGAAATCGTTGCCGCGGTCTGGGGCGACACCCTCGGGGAGGCGGCTGGAATGGATAACGCACTCTGCAGAAAGAAGTTGGGATGCCTCGGCAACCCGATCGTGCCGGGGGATTCAGCGGCAGCAAGATTGTGCCGGGGATTCGGCGGCGACTCGGTCGTTCCGGAGGCGCCGCCGGGCGCACTCCGGCTGCCGAACCGTGTCGCGCCGGGCGGGCCCCGTGCCGCGGTCAAGGCTCGCGGTCAGGCGCAAGACCGCGCCTCACAGCGCTTCCAGATACCGCGAGATCTCCCAGTCGGTGACCTGGACCCGGTATTCATCCCACTCGGCGCGCTTGGCGCGACTGAAGGCGCCGAAGACGTGATCGCCCAGCGCTTCGCGGATCACCGCGTTGCGCTCCAGCTCGCCCAGCGCCTCCGCCAGCGTGTGGGGCAGGCATTCGATCTTGAGTTCGGCCAGACGGTCGCTGTCGAAGTGATACACATCCCCTTCGACCGGCTCGGCGGGCGGCAAGCGCCGCTCGATGCCGTCGAGGCCGGCGGCGAGCATGACCGCGAAGGCGAGATAGGGGTTGGCGCTGGGGTCGGGCGAACGCAGTTCGACGCGGGCGGACTGCTCGCTACCGGGGGAATACTTGGGCACGCGGATCAGTGCGGAGCGGTTGACATGGGCCCAGCAGATATAGACGGGCGCCTCGTAGCCGGGAGTCAGGCGCTTGTAGGAATTTACGGTGGGGGCGGTCACGGCGGTGATGGCCTTGGCATGGGCCAGCTGGCCGGCGACGAAATGCTGCGCCAGCGCGGAAAGCCCCCGCGAGCCATTCGAATCGAAGAAGAGATTGCGCCCCTGCCGGTCGAACAGGCTTTGATGGACATGCATGCCCGAGCCGTTTGCCCCGTAGATCGGCTTCGGCATGAAGGTCGCATAGAGGCCGTGCTCCGCGGCCACCGCCTTGATCGCGTGGCGCAAGGTGATCACGTTATCGGCTGCCGTCAGTGCATCGGCGTAGCGAATGTCGATCTCGTGCTGGCCCGCGCCGACCTCGTGGTGGGCCGATTCCGCCTGCATCCCCAGCTGTTCCGCAGTGCGCATGATCTCGTTACGGACGACCAGGGCGAGGTCCTGAGGGGAGAAGTCGAAATAGGCGCCCACGTCGTGCGGCACCGGCCGGAAGCGCGGGGCCTCGTCCTGACTGCTCTTGCGGAAGAGGAAGAACTCCAGTTCCGGTCCCGCATTGAAGGTGTAGCCGAGGGCCGCGGCGCGCTCGAGCTGGCGCTTCAGCACCCGGCGGGGGTCGCCGTCGAACGGCCGGCCGTCCGGCATTTGCACGTCGCAGATCAAACGCGCCTGCCGCCGCTCCGGAAGCTCCCAGGGCAGGATGCCGTAGGTGGAGGTGTCCGGACGCAGGACCATGTCGGACTCATGGATGCGCGCAAAGCCCTCGATCGAGGAGCCGTCGAACCAAACGCCTTTCTCCAAGGCATTGCCGAGGGTGGCGGCGGGGACGGTCACGCTCTTCAGGCCGCCGAGGATGTCGGTGAACTGGAGATTGATGAACTGCACTTGATCGGCGCGCACGCGCTCGAGCAGTGCACGGTCCGACACCTGATCCCCGGGTGTCTGTGCAGCGGCTGTCGGAGCGGGGGGACGCAGCTCAGCGGACATCGTGATTTCTCCTTATCCGGCCGCATCCGGTTGCGGCAATTCGTCGAAGAAGCCGGTGGCCTTGTTCTTGCGCACATTGTCCCAATTGAAGCAGCGGCCATTCATCGCGACATACACTCCCCGGGGGAGGGTCTGCGCGAAAGCGACGGCGCTGCCGAGATTGAAGAGACCGTCGGAACTGCCGAAGGTGTACGGAATCAGCGCGCCGACCAGCACGACCGTCTTGTCGCGAATGCGCTCGCCCAGATACCGGGCGGTCTCCGCCATCGTGTCGGTGCCGTGCGTGATGACGATGTGGTCGGGATCGGCCTCGATGCAGCTCTTGTGGATGATCTCCCGATCAACCGCGGTCATCTCCTGGCTGTCGATCATCATCAGCGTGCGGACCTCGATGTCCAGCCCGCACCGTCCAAGCCTGAGCATCTCGCGCACATGGGTGTCTTTAAAGAAGAGACGGCCATTGATGTCGTCGTACTCTTTGTCGAAGGTACCTCCGGTGACATAGAGCCGGATCCGCATGGTGGCGACACTCCCTTCCCCCGCCGGGTCCAACGATCGGTGCCGGATGGCGGGCCTTCCCCTTGCACGCTACGCCGCCCGGAACGCACACCGGTCACGCGCCGGCCAATCATGTCCGAGGCGGCGGGGCACGCCAAGCGGGAAAGTACTGGACCTCCGCCCGCAGGGTCGAGTATTCGCACCTAGGACAAGTCTGCGCTCTACGGAGCGCGGACTTCCAGAGGTCAAGTCCGCATCCCAGCCTAGGAAACGCACCGACCTTCCGACTTCCGGCCGGCCGCAAGCAGGTTGCGCGAGGGGGCCGGAGTCGGCAGTCTGTTCTTCCATTCGCGCGGCACCCCTCTGGGAGTAGCGCCGGCGCGGCTGGGGGGCGTTCCCGCGAAAACGCCGTCATGAATTGGGGCGCTTTCGGAGAGACATGTCATGACCGAATGGCATCGATACATCGGCGAGGCCCTGCGGGCCCCCCTGCCCGGAGCGCGTGCGCACCGCTGGATGGCTCCACGCCCCCGGCCCGGCTGGGATCCCGCGCAACGGGCGCCGGCCGGCCGCCCGGCCGCCGTGCTGATCCTGATCTATCCCGCCACGCCCGCGTCGATCCCTCTGTTCGGCGGCCTTCCCGCCGCCGAGGATGCCGCAAGATCCGGTGAGCCGGGGGCCCAGGACGGGGATCCTGGGGAGGAGACGCGGAGCCGGTGCTCATTGGTGTTCACCGAACGGACCGCATCCCTCGGGTGGCACAAGGGCCAGATCTCCTTTCCGGGCGGAGCCATCGAAGCGGGGGAGACCACCGAAGAAGCGGCGCGACGGGAGACGGAGGAGGAGATCGGGATCCCCCGCGATCAGCCCGAGACCGTGGGGATCCTGAGTCCGCTATGGGTTCCGGCGACCGGCTTCACGATCCATCCCCTGGTGGCGGTCACGCGGAGCCGGCCGGAGTTCCGCATCAATGCCGGCGAAGTGCGACGGATCATCGAGGTGAGTCCGGCGCGGCTTATGCATCCGGAAACCATCGGCCAAGCGCAATCGATGATGGACGGCGAGTGGGTGGAGGTCCCCTTCTTTGATCTCGATGGAGCGCGGCTGTGGGGCGCAACGGCCATGATCACCGCGGAACTCCTGAGCCTTCTGGGATGGTCCGGCCCTGATGGCCAGCGGTGAGCGTCGTGGATCGAAGCATGTGCGTGCGGTAGATCGCCCGCCATCGGGCAGTGCGCGTCGCGAGCCGGCCCTCTCAGAGGTGGACCGCTCCACTCGCCTCCAACTCCTCGACGGCCGCGAAATAATCCGCGGGTGTGGCGCCGATCGCGACGGGCGAGAGGTGGCGCTTGTTCCAGCGAATCACGAATCCGCGCAGCTCCCTCCACGAGTTCACGTCGGACAGGATCAGCGGACAGAAGGCGAGCCCGTTCACCCGGCGATCCGCTTCGGAGCCCTCGCGCCAGGCCAGGCCCTGACGCATCAAGCGATCGAAGTAGATGGCGGGCGGCGCGCCATCCACGGGAAGCAGCGTTTGCATTCCCAGCTCAGCAGAGGAGCGGTGCGCGATGACCTGCGACTCGCCGGCCGCGATGCGCAGGGGAAGTCCTCGCCGTCCCTCCTCCGCCTCGGCCGCGGAAAGGGCGCCCGGCCGTTCGCTCTCGGAGATGATCAGATTCCGTATCGGACTGGGAAGATCGGAGGGCAGAGCGGGCGCGCGATCGTGCAAACGCCAGGCCGTGCGCACAGCCACGGGAAGGTCCAGGGCTGCCACACTGGGCGGCTCGCATGCGCCGGTCGCGAGCAACTCGATCCTCCCCGCCGCCGCGAGCGCCCGCACGCGAGGTCCGAGCTCGCGCGCGGCGATCCAAGGCGCCCAGTCGGCCGCCCATCCGGCCCGCAGTCGCTTGCCGCGCTCCAGGGCCTGCAGAGCGCTCTCCAGGAGGGATTCCGCCGGGGCTCGCGCCTCATCATCGTTCCGGTCCCGCGCTGCGGGCGAGGCAGCATGAGGCGGCGGCAGCAGCGGACATACATAGATGCGCGCGATCGCCGTCGCGCGCGCGAAGGCCAGCGTGCCGCTGAGAACACCGGCGGCGGAGCTTTCCAACAAGAGGTCCGCGCGATCCGGGCCGGGTGATCTGCTCGCGGGACGATCCGGGCCGGGCGATCCGCTCCCGAAGAGGGGAACAGCGAAGAGCATCGGCGATCGGTCCGGGATGTTCCAGACGTGCGGAAACTCGTCGCGCCGTCCCGCCGCGATCACACCCAGGTTGATCGTGCCGGCGAAGCCGTCGGGAGGATAGAGGAGAAACCCCTGCGCCACGCCTTTGCGCCGGCGCATCAGGATGCGGGTCGCGCGGATGCGCCAGGCGCCGAGCCATGCGTCTCCCTGATGGGGGTCGCCCGCGTCATGGGCTTCCATCGACGCCTCCGCTGCGGATGACCTCGATGAGCGCATTCCATACCTCGGCGGGCCTCTGGCAGGCGAGCGCGCTCATGTGCGCGCAGGCTTCATAACCCCACAGCGCGACCGTGCCGGGAGCATGGCGGAGCAGTTCCCGCGTTCCCGCCAGCAGGTCCTGTTCCCGATCCCCCGTGATCCGGAAGGCCTGAATCCAGAGCATGCTGGCGATGCCGGCCCTGCGGCAGGCCGAAACGGCGGCTCCGGCATGCTCGTCGATGAAGCGCCGGCGCTCGCGCGGATCGTTCACGCCGAAGGCTTGCCAATAGGGATCGGTCCCGAACTCGTGCACCTGCGCGGCTGCGAGCAACCGGTCCCATTCGACCGGAGGCTGATCGAGCAGGCCTTGCGGCAGCGCGCACAGGGATGAACGCAGACCCAGACCGGCGGCGTGGCGCGTCAGATCCGCGAGAAGATCGACGACCGCTTGACCGCGCATGCGTGCCATCACGGCCGTGTCCGTCATTGGCGGGTCGGTCCCCGGGATGAGCTCCGCCATGCGGCGTTTGCAATGCGCGCAGACGCAGGTCTCGCCATCGGGATTGCGCGGGCCACGGGGGACCCAATGAGGCTCGTCCCAGAAGATCCACCCGGCGTCCGTCTCCGCCGCCGCTTCGATCCACTCGTAAAGGCGGGGCCGCAGGGCCGGGTGATTGAGGCAGGCCCCGCCCAGCAGGCGCCCGGAAGCGCCGCGCTGGAAGAGATCGGGGTTCTCGAGCAGCCATCCCGAGTAGGCCTCGCCGCCGAAGACCCGCGCGACGCCCCAGGGATCGAGCAGGACCTCCAGGCCGCACTCCTGCGAGACCCGCACGATGTCGCGCATAGTCCCGCGATAGAAGGCGAGATCATTCTCCGAGAAGGTGTGCACGACCCGCGTGAACCCCCGGGCGTGCAGTTGCTCCATGTCGTCTCGCACATGTCTGAGGATGCGATTGCCGAAATAGCTGGCGGCGAGCTTCATGATCCGTCGCCGTGGGGGTCCGCTCCCGCGCGAGCCGGTTGCCCCAGGATGGTCCATTGGCGGAACTGCCCGAACCCGCATTTCTTGTAGAGATCGCCCATGGCGAAGGGCGCATCGAGCGTTCCGGAAACGGTGATGCACCCGGCAGCCGCGAGCCGCCGCACGGATTCCTGCACGAGCATGGCGCCCAGGCCCTGCTGCCGGTAGCGCGGCAACACCTGGATCCAGTCGATGAAGCCCTCGTCGGTCTGGGAGCAGTGCCCGCTGATGGCGAGTCCGATCGGGCGGTTCTGCTCTTCGTCCCGCAGGAAGAACCAGCCGTCGGCGTAGTGGTAGTCCGCTGCGATCATCGCCCGCAGGCGCTCGAGACTCATGAAGTGCGGCAGGCTGGGATAGGCGGCATTCATCAGCTCGACCACCGCCGGAAGATCGGTCGAGGGATCGATGGTGGCGATGCGCAATCCGGGAGGCGCTTGGATGTGTCCCGGGACCGCCTCTACGTAGCGGGCCCTGAAATAGCGTCCGAGCACCTGCAACGCCAGCATCTCGCTCCAGCTACGCCGCCCGGTTTCCAGGACCGGAAGAAACGTGAGGCTGCGCACGCGATTCCTGACCTGGACGATCAGGTTGCGCAGCGTCTCCGCCCGTCCCGGCAAGCCCCAGGTCAACTCGATGGAATCCTCGCCATAGGCGACGATCGCGCTCAGCCGCCGGCCGTCGGTCGATACGAGGAAACTGCATCCGCGCAGGACCGGTCTGACCTTGCAGAGCGGAGTGTAGAGGGTCATATGCGGCGCTTTTCGATAGAGCGCCTCGATGATTTCGACTGTCGTCGGCCGTCCTCCTGGCGGGTGTCGCGCCGGCGGGGTCTTGCGCTGCAGATGTAGGCTCGATAGGGCCACGTCAAACGACAGTAGGAGCGGTTTCGAACTCGGTCAAGGCGCTTCGCCCGGCTCATCCCGGCGGGCGATCTCCCATCCGTTGAGAAGCTCCCCCTCCTCGTCGAGCAATTCTATCACATCTCCGGCGTGCAGGTTGCGCCCGCGGTGCACTTCGCGGACTCCGTTGACCAGGATGCGTCCCGCCTGGATCAGCAGTTTCGCTTCACCACCGGTCGTCGTGGCGCCGGCGAACTTGAGCAGTCCATCCAGGCGGATCTCCTCCGAGTGGATCATGATTCGCTCGCGCTGCATGCCTGTATCTTGGCATACCGGCGGCGGGGGTGCTAATGTGAACTCCGCTCAATCGTGCATGGGGAGATCGGTCGTGGCGCACATCCTGCCTTCGAAGCCCAAGGGTCATCTGGCGGTCGCCGCCCTACGCGTGCTGCAGCACGGTCAGGGGCGCCCGGCACGTTCCGACGAGATCGCCTCGCTGCTGGGCTGGGGGCACGAGGAGACGCTGGTCATCCTGCGTGGGCTCGTCGAGATCGGGATCCTGAAGATGCACGAGACCCCCTTCGAGGCCCGTTTCGAATTGCGGGACCATGCGAAACTGGAGGAGCTGCCCGAGGAAGGGGAGGAGGCGGAACTCGAGGAGGAGGTGGCCGATTTCCAGCGCCGCAACCGCAGCCGCCGGGAGGAGATCGAGCGGATGTTGCGCGAAGGCGAGCTGGAACAGCGCAAGAAGAAAAAGGCCGCCGATCTCGAGAAGCAATTCGACGAATTCCGCAAGAAGAAGCGCCCTGCCGAAGAGGACTAGGACGACCCAGAAGCAACATTGTTGCCGCCAGGACGCCCGCCTTATTCTCTTGAGACGCAATCGCCTACAGAGGACCCGCTTCCTTCTTCCGTGCGATTTCGGTTATAATTGGTCAGCCGAGGGTGCGCTGCGGGCCGGGTGGACATGCGCCCATTAGCGCCATCTCGTCGGGCGGCTTGGGTTTTTCAACAGCAAGGAGGGCGGGATGAGCGCGGCTCGTAGCGTTCTATTGTTTGCGGCATCGATGCTATTCGCTTCCTTGACCCTGCTTCCGGCTTCGGCCTCTGTTCCGCGAATCGTTCTGGCCGAAGACTTCACCGCCAGTTGGTGAAGCTACTGCCCTGATGCCCGGTCCGGGCTCGAAATCGTGAAGGGTGAATTCGGTGATCAGCTCGTCGTTGTTGAATATCACCCCAGCCTCTCCTCCGATCCGATGTATCTGCCCTGGTCTGCGCAGCGCATGAGTTTCTACGAGGCCACCGGCTATCCCACGGTCATCTTCGACGGCATCACGCGACACGTGGGCACTTATGGCACGCCGGTGGCTTGCGCCAATGCCTATCGCACGACGATCAATACGCGCCTGGCGGTGCCGGCGAGTGTGTCGATCGATGGCGCCTACACGTACAGTCCCGAGGTCGTTTCGCTGTCGGCCACCTTCAAGCTGGAGGATGCCGTCACGCTGGCCTCCCCGATGGCGGTGTTCGCCGTGCTCGAAAACGACATTCATTCGGGAGGACGGGTCTACGAACATGTGGTGCGCGCCGGGGAAGGCCAGTTTGTCGAGGGGCTGATCAGTGTCGGCGATGAGGTGACCGTCACCGTCGATCTGCCCATTCAGCCTACCTGGGACATGGAAAACATCGAATGCGCCGCCTGGATTCAGAAGAGCGGCGGCAATCTGCTCGTCTATCAGTCTGCCGCGCTGCCCCTGGTGGTCGATTTCGCCTTCGATTTCGTCGACGAGATGATCGTGCTGCCCGACGGCAATGGGGAGGCCCTTTTCGAGGGCACGCTGCTCAATACGACCACGGAACTGGAGACCCTGACCGTCTCGTTGGACAACACCTTCGGCTGGCCGGCGGAATTCAAGATCGAGGGCGAGGCGGCCTTCCATACCGATCCCTCGGAGGTGCATCTCGACCCCAGCGCCTCTCTCCAGGTGGAGATGAAGGTGACCACCGACGGCACCGTGCGGATCGGCGAGGGCTCGCTGGAGATTCAATCGTCGGCCCGCGTGGCGGCCAAAGATGTGCGTGTGTTCAACGGCGGGCCGGCCATCCTGTTCGTCGATGATGACGGCACCTATCCGCATCAGGAAGAGGACCTGCTGCTGAGCGCCCTCGACGCAAAGAACGTGCTCTACGATCACTGGGACGTGCGCAAGGGGTACGGCGGCCGGGTCCCCACGTTGCCGGAGTTGCAGGAATACGATGCGGTCCTCTGGCATCCGGGCCGGCAGAATGGGATGGTGATCGTCGATGAGGTCCAGTTGCTCACAGATTATCTCGACGCCGGCGGCGGGCTGGTCTTCTCGTACCAGCAGTTCCTCGCCTATGCCGATACCTCCTCCAATCCGATCGATTCGCTTTTCGTCGCCGACTATCTGAGTGTCGGCAGCTATGTCCAGGATGTGGGTGCCGACAGCCTGATCGGCGTGGCCGAGGACCCGATCAGCGACGGCATGCGCTTTGCGTTCGACTACAACTCGGAGGTGCATAACAAGGCCGACGCGCTGACCCCGAGTGAGAACGGGACCCTGTGCCTGCACTCATCGCTGGGCGACGGTTATGCCGTCCGCTCCGATTTGGGCGCCGCACGGGCGGTCTTCTTCGCCTGCTATCTGAACGCCGTTCCCGACACGGGTGCGGATCCTGAAAATCTCTCCACGCTTCTCGACCGCGCCATCGAGTGGGTCCTCGATCGCAACAGTGCGGCGATCGACGAGCACGCGGTGACGACCCTCTCCGGAATCCGTTCGATCGCACCCAATCCCATCCGAATCGGTTCCGGCCCGGCGGGAATGGCGGCGATCCAACTGCGGGTCGCGGAGTCGGCGGCCGGACGTCCGGCGCGGCTGGACATCTTCGATCTGAACGGCCGGTTGGTGCGGAATCTGATCGACCAAGCCCTTCCCGCCGGAACGACATCGGCCGCCTGGGACGGACGCAGCACTGCCGGCGAGCGGGTAGGCAGCGGAATCTACTACCTGCGCTTCACGAATGCGGCCGGCGTGGATCGCGCGCCGATCGTGGTTCTGAGGTAGGCTGCGAGACGATTCGAGAACGAGTGCCGCCGGCCTTCGCGAGAAGGCCGGCGGTTTCTTTTCAGGCTGTGGCGTTTGCTCTTCTCATGGCCGCGGCGCCTGAGGCGCGTCGGCCTCCCGCGCCAGCGCCCGCTCGACATGCTGCAAGAGCTGCCGGCTGGCCTCGTAGAGCTGCGGATGCTGCTTCTCGGGACTGCGCTGCAGGCGCTCAATCAGTTCGTCGGCTGTCGCTCGGGCCTCCTGCAGTCTTCCCAGCTCCAACTGACACAGGCCGATCCGGTAACGGATGCTGTTCTGCGTGGCATCCAGCGCGGGTTGCTCAAGCCATGGCGAGACGAGCGCCTGCTGGAGCGGAGGGAGCGCGGACGGGCAGTCCCGTTGCTTGATGTAGTAGTCGCCGATCGCCGCGTACTGATCCCCGAAGCCTTCCCGGCGAGGAAACTCGGGGAGGGGGCGATTGACGAGCGCCACCAAACCGAGCGTGAGCGCGGCGGAGAGCAGGATCGGGCGCCAGGCGCGTTCGCGCAGCCGGCCGCTCCACCAGACGAGTTGATGAGCGGCGAAGATGACGAGCAACGTGGCGGCGACCAAACGGTAGCGGCCGAGAATGAACAGCGCGGTGAACGAGAGGACCTGGACCAGCAGCGCCACGGCGGCCAGGCGTCCCCGGCGTGATCGCCAGGCGGTCAGCAGGCCGACCAACCCCAAGGGCGCAAGCCAGGAGAATGCGACCGGCAAGGCCCGCAGCCAGGAGGAATACTGCCGGCCGAAGTAGAACTGGTCGCGGATTCCGAATTCGCGCGCATGGAAGAAGAGACCCAGTTTCTTGATCCACAGGCCGATCGTGTCAAGCGGATGGCGCCCGATGTAGTCCCAGGTCTGGGCGGTGAGCCGCCGGGAATCGGCAACGGCTTCATGCGAGTCGACCTTGCCTTCCACATAGAAGGTCAATCCCTGGCCCCATTCCTCCTCGTCCAGGAAGCGATGGGTTCCGTTCGCCTCCGGCCCATTGCCTTTCCAGAAGTTGCGCCCGCCCGTCGTGGTGAGCGGAACGAACTCCCTGGCGACGACATAGTTGCGCAGCGTCAAGGGCGCGACGGCAAGCAGGCATCCGGCTCCCAGCGCGGCACAGGCGAGCAACCGCCTGCGCCGGTCCGCGGATCCGCACAGCAGGATGAGCAGGCCGGCCGCCGGGGCAAGCAACAGCGCGTTGGCGCGGGCCGCGGCGGCCAGGCCGATGCACACTCCTCCGATCAGGGCGCGGCGAAGGCTGAGCCGCTCCTCGATTCCGATGAGGACCCACAGGGCGATCAGATTCAGAAGCACGACGAGGGTGTCGGGCAGGATCATCAGGTTCTCGTAGATGAAGTACCCGTAGAGGGCGAGCAGGCCGCCTGCGATCCAGCCGGTGGTCTCTCCGAAGAAGCGACGGGCGATGGCGAGGACCAGCACGTAGTAGAACGCCGGGCTGAGGAAGTAGGGATGGCTGCCGAGCAGATCGCCCGCGGCCACTTGGCGCGCCATCATGTCGTAGTAGCGCGCATCCGCCAGCGCTTCGACTTCCTTCAACAACGGCCAAGCGTGCATCTGCCTATAGACAACCAGCCGCACCACCAGCGCCGCGACAAAAATGAGAAGTGCGGCGATCCAGAATCGCGAGTCCGGCGGGCCGGCGTTGCCCGCCGCGTCGCGCTTGGCGGAGACCTTGTGCAGTGGCTTCATGCGCGCCTCACGCCCAGGCCGGCCGTGCGGATGGACTCCGACCTGCTTTGATTCCAGGGCGGCCGGGAAGCGAACCGGCGATGCTAGCCTTCTGCGTTTCCCCGACTCAATAGCAGATTACCCCGAAAACGGCCCGCAGTGTGGGCGGTTCTGCGGGGGCGAGGTTCGGGGACCGAAGGGGGGAGAGATGCATGAGGTATGAGCCCCGAGTCCCGACTCCCGAGCCATTCCCGCCCGTCGGCGGGGGTGGCCACAATCGAGGCGACGGCGCCTCGCGGGCTGGTGACGGCGCCCCGCTCGAGCGGCTAGCTGGAAGAGAGCCGGCTCGCGAGGGCGTCCAGAGTCCGGATTGGGATGACCAGGTGGACGCGCTCTTGATCGCTCTCCACATGGATCAGGAGGTCGTTGCCGCGCTTGGTGATTCTCACCTGCTCGTTGGGCCCGTCCACTTCGACGAGGGCGAAATCGGGAGTCCGCTGCAAAGTGCGGCAGGCTTGCCGCAAGAACGGATGCACCCACGCAGCCTCTGCTTTCGCCTCACACAGGACATCCACGGGCAGACAACGAATCGCGCCGTTCACCAGGAACCCCGGCAGGCGCAATCCCCGCACGTCGCAACCGCCGGGGCCCGTGGCTTCCACGTCGACGCATATCATGCCCGCTCTCTGCACGGAGATCGCCAGCGCGATGCCCGCGCAGACGAGCAGGAGCACGAGGCTGCCGAAGAGAATCAGGAATGGCTTGGAACTTCTGCCCATGGCGCACCTCTACTCCGTGAAGTCTTTCTGATCGATCCAGATGCGGACGGTCTCGTCCCCGCCGTCCACGCGGACCAGTTCGCAGTCTTCTTCTTCCTGAAGAGCCTCGACGGCCGCCAGAAGATCGATCTCTCCTGCCTCGCCGGAGAAGAGCGCATCCACCACCGCGAAACGTATGCGAATGTCCACCTGCTCGCCGTCTTCATCCACATGCACCAGGAGATGGTCGCCGCTCTTCTTGATGTGGACCTCCTCGTCCCCGTCCTCGACCGTCACGTATTCGCCATCCTTGGCGTTGCGCAGAGTCGCCACGAGGGCGGCCATATCGATGCCCTCGAGATCATCGAGATCCAAACGCACCTTCCCCCGCTGAAAGTCATCGGCCTCGATGAGTGGGAGAATCGACGCGACGAGTTCCAAGGGCAGATTGATGCGGACCCGCTCCCCATCGGAGCCCGACCCGTCGACGCGGACATGCAGCCAGCGCTGGTTCGTCTGGGCCCAGGCGCCGGTCACCCCGATGCAGAGCAGCAGAGTCCCGATCAGGATCTTGCGGGCCATTCGCCACCTCCCTTGTCCGGTTGTGCGTGGGCCGGGGCCGACCGCGCCCCGTGGCCGGAAGCGACAGATTCTGAATCAATAGACGAAATCCGTGGGGCTGAGGTTGCCCGCCGCGGCTCCCGGCGCGGGGAATCTCCTGTAATCACAACCATATCAATGGATTGCCTGAAGCGATCTTTCCGGAGGAGGCTACTCGATGGCACTTCTGGAAGCCCCTCTGGGGCCCTCCTGGGGGCCCCTTCTGGGGCTCCACTCATGACGGGGTGGAGAGCAATTCGTCCATGAAAACTGGTTCGCAGCATAAGAAAGGCGAACGTGGCGCCTCATTTCTTCGCGTGATACTCTTCGCCCCATTCGAAGATCCAAGCGATGCTTCCCGCATCCACTCTGGTCGGGTCGTGGGCTGCGGCCGGGGCCGTCCGGCCGGCAATGCCGGGCGCAAGGCTTCCGTCAAACGCCCGCTGCGGGAGCCGCGTCCGCCTTCGAGCGAGAGGAGGCCGTCCGATGCGCTACCGCTGGCACTCAGGCTATGTCGCCTGGTTGCTCAACCGCATCACCGGAATCGCGATCAGCTTCTATCTGATCATGCATATCTGGGTGATCCATCATCTGGCCCACGGCCGGGAGCAGTATCAACAGGTGATGGCCTTCCTGAACAGCCCGGTCTTCTGGTTCTTCGAGATCGGACTGATCGGCGTGGTCCTCTATCACACGATGAACGGCATCCGGCTGGTGCTGGTCGATTTCGGCAACGGCGCCTTCTACCACAAACGTGCCTTCTGGGTGGTCATGGCGATCGGTGTCGTCCTCTATGTCGTCTGCGCCTGGGAGCTGGCCCAGACCTTCCTGACCTCGGCGGCCCACGCCGGGTCTACCGGTTGAGCCGACCGGCGCGGCCTTCCGAGGGCCCGCGGGCGGGAGTGACGCGCATCGCGGAGGGGGCAACGGGTTGGTTGTTGCGGAGGGATCATCCATGCAAGACCGCGGAATTCGATCGGGAGGGGTGCTGCCCTGGTTCTTCCAGCGCCTGACGGGCCTTCTGCTCGCGCCGATCCTGCTCGTTCACTTGTTCACGATGCATCGCTACCACGAGCACGGTCTCGCCTTCGAGAATGTCACGCGCCTGCTCGCCAATCCGTACTGGAAGGTTCTGGAGATCGTATTCCTCGTGGCGGCGCTCTATCACGCGCTGGTCGGAGTGCACTTCATCCTGCAGGACTACATCCGGCGCCCGGGGCTGCGCTTGACCGCCTTCAGCCTCATCGTTCTGGCGGGCGTCACGCTGCTGGTTTTCGGACTGATCACGGTCTTGTCGGTGCGGGCCCCGGGGATGGCGGAGACCATCGGTGCGGTCCCGTCCCATTAGGAGATGCGCCGGGAGCGCCGGCGGATCGATCTCGGGAGCAGGCCGCCGCGCGGGAAGGGCAAGATGAATCTCGATATCGTCTATCACAAGCATGACGTGGTGATCGTGGGTTCCGGCATCGCCGGTCTGTACGCGGCCTTGAAGACCAGCGCCGCGGCGGACACGGCGGTGCTCACCAAGCAGTATCCGACCCGGGCCCACTCCGGTGCGGCCCAGGGAGGTTGTGCGGGCGCGCTGGGCAACATGATGGAGGACCACTGGGAGTGGCACCTCTACGACACCGTGCGCGGCAGCGACTTCCTCGGCGATCAGGATGCCCAGGAGCTGCTCGTACGCGATGCCGTGCCGGTGATGTATGAGATGGAGCACCTCGGGGTGCCCTTCGATCGCACCGAGGATGGGCGGATCGCCCAGCGCCCCTTCGGCGGGCACTTCGGCAACTTCGGCAAGACGGCGATGAGTCGCTCCTGCTACGCGGCCGACCGCACCGGCCACGCCCAGCTTCACTGCCTCTACGAGCAGTGCCTGAAGAACCAGGTGCGTTTCTACAACGAGTTCTACGCGCTGGCGCTGATCATGAAAGATGGCGCCTGTCGCGGTCTGGTCGCCTGGGATATCCAGCGCGGCGGGCTGCACGTGTTCAACGCCAAGGCCATCCACCTTGCCACGGGCGGCTATGCGCGCTGCTGGAAGATCACCTCGAACGCCATGGCGAACACGGGGGATGGCCTGGCGCTGGTCATGCGCCAGGGCCTGCCGCTGGAAGACATGGAGTTCGTGCAATTCCATCCGACCGGCCTCTGGAAGCAGGGGATTCTCGTCTCCGAGGCGGCGCGCGGCGAAGGCGGGTATCTGATCAACGAAAAGGGCGAGCGCTTCATGGAGCGCTATGCCAAGGCCAAGATGGAACTGGCGCCCCGCGACGTCGTCTCCCGCGCCGAGCAGACCGAGATCGATGAGGGTCGCGGCATTCAGGGACAGGATGCGGTGCACCTTGATCTGCGGCACCTTGGACGCGAGAAGGTCATGAGCAAGCTGCCGCAGGTGCGCGAGCTGGCGCTGAAGTTCCTGGGCCTCGACATGATCACCGACCCGATCCCGATTCAGCCGACCGCGCACTATTCGATGGGTGGCATTCCGACGAACCTGGAGACGGCGGTGCTGAGCGGAACGGGCAAGGAGACCGTGCCGGGGCTGTTCGCCTCGGGCGAGTGCGCCTGCCTGTCGGTCCACGGCGCCAACCGGCTGGGGACCAACTCGACCCTCGAATGCGCCGTCTTCGGCCGTTTGAGCGGTCTGCGCATGCTGGAATACGTCAAGCAGCACCCGGGACACGTCGATCCGCCCGACAACGCCGCCGACATGGCGCGTGAGGAGGTCGAACACCTGCTGTCCACCGCGCAGAGCAAGGGTGGGGTGCGGCCGGCCGAGCTGCGCGAGCGCCTGCAGCGATCGATGACCGAGAATGTCGCGGTCTATCGCACTGCGGAGAGCCTGACCCGGCAGGTCAAGATCTGCCAGGAGCTGCGGCAGCAGTATCGCACCGCGACCATCGAGGACGGCGGCACCTACGCCAACAGCGATCTGATCGAGGCGATCGAGCTGGGCCACATGCTCGACTATGCCTACATGATCACCCGCTGCGCGCTGAACCGCACCGAATGCCGCGGCGCGCACTGGCGGACGGATCATCCGGGTCGCAACGACAAGGAATGGCTCAAGCACAGTCTGGCGTGGCTGGCGGGCGACGAGATACGTCTGGACTACAAGCCGGTCGTGATCACGCGCCACCCGCCTGAGGAGCGGAAGTACTAGGCCCGCGGACGAGCTCCGCGGGTCGTCGTCGAGTCGTGCGCACCCGCGGCGGTGCGCCGGGCAGGGGAGAGCCGATGCAACGGACACTGCGCATCTTCCGGTTCAATCCCAAGGTGGATCAGGGACCACGCTACGACAACTTCACGATCGAGGTCGAGCCGGCGTGGACCGTGCTCGACGCCTTGAACGCGATCAAGTGGTACCATGATGGGACGCTCACCTTCCGGCGTTCCTGCCGCCATGGCATCTGCGGCTCCTGCGCGATGATGATCAACGGCAAGAACGAGCTGGCCTGCGAGAAGCAGCTGAGCACGATCAAGGGTGTCGTGGTCGTCGAGCCGCTGAAGGAATTCGCGGTCCTGCGCGATCTGATGGTCGACCAGGACCCCTTCTTCGAGAAGCTGCGCCTGGTGAAGCCCTGGCTGATCAACCACGCCGCTCCGCCCACCGACAAGGAACGCCTGCAATCCCCTGCCGAGCGCCGCGTACTCGACGGCACGTGGGAGTGCATCCTTTGCGGCGCCTGCACCTCCGCCTGCCCGGCCTTCTGGGACAACGATCGATTCCTGGGGCCGGCGGCGCTGCTGAAGGCCTTTCGCTATGTCGGCGACACGCGGGACGAGGGTCTCGATGAGCGCGCCGAGGTCTTGGACAGCAAGATCGGCGTTTGGCGCTGCCACTCGATTTTCAACTGCGTCGAGGCCTGTCCCAAGGAGCTGAATCCGACGGCCGGCATCATGAATCTGCGTCGCCGGCTGCTGACCGAGAAGATCTGACGGAGAGCCGGGCGCGAACACGACGCCCCGCCGTACCCCAAGCCGGCCCCACGGCGGTTCAGCGCTCCAGCACGACCCGGCGCAAGCCCCGCATGCGGCGAAAGCTCACCCCTTCGCTCACGTCCCGCAATGTCTCCTCCGGCTCGACCACGACGGAGCCACAGACGGCCGTGATCCCATGCGCGAGCAGGGCGGGCGTCAGCGGCGCCGTGGGACCCAGCAGGATGACCGGCTTGCCGCGGGCCAGATCCAGCAGCCCCTCCAGCGTGTGGTTGATCAGGGTCGTGGCGGTGATGGCGACGACATCAGCGGCGGGGATGACGCGCGGGGCTTCGGCGGCCGGCAGGTCCCCTTCACGGGGCAGAAGCTCGAGCACCGTGAGCGCGCGGGCCTGCGCGCGCAGACGATCGATGAAGGGGAAGTGACCGACGAGAACGATGTCGCGGGCCCGGCCATAGCGCAGAATCACATCGAGGGCGTGCTCATCGCTGAGAGCGGGCGGAGGCTCGATCAGCGAGTTGATCGCGGCGATTCCCACGGCCGCCTGCTCGCGATCCGCCGAGCGGGCCAGCTCGGCCAGCCGGCGCGCGGAACAATCCCGCAGCCGCTGCGGGTGCGGGGCTGCGGCCGGGGCCGGTTCCGCCGGGGCCGGCCGGTGGATCGGATCGCCATCCCCGTGCGAGGAGGGGTCGCGCGGAAAGCTGTAGGCCAGACCCAGGCGCCGGCTCCAGACGGCGCACGTGCGCAGGCAGAGCCGCACCTCGCGCACCGGCGCGTCGAGCGAGCCGAGTTCGTCCAGCAGGGTTTCGATGATGGCCATGCCGGTGAGGATAGCGTCCCGGATGGTGGAGATTGCAAGGGGCAAGCGAGGAATCGCGGCCGAGATGCGCACAGCCAAGACGCGCGGGCTTGATTAACCCCTCGCGGTCGTCGCATCCTCTCGAGGGGAGAGACGGGGGCGCGGCGCCGCGGCGGCGCGCCGGGCACTTGGCACGGGATGCTCCGCCGCATCGATGAACGGAGGGCGGCCGTGGAACAGATCGTCCGGTTCCTCTTCGAACTCGGCCAGTTGAAGCGCGTGGCCCGCTCGGGATGGTGGATGGCGGGCGTGCGGTCGCCCGAGTCGGTCGCCGATCACTCCTTCCGCTGCGCCTGGATCGGTTATCTGCTCGCGCAACGCCACGGTGGGGCCGATGCGGCGCGCGTGACGCTCATGTGCCTGATGAACGATCTGCACGAGGCGCGCATCAACGATCTCCACAAGGTGGGCCAGGCCTATCTCGACTACACGGCGGCCGAGACGCGCGCCTTCCGCGATCTGGCCGCGCCCCTTCCCGAAGGAGCGCAGTTGACCGAGCTGCACCTCGAGTTCCAGCGGGGCGAGACGATCGATGCGCGTCTGGCGCGCGACGCCGACCGCCTCGAGTGCGCCTTCCAGGCCCGTGAATACGAGGCGGCGGGGTGCCCCGCCTGCCGGGACTGGTTCGAGAACACACGCGTGTCGCTGGCGACCCCGGTGGCGCGGGAACTCTTCGAGGCGCTGGCTCGCGCGGATGTGAACGAGTGGTGGCGGGGGTTGCCGCGCGCGAAATGAACGCCGGCGTGCAATGAACGCGGGGTGGGATCTTCCATGGCTGAGATGCGCGCAACGCCGGAGCCTCCCGAAGCGCGTTCCGCAGCGCGCTGGTGGCGCGCCCTCGAGGACGGGCGCCTGCTCTGCCTGCTCTGCCCCCATGCCTGTCGCATCGGGGAGGGCGAGACGGGCCGCTGTTGTGTGCGCAAGAACTCTGCCGGGCGTTTGCGCTCCCTGAGCTACGGCCAACCGACCGGCTTCGCCGTGGATCCCATCGAGAAGAAGCCGCTATTCCATTTCCTGCCCGGCTCCGAAGTGCTCAGCTTCGGGACCTACGGCTGCACCCTGAGCTGCCGCTTCTGCCAGAACTGGCCGCACAGCCATCCCGCGGAGATCCCGGTGCGTGTGCGCCCCGTATCGCCCGCGGAGATCGTCGCGCTGGCCGAGCGCCACGGGACGCCGTCGATCGCCTACACCTACAACGAGCCGACCGTCTTCGCCGAGTACATGGTCGAGACGGCGCGCCTGGCCCGCGAGCAGGGGCTGCGCAACGTCGCGGTCACCAACGGGTACATCGCCGCGGGCGCGCGAAACGAAGTCTTCGCCGACCTGGACGCGGCCAATGTCGATCTCAAGGGATTCAGCGACGAGTTCTATCGCGACCAGGCCGGAGGGCGGCTGCGCCCGGTGCTGGACACGATCGAGTGGATGCACCGCGAGACGCAGATCTGGCTCGAGATCACCACCCTGCTCATTCCGGGATTGAACGATTCCGACGAGCAGCTCCACGCCGAATGCGATTGGATCGCTGAACGTCTGGGCGCAGATGTGCCCGTGCACTTCACCGCCTTCCACCCCGACTTCCAGATGCGCGACCGCCCCCGCACACCCGCCGAGACGCTGCGGCGCGCCTGCGGCATCGCTCGCGCCCGTGGGCTGCGTTACGGGTACGTGGGCAACATCATGGACGAGGATGGCGCGTCGACCCGCTGCCCGCAGTGCGGAATGACCGTGATCGCGCGCGGGTGGCATGCGGGGGATCCGGCAGGCTTGGAGGGGTCG
This sequence comes from Candidatus Eiseniibacteriota bacterium, assembly GCA_043806645.1. Taxonomy (GTDB): domain Bacteria; phylum Eisenbacteria; class RBG-16-71-46; order CAIMUX01; family WJJG01; genus JAZDGX01. The sequence continues at coordinate 5,199 of JAZDGX010000037.1, read as the reverse complement.
CGCTGCCGCGCCTGCGGCGGCGCGATCGCGGGCGTCTTCTTCCCGCGCACAACAGGGCATTGACCCGGGCATCAGGGCGTTGGCCTGGGCATTAGGGCGCTGACCTGGGCATCCCGAGGTCGTCTTCCTCCCGCCCCGGCGGCCGGGAACGCGATGGAGCCCCGCGCAGTCCGGTGGGAAGCGGACTGCACGGGGCTCCCGAGGCCTTCGGAGTCATGCGATCAAGAGCGCCGGACTATCTGTACAGCTCCTTGACGCGACCCCAAGTAGAAACATCCGCGGGGACCGCTGCGCAATCGGAGGTGTCGATCTCCATCTGCACGCAATCGACATACCCGGGGCGGCCCAGGAGCGAAGCGTCGGTGAATCCCATCTGGACGAGCAGCCAGCGCGTGCCCGGGGGGATGACGCCGGCGGTCGAACTCACTTCCCAGGTGCCCGGACTATTGTCCAGGCTGATCGGATCAGTGATGAAGGGGACCACGTTTCCCCAGCATGTGTCGCAGGAGTAGAAGAACACCGTAACGCCGCCCTCGACCGGCACGACACCGGCGAGTTCCGTGGTGTTGAGCCAGGCCTCGAGAGTGACGGTGGCAAGGCCGTTGTCGATGCAGATCGAGTCGGCGCCCACGTAGACCGCCTGGAAGGCCTGCGTGACCGCCCCGCCCTCATTCTCCATCCGGAGCATCTGCGTTTCGCACCGCGGCGTGACGAGACTCTCGGCCGTCACCACGGTTGCGAACTCGGCTCCCCAGAATCCCGGCGTGAAGACGGGACCCACGATACCGGCGAGACCGGGAAGCAGGAAGGGCGCTGTCTGAGTCTCGAAGCTGGGATCGATGACGACATTGGCCCACGCGGACTGCGTGGGGGCGGCGAGCGCGTACACCAGCGTGGCGCATACGACGAAGGCGAAAGAGGCGTTGCGGACGTTCATGTTAAAGGTCCTCCTGGGTGAATCTCCGGACTCTTGATTAGGCGCGGCGTGCGTCGCACACCACCTTGCGAACTGAGCGTGGAGGATGATCCGCAGGCCTGCTCGCCGCCATCAGGGCATGCCCGAGTCTGGCCTGGGCGGGGATACCGAAGCCGGCTTGCGGGGAAGTGGATCCAGGCTTCAGGGGCCGACGCGTTTTGAAGGGGGAGAGTGGCCGGGCGATGGAGGATGGTCACGTCCTGGGCGCCGCCGACAGTCGAGGTCCTCCAGCACCGGCCGGGCGGGGTCCAGTGAGCGTGAGCGGCCGCAAATGATCGGCGGCGCGTGGCTTCGCAGAGTGCTAGAATCAATTGACGGTTTTGCCGGGAAGGAGGTTGACCATCTTGCTTCCGAACGGCGCACGCCTTGCCTTGGTGCTGTGTGCAGTCCCCTTCGTTTTCACATCCGCCCAGCAGAGTCGGGCGATCCAAACGGAATCAGGATCTTCCGCCGCCGATGTGCACTGGTCAGGCGAGTTCGGTCGACCCGGGATCGATGGCGTCGTCCACGTCCTCGCGCTTTTCAAGGGAGATCTCGTCGCCGGGGGAGACTTCAGCCGCGCCGGCGACACGCCTGCAGCGAACATCGCCCGTTGGGACGGAGTCGAGTGGCATGCTTTCGGCGACGGGATCGAGGGGGAGGTGTTCTCGCTCGCCGTGCACGACGGAATGCTCGTGGCGGGCAGTTGGTTCGTTGCCGCCTGGGACGGCACCAGCTGGAGCCGCATCGGTGAGGGCGTCGAAGGTCCCGTATACGCACTTGCCACCTACAACGGCCAGCTCGTCGCCGCTTGCACATCCATCGTTGGCCCCGGAGGGGTGACCGCCGCGCGCGGGGTGGCCCGGTGGGATGGAACCGCTTGGACCCCGCTCGGCGCCGGCGTCGCCGGTGTCGTCGAGGCGCTGGCGGTCCACGACGGCTCGCTTATCGCGGCCGGGTCTTTCGTGATTCCGGGCTATGCCGACGCCGTGAATATCGCACGGTGGGACGGGACGGAGTGGACCCCGCTCGGATCTGAGTTCCAGTCCGAGACCAGGGTGCTCCTGTCCGCGGGCAACGACCTCTATGCCGCGGTGACGGGTTCACCCAGCGTGGACGGCCCAGTGTACTCACCGTTGGTCCACCGCTGGGACGGCACTGAGTGGCACCCACTGGGCAGCGCGAGTGCCTGGAATGGCTGGGGGGAAGTGAACGCCATTGCCATCCACGGGGGCACCGTGGTCGCCGCAGGCTACTGTGGTTCCTCCAGGAAGATCGCGCGCTGGAACGGTACCTCCTGGGAGCCGATCTTCACCTCCGCCGACCCGATCTACGCATTGTGCGAACGAGAAGGACGCCTGTTCGCGGCGGGTGAGATCCATCTAGGGGAATCATCGCGCTACGAGGGCATCGTTCAGTGGACGGGCGATTTGTGGGATCACGTCGGCGGGCCGCGCGGGGCGGGAATCGCGGGGCACGTGAAGGCGTTCGCTTCTTACGAGGGCAGTGTAGTGGCCGCGGGGGACCTTCTCTTTGCGGGCGATGCACCGGTTCGGACGATCGCCCGCTGGGACGGATCGGAGTGGCAGGCGTTCCCCTGCGACTTCAACGGCATCGTCAATGCCCTCGAGCTGTTCGGCGGCGAATTGATCGCCGCGGGTACTTTGCATGCCGAACCCGGCTGTCCGCGAGTCAACCGCATCGCCCGATGGAACGGAGCGCGATGGGACTCGCTCGGACCAGGCCTCGCCTCGGGCGTCCCGCTCGCCATGACCGTCTTTCGAGGAGAACTCATCGTCGGTGGCGACGAGATGGACATTGCGCGATGGGATGGGGTCAGGTGGCGCACGCTCGGGGCGGGGATCGGCTCGCCGGCCTCGCCGTCCGACCGCTATTGGGTTTCGGCATTCGCCATCTTCAACGGCGATCTCATCGCGGCGGGCCGATTCCGAACCGCCGGCGTCCACCCGGCCTACACCGTCGCCCGGTGGGACGGCGAGAGCTGGCACGCGCTCGGAATGCAGCTTCGGTCCACCGATTACTACGGAGTCCGCTCGCTCGCCGTTCATGGCGGCGATCTCTACGCGGTCGGCGACTTCTATCCGGACGACGGTGAGCCGCACACGATGGTCGCGCGCTGGGATGGAACCAACTGGTCCGTGGTTCCCGGCAGGACTGATGTCCGCGTGCTGACGACGTACGGACCGTATCTCATCGCGGGCTGCTGCGTGAGTTGTGGCGCCCGCGGCGTCAGACGCTGGGATGGTAGTTCCTGGGAGTTGCTCGGGTCCGGCTTATCGGGGAGCAGCTACCTGGGCACCGCGCGGTATGGCCTGGTCGATGCGCTTCACGTGCACGGCTCGAGTCTCTTCGTCGGGGGCTCGTTCACGGGCGCGGGAGGCAAGGCCTCGTATGCCGTCGCTCGGTGGGAGGAGGACATGGTGACGCCTCCTCTCTTCACCCCAGCCCAGCCAAGTCCATCGTCGCAAAACGTCGCCTTCGAGATCTACCTTCCGGAATCCGGGGACGTCACGCTCGCGATCTACGACATCCAAGGACGGCGGATCGCGCGGCTCCTCGAAGGTCCTCACGGCGCTGGCCCGTACTCCGTGAGTTGGGACGGGCGCACGGAATCCGGGGAGCCGGTCTCATCGGGCATCTACTTCGCTCGCTTCGAGGCGGCCGGCACGGTATGCAATTCGAAGATCGTCAGAGCGCGCTAGGATGGAATGAGCCTGAGTCAGGCACTGAGCCAGTGGGGCGACCCTCTCTGACATGATAGCAGGGCACGCACAACGCGGAGGACGAGGATGAAGCCCCTTCGGATTCGCTGGGGACCTTTCCCTTCAGGTGTTGCCGTATTGTGGTTGGTTTCTGGTCTTTCTGCACCGGCCACTGCGGAGATACATATCGTCCGGCCTGACGGCTCAGGAGACTATCCTACGATCCAGGAGGCAGTCGATGCGGCCAGCGCAGGGGACTTCATCGAACTGGCCGCAGGAACATTCACTGGGCCGGGAAACCGAGGCATCCAGGTACCCGATCTCGAGATCACGATCCGGTCGGAAGGCGGGAATCCTGATCAATGCATTATCGATTGCGAGGATGCCGCCCAAGGTTTCTACATCCAGGCGTCAGATGCGGGGACGGTGCTCCAAGGATTCACAGTTACCAGGGGACACACCAACGAGACGGGTGGCGGGATGCATATCAGCGGTGGGCTTGTGGGTGCCACCGTTGCGGATTGCGTGTTCCTCCGCAATTCAGCGGGACTCGGTGGCGGAGGAGTGTGGGACGCTAGCGCCAGAGCGAACTTTCTACGTTGTCGATTCATCGAGAATGCCTCCCCCATGGGTGGGGCTGTCGTCGCAAGCTCGACACAGGGCCATTTGATCAATCCAGGCTTCGAGGACTGCGAGTTCATTCGAAACTCTGCGTCTGGCTCGGGCGCCGCCGTCTTCTTGGAAGTCATTCAAGTGGGTGTCCGCAGCGATCGCGACGGTGTCTTTAGGACCTGCCTCTTCGCCGAGAACAGCGCTCCAGGGGGTAGCTGTGTTACACTCGGTGGTACATCTCCGACTCTTGAATCCTGCACTTTCGCAAACAACATTGTGTCGTCGAACATCGGATGTCGGTTCTACGGCGGCCCATCGGACCCGTTGGTTTCTCACTGCATCATCGCTTTCTCGACCGAGGGAAGAGCGGTCAGTTGCGATGTTCAAAGCCAGCCCGTACTTCTGTGCTGTGATGTTTTCGGCAACGAAGGGGGTGACTGGGTAGGGTGCCTGGAAGGCCAGCTTGGAGTGGGCGGCAACATCTGGGCTGATCCTCTCTTCTGCGATCGGGAAGGCGGGGACTTTCGACTTGAGATTGGCTCCCCCTGCGGCCCCGAGGCCAATCGGAACTGCGGGCTGATTGGCGCACTGCCGGTCGGCTGCGGCTCGACGGCAACGCAGGAAACCTCCTGGGGAGGCGTGAAGGCGCTCTTCAGAGGCAAAGCCAAGTAGAGGCGGCTTGACTGCGCGCGGTGGGACTGGCGATCACGAGGCGCTTGATCTACATGAGGTAGGAGGAACGGGGCCATGGTCCGACCTCTGAGCATTGCCGCATTGATCCTGTGGCTTCCGACTGTGCCTTCTGCGCGTGCTGAGACCTACCTTGTCGACCCCGATCCGACGGCAGGAGACTTTCCGACGATTCAGGCCGCCCTGTACGCGGTGGTCGACGGAGACATCATCGAGCTG
>JAZDGX010000036.1:0-9396 GCA_043806645.1 Candidatus Eiseniibacteriota bacterium | reverse complement strand
GCCGTTGTGCGCGAACAGCAGGCCTTCGTGCAGGAATGGATGCGGATCGGGAATCCCGAAGTGTCCGGATGTGCCCCGGCGGACGTGGGCGAGCGCGGCCCGCGGGCGGATGCCCTCGAGTTCCTCGACCGCCTCGCGATATTCGGGCTCGTAGGCGCTGTTCGCCGGAGGCCCGCCGCGCCGGATGACCGGCATGCGCAAGGGCAACTCCTGCGGATCCGCGAGAAAGTAGCCCAGGCCCCAGCCGTCCTCGTTCGCCTGAGCCAGCAGGCGCAGATTCTGTTGTGTCCCGCTGTACAGCTGGCGGTCGATCATTCCCTCGGGATAACCGCCACCGACGAGCGCCCAGAAGCGGCAGTTGTGTCCCGGAGGTGTCTCTCCCATCTCTTCCCTCGTCTCTTCCCCCGTCTCTTCCCCCGTCTCTCGCCCGGTTTCTATCCCCGGCCCCGCGCCGCCTCCCGAATCCCCGGCAGCACCGTCCCCGCCCGACTGCGGCGGCGCCGGAAAGAAATCCGCGTCACCGATCGCGCGAAACTGCGGAGCTGCTCCCGAAACGAAGACCCCCAGGGTGTAATTGGGAATCGTCGCCCACGCCGAAGTCTCCGATCCCATCGGCTGCGAGGCCACGGCCCAGAAGGGCGAGGCCCTGCCCCCTTCTCCGATGACCGGCCTCGGATAGTAGGCAACCGGATTCGTTCCATAATCGAAGTGCAGCGCGTAGAGCGTGTCGCCGTCGGTGAGCACGAAGTTGAGCGATCCGCCTCCAATCGTCGCAACGAAGTTCTGCACCGCCCCGGCCAGCGCGGTGGCGAAATCCTGCTCGGGATGTTCGTCGATGTACTTCAGAAGGCAGAGGAAATAGAGCTCCGAATCGATGTGCCCGGTTGTGCCCGCGCCATGGGTGTAATCCGGCGGATGGCCGGACAGGTACTTGTCCAGGTAGCTCTCCATCGCGCTTACGACTGTCGTGCCGTTATGGGCGAAGATCATTCCCCGGTGCTGGAAGGGATGCGGATTGGGAATGCCGAAATGGCCCGAGGTTCCCCGACGCACATGAGCCACCACCGCCCGCGGCCGGACCTCGTTCATCTCGTCGACGGCCAGTCCGTACTCCGGCTCGTGTGGATTGTCCGCGGCCGGCCCGCCCCGCCGGAGGATGGGGGCGCGAAACGCCTCCTCCCACGGAGAGGACGGAAAGTAGCCCAGTCCCCAGCCGTCGTAGTTGTCGCGGGCCAATTCCATCAGATTATCGAGCGTCTCGGGGGCTCCGCCGTCACGCAGGTGGTCGCGGATCAGGCTGTCGGGATAGTCGCTGCCGATGAGCGCCCAGAACCGGCAGTTGTGAGGCTCGCGCCTGGGCTCCGGCAGCGGCGCCCTCCAGGCGAGCGCGAGCACCCCGACTACGATTCCAAGCCCGATCCAGCGCATGCGACCGTTCAAGGCACGGGCCTCCCGAACGAGGCGTTCAAGGGTTGCGGCGGAAGACCTTCCTCGATTAGAGTAACCCCAACGGACCCAAGCAATTGCTGCCCCATGGCCGCCTGCGGGGAGGTCTTGTCGCCCGATGGCATCTCAAGTCTACCTGCTGCGCCTTACCGATTGGAAGGACTTCGAGGCGGTGGCCGCCGCTCTGCCCCCGTTCCTCCAGGAAACGGGCCTCCTGGACGATGTCCGCGCCCAGCGCCCCTCGGCGATCAAACTGACCTTCGGAGAAGGGGGCAATCGCGCTCATCCTCCCGTGGCGGTCGTGCGAGAAATCGTCGCCTTCCTGAAGCGCCGGGGCACGCGGCCATTCCTCACCGAAACCAACACCTTGTACCGCGGGCGGCGCATGAATGTTCTGGACCACCTCGACCTCGCCTGGGAGCATGGTTTCACTCCCGAGCGCGTGGGCGCCCCCATCCTCTTCGGAGACGGCCTGCTGGGTCGCGAGACCTTCGACGTGCCCCTCGCGGGACCCAACGTCAAAATAGCGCATCTTTCTCCAATTCTTAGAGATACGGACTTCCTTGTCGGCCTGGCCCACATGACCGGACACCTTCTGTGCGGTTTCGGTGGGGCGATCAAGAACATCGGGATGGGTCTGGCCAGCCGGGCGGGGAAACTCGACATGCACAGCGTCATCAGCCCCGTCGTCCGTGAAGAGAAATGCACCCTGTGCCTGGAATGTGCGAAGGCCTGCGCGACGCGGGCCATCGATTCGGGACCCCGCGCCGTGACGATCGATCCGCAGCGCTGCACCGGCTGCGCCGAATGCCTGCCCACCTGCCCGACCGGAGCCCTGGGAATCGATTGGGACCGGGACACCCGCAGGGTCCAGGAGCGCATGGCCGAGTATGCCCTCGCCGTCGCACGGACCGTCGGGCACCGCATGGCCTTCGTGACGCTACTCAATCACATCTCCGACCATTGCGACTGCATGGGCGAGACGCCGAACTGCATCGCCCCGGACATCGGGATCGTCGCTTCCCGCGATCCGGTAGCGCTGGACCAGGCCTCGCTCGACCTGATCGCCCGCGCGGCCGGGGGTGATCCGTTCCTGCGGGCATGGCCCGAGGTGGCGGGCAATGTCCAAGTCACCCATGCGGAGGCCATTGGCCTCGGCAGCCGCACCTACGAGCTGATCGAGCCCTGACGGTCCCCGTTCCCGCCAGGAATGAACCGAGCGCCACCTTCGACCGCGGCCGGCCGCACGGATGAAACCAGTTGCGGTGGAACTCCTTCGGCCGATAGCTTTATAGGGTGGTGGCACTTCATTGGGGAGGAGACATGCTCGCACGGTGGATCGGAATGGGTTCGGCTCTGCTGGCAGTCCCGCTTGTTCTGGGGGGATGCGCGTTTGGCGGCCTGGGGTCCAATGGCGTCGTCGACAATGGCCTGCGGCCGACGAATGTCGAGGTACGCATTCTCTCCCAGAGCAGCTTCCAGGGCGAGATCGAGCCTTGTGGGTGACACGGCAAGAAGGGTGGGCTGGCCCGGCGGGCCGCCTTCGTCGATTCCATGCGTCAGGTGGACGGCCGTGTGCTTCTCATGGATGGCGGTGACTTCCTGCCCCGCGTAATTGATCGGCGCGAAGAACCCAAGGCCTTGCTCTGCTGGGGCGAAATGGAGCGCCTCGGCTACGACGCGGTCGCCTTGGGAGAGATCGAGCTGCGTCATTGGGATCTGATTGAGCGCCTGATGACGGAGATGCCTCTGCCAGTTGTTTCGACCAATGTCGAGCACCTTCGCGACGGCCTCTGGCTGCCGGTCGGCGAGAAATACTCGATCGTGGAATGCAACGGTGCTCGGATCGGCGTGATTAGCACGATCACCGAGGAGCTGTTCGGTCAGACGACGCAGGAGTTCCAAGACCGGTTGCGCGTGCTTCCGCCCATGCCGGAGATCGAGCGCGCCGTGGCCGCACTGGAGGCTCAGGTCGACGTGATCGTCCTACTCGCCCACATGGACCCCAAGGCCCTCGAGCAGCTTGCTTCGCTGGTGGAAGGAGTCGATATCGTATTGGGCGGCCATGTGACCCAGATCGACACGATGCCAATGCGGCTGGCCGAGGTCATCGTCAATCGATCGGGCACGCGGGGCCAGGCGCTGGCCGCGACACGGCTGATCGTGTCGCCCGACGGGCAGATCGCCGACTTCGGCGGGACGAACGTCATTCTCGGACCGAACCTGAGCGAGGATCCGGGCGTGCTGGCCGCCATCGAAGCGGCCAAGCAGAAGACCGCGGAGATTCCCTCGCACCCACTGCAGCCCACGCTGGGTCCGGGAACTTCCAGCTCCGCCATCCCTGTGCGGACTGAAGAGGCCAAGCCGGTCCAGAAATAACCGGCAGGTCTTACATGCGTATGCAAGGGCCGGCCCCCGCCGGCCCTTGCCGGGTGGGCTCGGATTGCTCGACCGCTCGTCAGGAGGGTTCGTGAGCGAACGGTCCCTTGCTCCGGCCGGCCGCGATCTCGGACGGGCCATCGTGCGGACCCTCTGGGTCCTGTTTGCCGGCTTCTGCCTCGCTCCCCTTTCCTACCTGGTGCTGTTCTTCGTCCTGGACCGCCACCGCATCACCCCCGGCACCGGGGCCCGCCCGCTGCCCGCCGATTGGGAGCAGTGGCGCTTCCTCTTCGGCGTCATCGGCATGGCCACCCTCTACATCTCATACCGGCTGCGAAGCGTCCGCCTCGATCCCGAACGCGTGCGACGCAGACTGCGCGAGAAGCTGGGCGGCCCGCTTCAACCGGGAAACCCGGGAACGCCTCCCGTGCGCGGGATTTCAGAGTCCGCCCGGCTGTCCCGGTCAATTCAAGATCTGGTCGGACGAATCGCCGCGGACCATGTGATCCTCTGGGCCCTGGTCGAGTTGCCTTCGCTTCTGGGAGTCGCGGACTATCTGCTGACGGGCGAGAGTCGTGCCTTCTTCGGCCTGCTGGCCTTGACCTGCATCGGACTCTTCTTCAACCGGCCCAACCCCGCCCGCGTGGCGGCGATTTTCGAATTCCCGCTCCATCTCGAGACGCCCGGCCGCGCGGAGCGGGAGTAGCCATTCCCCGCGGATCGGCCTCCGCAGCCTTCTCGGCGACCTGCGCGCGGAAGCGGAGCCCCCCCGAGCATCGGCTTGGCTGCCCGCGCGGACTTCTGCTACAATGCTTCGCTGCCTCTTCGCCCCCGGCACCCGGCCGGACCGACCCGAGGCAGACGAACCGTTCGACGGAGAGAACCATGGAAGAGAAGATCACGATCCAGCGCAGCCGCGAACTCATCGACATGGCCGAATCCTACGGCGCCCATAACTACCATCCCCTCGACGTGGTCATCGAGCGGGCCGAGGGCATCTGGGTCTGGGATGTGGATGGCAAACGCTATCTCGACTGCCTGTCGGCCTACTCGGCCTTGAATCACGGTCACCGCCACGCGGCGATCCTGCGTGCGCTGCGCGACCAGATCGAGCGGGTGACGCTCACGTCCCGCGCTTTTCACAATGCGGAGATGGGGCCGTTCCTCAAGGAGCTCTGCGAATTCACCGGCCAGGAAATGGCCCTGCCGATGAACACCGGCGCCGAGGCGGTGGAAACGGCCATCAAGACTGCACGCAAGTGGGGCTATCAGGTGAAGGGCGTTCCCGCGGAAAAGGCCGAGATCATCGTCTGCAGCGGCAACTTCCATGGACGCACGATCACCATCGTCGGCTTCTCATCCGAGGAGCAGTACCGGCAGGGATTCGGTCCCTTTCCCCGCGGCTTCACGATGATCCCCTACGGGGACCTCGCGGCTTTGCGCAAGGCCATCACTCCCCATACCGCCGGCTTCTTGGTCGAACCGATCCAGGGGGAAGGCGGGGTCATCGTCCCGCCCGACGGATACTTGCGCGAAGCGTATCGCATCTGCGCCGAGAACAAGGTCCTCTTCATCGGTGACGAGATTCAGACCGGCTTCGGTCGCACCGGGCGTCGCTTCTGCTGCGACTACGAAGGCGTAAAGCCCGATGTCCTCATCCTCGGCAAGGCGCTGGGGGGAGGCGTGTATCCCGTGTCCGCCGTCTGCGCCTCGCGCGAGGTTCTCGGCGTCTTTCGTCCCGGAGACCACGGTTCGACCTTCGGGGGCAATCCCCTCGCCGCCGCGGTCGGCCGCGCGTCGCTGCGCGTCATTCGCGATGAGAAGCTGGCCGAGCGCGCTTTCGAATTGGGCGAGTACTTCATGAAGGAGTTGCGCGGCATCCGCTCCTTGGCCGTCCGGGAAGTCCGCGGCAAGGGCCTGCTGATCGGCGTGGAGATCCGCCCGGAGTCGGGCAAGGCCCGTCCCTACTGCGAGGCGCTGCGCGATCGCGGCATCCTCGCCAAGGAGACGCACGACCAGGTGATCCGCTTCGCGCCCCCGCTGACCATCGGGCGCGAGGACATCGACTGGATGCTGCCGCGCATCACCGAGGTGTTGGCGGACTGAGAGTCGCGGCCCCGCCGGGGCTCCGATCTCGAACCTGTCTGAACGGCGGAGCCGCGTGCGCGCAGCGCCCGCGGGAGTCCTTCAGCCTTCCCATGGCCGCGGAGTGCCGCACAATCGGACCAGTCCGGGCCGCACCCGGCTCAAGTCCGCGCGCACGAGGCTCGAGATCACCCAATCGACCCGCGCGCGACGGCCGGGGATGCGCTGGGCATCGCGCAGCACGCCCTCCCGCACGAATCCGAGCTTTTCGATCACGCGCAGGCTGGCGGCGTTTCCGGTCGCGGCCTCGACCGCGATGCGTTCAAGCCCCAACGGTCCGGCCGCCCACAGGATCACGGCGGCGACCGCCTCGGTGACGATCCCCTGGCCCTCGCAGCGCCTGCGGTTCCAATAGCCGAGCGTGCCGACCGCCTGTTCCCGCAAAATCCGGTGCAGGCCGACGCTGCCGCAATAGCTTTCCCCGCCGGCCGCGATTCGCCCCAGTCTCCGGCGGTTCCCGGCAGGCCCGACCCCCGCCGGCTCCGAAGGCAATCGCCAGATGCCCCAGACGATGTCATGCTCGCTGCGCGATGCGCGACGAATGAAGACCTCCGTGTCGCTCGCGGCGCGCGTGGACTGTACAAAGGGCAGCCATCTGCCGAGCGAACGGCGGCTCTCGACGATCGCGTCGAACACCTCGACGGCATGCCTGGGCCGCAGGGGCCGCAGCACGAGCCTGCGCGTCGCGAGCCGGGGCCGCGTCCGTTGCATGCGGTCGGTCATTCGATCCTCCTTCCGTGGTCCGTTCCCGGACGGCCGCGCCTCGATCACCTGGACAGGACCGGCTGTCACCCCCTACCCTACACGGCCGGAGGCCTTCCGTCGCCGCCGCTTCCGGGCACGGCCCCGGGGGCCGCCGCTCCCAGGGGGGAGATCTCGACCGATCCATGTGTAGTCATCATGGATCCGTACCGCCCGGCAGGCCGGGCTGAGGAGATTCTATGAGCGCCGCTCCCCTATTCTCGTCCTGTCCCCGGGCCCGCGCCGGCGAGCACCGCGGCTGCACCCGGACTTGGCCGGTCGTGGGGCTGGTCCTGCTCCTGGCCCTCATCAGCGGTTGCGGCTATACGGTCCTCAAAGGCCACCAGGACGCGCTGCCTTCGGGAGGGGGATCCGCAGTGTCCGATTCCAGCCACGCCGATGGTCTCGTGCTGCCCCCCGGCCACCCGCCGGTCGATGTCGACGAGATCTGGATCGGTCGCAGTTTCCTCGATCGTTTCGTCGGGGAAGACGATGCCCTGCGTTTCGAGAACCTGCGCGAAGACCCGCACGCGTTCGCTCCCGCCCATCACGCCACGATTACGGTACGCATCACCCTGGGCGGTCCTGCGGTGGCCGACATCTGGCAGATCGGCATGGATGAGTTCGGCTGGGTGACCGCCTCCAGCTGGATGCAGGGAGCAGCCGGGCCCATGCTCGACGAAGCGAACGCGACCTTCCGCACGGAATTCCGCCTGGAGCGCCAGAGTGAGGCGGCCCTGCGCGCCATGATCATCGAGCTCCTGCCCAAGACCGCCGACACGACCCTGCGCGACTGGCCCGCGACGCTCAATCGTCTGCCGCCCGAATGGTGGCCCTACACCGACGCCGGCCTGATCGAAATCGAGTATCACCTGGAAAATCTCGGACTGGTCGATCCCGACGATTGGCCGGGCGGGCGCGTGAGCGCGCCGCTGGACGTGATCCAGCTTCTGATCGGCACATGGGACAGCCCGCCTCCTCGTGGACTGCAGCGGGACGCCCGTCAGCTGATCGATCTAAACCCGAGCATCGCGAACATTGCTCTAATCGCCGAGGCGATCGTCCTCGCCTGGGAAGTCGAGGGACAGGCAGCCGAATCCATCGACCTTCCTCTGTGGGTGGGACGCTGATCGAGAACCGCGGGGGGCGCGCTCAGGGCGCGGATGCGCCGGGCAGAGAGGCGGGCAGGCCCATGTCGCCCAGTTGCCTGAGCAGCAGTTGGCGCAGGTGGCGGGCGACCGACTTCAATTCCGCGGGCGTCGGAAACCGCACCTCATCCTCTCCCATGTGCAACGCCCCCGAGCGTGGCTCCCCCTTGTCGTTATAGCCCAGAGCCATGCTGTAGCGCTCCCCGCCGTAGCGAAAGACGGCCAGCCCGATCATCTGGGTATCGTCGATTCCCTCTCCCAGCAGCCGGTCGAGCCAACCATCGATATCCATCTCCACATAGCCCTCGACGAAGGCGAGCATCGTGACATCCAGGATCTCCAGCGCCGCGGTCCCATCCGCGACCGGATGAGGGACGACCACGCGGGGCAGGTGCCATTCCCGCGCCGTCACCGTCGCGGAGCTGATCAAGCGGCCCGGATGATATCCCAGCAGGCTGTAGGGAACCGGCAGGCGCAGGTCGCCCACGAATTCCGCCCGCGACCAGATGAGGACATGGCCCGCTTCGCGGACGCTCGCCACGCTGCGGATCTGTTCCGTCGGCACCCGGCCCTTCCGTCCGCATTTGCCGCTCACCGCCTGCAAGTGCTCGCCGGTCACCAGGCCGTAGCGCTCGCGATCGAACATTCCGATCAGGTATCCGAAGACCGGATCGCGTATGTCGTCAGGCAGGTAGGGATCGCTCGGGACCGCAATCGTGTCGGCCGTCGCGAAGGCCGCGTCGATGCGGTCCTTCCAGCGCTCGAGGAAGCGCGCGCGAACATCGGGCGTCTGAAAGGGCGTGGCCGGAGCGGACGCGGACGCCCCGGCGGCGAAGGATTCACCGGAGCGGCCGGCCGCCGGCGCATGCACCCCGGCCGCTCCCAGGCCGAGAAGCATGCCCGCCGCGATGAGCAGTGGCCCGCGGCCGCGCGTGCATGGCGGACGGTTCTCCAAGCCCATCGGATCCTCCCGTTTCCCGACTTCCGAAACCCGATCCGCAATCGTCGCGACCCGGCCATGCCGGGCAGCCAGTCTGCCCTTTCGCGACCACACCTGCAACGTCCGCCTTGGCTGCGCCTCCACCCCGACCTGCAACGGCCTCCTTGGCTGTACCTCCACCCCGCGAGCCGCGTTCCACCGACCTCAGTCCGGAGGGCCAGCACCATGAGCCACGCCATGGGCCACACCCTTTCGTCCCACCGGACCCTATGGTAGAATTTGCCGCTTCGAATCCAAGCGATGGCTCTGGCACCGTGATCTCGGAAAGCGCGGACGGCGGAAGGGACGACAGCGCTCGAACGCCGGGCCGTTCTTCAGCTACGGAAGGAGGAGGGGACCATGGATCTGCGCGCGCGGGCCGCTCAACTGGTCGACCGGGTGGTGGAGAACAATCTCTGGCGCCAGCGCCGGTGCTTCAATCTGATTCCATCCGAAAACACCCCCAGCCTGCTCGTCAAGATGATGGAGATCTCCGACCCCTCCGGCCGCTACGCCGAGCATCGCACGATGAAGGGCAAGGAGATCTACTTCTATCAG
>JAZDGX010000035.1:0-4362 GCA_043806645.1 Candidatus Eiseniibacteriota bacterium | reverse complement strand
ATCCTCGTCAACGAGCAGGGCGCATGCCGGATCTACTCCCTGCCGGCGGGCGGGGGACCTCTGCGCCTGGAGTTCGAGCGCGCGGTCAACGTGTTGGCGCTCTCCGTGAATCGCACGAGCGGAAGCGCGGCCTGCTGCGCCGCGAAGATCATGGACTGCGGAGACATCTACGCGCTGCGCTTGGACGGCTCGGGCGCAGCCGGACGACTCACCCATGTCAATCGACGACTGTTCGATCGTCTGCATTTGACGACACCCGAGGAAGTCGTCTTCCGCCGCCGGCGCAACGGCGGCGTCCCCATTCACGGCTGGATTCTGAAACCCCCGCGCTCGAGGACAGGCCGACGACATCCCACGATCCTGAACATCCATGGCGGCCCGATGGCGCAGTTCGGTTACACGTTCTTCCACGAGATGCACTTCCTGGCGGCCAGCGGATACGTGGTCGTCTTCACCAATCCCCGAGGCAGCAGCGGCTACGGCCTGCGCTTCATGAATTGCATCGAGAACCGCTGGGGCGGTCTCGACTATGCCGACCTGATGGCGGTGGCCGACTCCATGATCCGCCGCCCGTACGTCGATCCCGATCGCATGGGCGTGATGGGCGGCAGCTATGGCGGGTTCATGACGACCTGGATCGTCGGGCACACGCGTCGATTCAAGGCGGCGGTCACAGAGCGGCAAGTAGGAAATCAGGTGACCCAGTCCGGATCTTCCGATCTGGGCTTCTATCGCATCTATGCCCGCGGGTATTACCCGTGGGAAAAACCTCTCGCCTACCTGCGCAACTCCCCCAACTTCCATGCGGCGCGCATACGGACCCCCTTGCTCATCATTCACAGCGAGAACGATCTACGTTGTCCGATCGCGCAGGCCGAGGAACTCTTCACCTATCTGAAACTGCAGCGGCGCACGGTCGAGATGGTGCGCTTCGCCGGCGAATCGCACGGCCTCTCGCGGGGCGGCAAGCCCCAGAACCGCAGAGAGCGGCTGGCGCGGATCGCGGAGTGGTTTGCGAAGTGGTTGTAGGCCGGCAACGGCGCTCGCGGGAGGCGGGCCGGCGCGGGGGCGTTGAACCGCGCGGCCGACCGGGACTATTCGGATCGATTGCCGATGAACTCGTAGATCGCCGCATCCTGGTTCCGGAAGATCCTCCGGAATTGTCCGCGGGACGGCGCGGGCACGTTTGGTGCGCGCGCGGCATCGCCGGGCCTGTCGAAGCCCTCCCCTTGCGGGGGCGGCGCGTAGAAGGCGAAGATCGGGCGTCCCAACTCCCGCAACAACGCGCGTTGATCATCGGCCAGCCGCCCGGTCGTGTAGAGACTCTTCACCAGTGCCGAGCGCTCTCGCATCGCCTGAAGCGGATAACCGCATTCGACTACGAAGTTCGGCTCGCTGACGAGCATCTCGCGCTCGGCGCGGTTGAGAAGAAACTGCATTCCAAGAGGTTCGATCACGACCGCGTCCGCCGGGGACTCCTCCCTCAGCCAGGCTGCCGCGGCCTGCCTGCCGGGCGCCACGGGCCGTTCGGAATGCGCCACATGACCCAGCCAGAGGAGCGCCGGGCCGAGAATCGCGCTCAGCAGCACGACCGACCAGACGACGCGTCCCACCCGGCGGGGCCAGGCCGCCCGGTGCAGGGCCAGCGCGCCGGCGCCCCCGAACGGCGCGGCCAGGCAGAACAGAAGGATGAAGATCTTGTCCTCATTCGACGTCGGCAAGCGGGCGAAGAGCAGCAGGGCAGCCCCGATCAAGCAGATTACCCCGGCCCAGGGGCTCGCCGGCCCCAGCGTCTCCCGGATCCGGCGCCGTCCGATGAAGAGCAACGCCGCCAAGGGCCCGAGCACGATGATCGCCGTCAGCACCCAGGAGCTCTCGATGCCCAGCGCATACCCATCGTGCGAGCCGATCAATGCATCGCGTCCGCTCAGAATGTCGATCAGGTAGGGCAGGCTCAGCATGGCCGCGCCCGCCATGGCGGCAACGAGCCCCCAGGTGGTGGTCCGCTTCAGCGCGGGACGCTTCAGCAGCGGCGCAATCAGCAGGGCGCCGCCGAGGGCGATTCCGATGATGGCCGCGGCCACCAGATGATGCAGGCAGACGGCGAGGAAGGAGAGCCCGAGCATGATCAGACGGGCGCGCGTGGCGCGCCGCTCCCGGTACGTTTCGAGAATCGCGAGCAGGGCGACGACCGCTCCCGCCATCCCCAGTCCGAAGGGGGTGATGACGAAGAACTTG
The DNA here is from genome assembly GCA_043806645.1 of Candidatus Eiseniibacteriota bacterium. GTDB lineage: Bacteria > Eisenbacteria > RBG-16-71-46 > CAIMUX01 > WJJG01 > JAZDGX01. Next base: position 2,124 of record JAZDGX010000035.1, on the reverse strand, counting down.
CTCAGCCAAACCACCGGCACCGACGGATAGGGCGCCAGTGTGCGATGAACGTGGGCATCCCAAAAATGGAGTTTCTCCGCCGCAAGTCCGACGTATTCAGTGCCCCTCATCGTGCCGGTCAGGGCGCGCCCCAAATGCGTGGCGATGCCGAGAAAGCCCAGCGGATTCAGGCCGAGCGCGACCACCCCGTAGGCAGCGATGCGTTGGACGCGTTCGCGGAACAAGTGGCCGACGAGCGCCGCGATCGCGGCGACGAAGGCCGTGATCGCGGCGAGCTGAACCATCACCAGCGCCCAGGGATGGGGCAGCCCGCCCCGAGCGGCGAAAGCAGCCGCCCAGTAGTCGTACATCCAGAAGTAGCGAAGCGGCTGGCCGGCGAAGCGCGGGTCGTTCCACGGATAGGGCCCATCCAGGATCGTCCGGACGAGGGCGATGTGCGTCCAGGCATCCGAACGCACGCGCAGATCGGGATTGATCAGCAGGGGCAATCCGAGCAGGAGCGCACCTCCGGCGATGACGAGCCATCCCCGCGATTGCCGCGTTTGCCCATCCGCCGCGTCCGGAGTCCGTGCCGATCTGCTCCTCCATAGCCATGTCGCGGCAAAGAAGACGCCCCACGCGATGCAGGCGGCCGGAAGGGCTCGTTCGAGGCCGCCGGTCCAGCACCCCGCGAGAAAGAGCAGCCCCGGCGAGATCACGGCCGAACCGAGCAGCGTCACCGCGGTCGCGCGCGCCGGCGGGCGGAGCGTCTCCGGCGCCAACAGCAGAAGCAGCGCGAGACCCGGCGCCACACATAGCGCGAAGATCCGCAGCACCGCCCAAGGCCCGGTCATCCAGGGAGCGGCCGCGCAGAGCAGTCCACCGAGAAGCGCGATCACGGCGGGAATGCGCAGGATCGTGCGCAGCCTCCGCGCTGCAGGCGCCAACCTGCGCCGCCCGGTCGGGGGCATCTTCTCGCGCTCCCGGGTCTGGGACGTCTTCCCACGTCCCCGAGTCTGGGGCGTCTTCTGTCTACGGTCCCGGTGCATCGGTCTCTTTGGCTCCTTCGGCTCCTTCGGTTCCTTCGGCCTCATCCGCTTCATCGACGTCGACGACATCCACCACTCCCACGGCCACTCCGTCGTAGAGATCCGCATCCTTCAATAGATCGGTGAGCGACAGGTTGGGAACCAAGGGCTCCTCGAACCACGTCGCTTTGAGCGTATACACGCCGAGTGCAGCATTGCGCGGAATGAAGACGTGCACGTTGTCGACCAGGATGGAATCGGTCGGCCAGCGTTCGATTCCATACTGCCCGTCGAACGGCGCGTGGATGCGACGCAGCCGATAGACAGTTCCATTCCTGCGCTGCCGCAGCAGGCGATCGAGCTTGGTGAGGCCGAGGGAGGCCGGCACGCCTCGCGGAGCGGGCGTATCGAAACGGAGGTGCGCTCTTACCGGCAGAGTCGGCGCGGCGCCCTCACGCCGCCAGTAGAGGACGAGATCGACGACTCCTCCGCGCGCGACTCGCGGCGTCGCGATGTCCACCCCCACCAGATCGATGCCCGCCCGGGCGTCCGCTTCCATCGCAGGCACATGCTCGGGAAGGCGCGCCTCCAGTTCGACCGGGATCGCGGGCGGGGAATCCGCGACCCGGTGCCCGCGACGCACGCGGTAGAGCGCCCCGCGGGATTCAACAACCCACACGCGCTCGAACAACAGGGAGTCCGCATCAAGGGCGGCGCGCTGCTTTGCCGCAATTTCGGGGCCGACGCGGGTCGTGTAGAGATCCAACTGGCGACGGAAGGTTTGATTGACGAGCACGTACTCGACGCGGAAGCGCTCGCAGATGCGCGCCTTGTCCGCGGAGCCGAGGTAGGGAGAAAGGACATCGCGGCTCGCCGCCAGGCGTTGGATGGTCAGGGAGTCGGAGGGATTGCCGTGCTGATGGAGAACGCACACCGTGTAGTGCGAGGTGCAGGCGGGGATGCTGTAGCCCGTCGCGGGATCGCTGAGCACGACCGAGCGCGGGTCGATCGTATCCTCCATCCGGTCGAGAAGGTCCTTCCAGGCAAGGATCGAGCGCTCGTGGCGCGCGGCGGCGGCCCGTGGTGAATGCGAATGCGCGAACGCCGCCAGCCGCGG
>JAZDGX010000034.1:0-8734 GCA_043806645.1 Candidatus Eiseniibacteriota bacterium | reverse complement strand
AGATGGTGATGCCGGGTGATCACGTGTCGGTGGTGGCGGAGCTGCTCACGCCGGTGGCGATGGAGAAGGAGCTGCGCTTCGCGATTCGCGAGGGCGGCCGCACGGTCGGCGCGGGTGTCGTCGCCGACATCATCGAGTAGGCGTATCGATCGTCGCCGGACGGCCGCAGAGCCTCCGGCGCCGGCGCTTGTTTCCTGCCCGGTGCCCATGCGGCCGGGCGATGAGAGGACGGCAGAACCGTGGCAGCGCAAAGAGAGCTCATCATTCTCGCCTGCGCCGAATGCAAACGGCGCAACTACACGACGACCAAGAACAAGCGGAAGCACCCCGACCGGGTCGAGTACCGCAAGTACTGCCCGTTCGACCGGCGGCACACGGTTCACAAGGAGACGCGCTAGGCACGGGGCTTGCGCATCCGGGCTGCGGATGCGCCCGATCCCGCCGGCGCGCGGGCGCGGAGCGATTTCATGAGCGCAATGGACAAGATCAAGGTCTTCGTCGGTGAAGTGCGGACGGAGATGAAGAAGATCACCTGGCCGCCGCTTTCCGAGCTGCGGGAGTCGACGACGGTCGTGATCGTCTCGGTGCTGATCATCACGCTGTTCATCGCGATCATCGACTTCATTCTCAACAACGTTCTCAATCTGTTGATCCGGCTGGGGAGCTGATCATGGACGCCGACACCATCGAACGGCCGGGCGAGCCCGCCGACCAGGAACCCGCGGCGCTGACGGAAACCGCTCCCGTCGAGGAGCCGGGAACCGCTTCCCGCCGGCGCTGGTATGTGGTGCACACCTATTCCGGACACGAGAACAAGGTCAAGGCCAACCTCGAGAGAGCCATTCAATACAACCGCATGCAGGACCGCTTCGGCGAAATCCTCGTGGTGACCGAGGACTATGCCGTCATGAAGGCGGGCAAGAAGCGGATCACCAAGCGCAAGACCTTCCCCAGCTACGTGCTGCTCGAAATGGTGATGAACGACGAGACGCGCGCCCTGGTGCAGAACATCCCCGGGGTGACGCATTTTGTCGGCGACCGCAACGCCGCTCCGCTGACCGAGGCGGAGGTGCGGCGCATCCGCGGGCAGGAGGTCAAGGAGAAGGGCACCGTTACGACCGAAGTCCCCTTCAAGGTGGGCGAAAGCGTCAAGGTGGTGGACGGCCCCTTCGCTGACTTCGTCGGGACGGTGGACGAGATCAACCCGGAGCGAGGCAAGCTGCGCGTGATGGTGTCCATCTTCGGGCGCCCCACGGCGGTTGAGCTGGATATCGCGCAGGTAACGACGATCTAACGGAGAGCAGCAGATGGCGAAGGAAGTCGTAGCGACGATCAAGTTGCAGTTGCCCGCCGGCAATGCCAGCCCGGCGCCCCCGGTCGGTCCCGCCCTGGGATCGCACCAGGTCAACATCATGGAATTCTGCAAGTCCTTCAATGCGCGCACGCAGAAGGAAGCGGGTCTGATCATCCCGGTGGTGATCACGGTCTTCAAGGACCGCAGTTTCACCTTCATCACCAAGACGCCCCCGGCGGCGGTGCTTCTGAAGAAGGCCGCCAGCCTGGCCAAAGGCTCGGGCGAGCCGAACCGCAACAAGGTCGGCACGGTCAATCGCGCGCAGGTGCGCACGATCGCCGAATTGAAGGCCCCGGACCTGAACGCCGCCTCGGTCGAGGCGGCCATGCGCATGGTCGAGGGCACGGCCCGCAGCATGGGCATCGATATCGTTGATTGAAATCCGCTGCGCGGGTGCGGACCGCGACCCGCGACGCCCGGATGGGATTCCACCTCGAACCCCCGGGTGGATGTCTGCAGAGGGAGGCCCTGGAGAAGGGTCGGAGTAAAGTCATGAGACACGGCAAACGGTATCGCTCTGCGGACGAGGCCAAGCAGAAACTAACCGCTCCATCGCTCACAGCGGCGGTCGAGTTCGTCAAACAGAACGCGACCGCAAAATTCGATGAGACGATTGAGGTGTCGGCACGCCTGGGCGTGGATCCCAAATATGCCGATCAGATGGTGCGTGGCACGGTCATCCTGCCCAACGGGACAGGCAAATCCGTGCGAGTGCTGGTGTTCGCCAAGGGCGAGAAGATCAAGGAGGCCCAGGAGGCGGGTGCCGATATCGCCGGGGCCGAGGACATCGTCGAGAAGGTCCGCGAGGGCTTTCTCGATTTCGAACGGGCAATCTCTACCCCGGACATGATGTCCGAGGTCGGCAAGCTCGGCCGCGTGCTTGGTCCGCGCGGCCTGATGCCCAACCCGAAGGCGGGGACGGTCACCTTCGATGTGGCCAAGGCTGTCCGCGAAGCCAAGGGGGGCAAGATCGAGTTCCGCGTCGACAAGGGCGGCAATCTGCACGTGCCGGTGGGCAAGGCCTCGTTCGGTGTGCCCCAGTTGGAGGAGAACGTCCGCGCGTTTCTCACCGAGGTTGCGCGACTCCGTCCATCGGCCGCCAAGGGGTCCTACATGCGTTCGGTGACCCTCGCTTCGACGATGGGCCCCGGCATCCGGATCGACCCGACGGAGGTCGTGAAGGTCTGATCGCGCGAGCGCCGCGCCGGCCCGCCGCGAGCGGACGGCCCGGCGATGGTGGGGATGAGCGGGACGGGAAGGGACGAAAGCGAAGAAAGGCGCCTCCAGCCATGAAGCAATCGACCGAACACAAGGGATCCCAGAAGATCAGGCCCGAGAAGGTCCAGCAGATCGCCCGAATCCAGGAGATCCTGGGCGGCGCGAAATCGGTTTATCTGGCGGACTTCCAGGGCATGACCGTCGAGGTGATCTCGGAGCTGCGCAAGCGCTGCCGCGATGCGAATGTGCAATTCGAGGTCGTCAAGAACACGATGCTGCGGCGGGCGGCGGCGGAAGCGGGCCGGGAGATTACCCTGCCCGAGCTGCACGGCCCGACGGCGATCGCAACGAGCACGGTGGATGAGATCGCCCCGGCGCGTGTGCTGACCGAGTTTCTGAAGCAGTTCAAGACGCCCCGTCTGAAGGGCGCGGTGGTCGATGGGCGGGCCTATTCCGAGGGGGAGGTCACCGAGCTGGCGAACCTGCCGTCCCGGGAAGTCCTGCTGGGCAACCTGCTGCGCGCGATGCAGGGGACGCTGACCGGTTTTGCCTCGGTGCTCGTGGCGCCGGTCCGCGACTTGGCATGCGTGCTCGAACAGGTCGCCAAGGGGAAAGGCAAGGCTGCCTGAGCCGGCCGGGATGGTGCCCGGAGTACGTCTCGCACTCCGGGGGCTTCTCCCATCCTGACACGCGACGGGTGAACGCAGCGATTCAGAGTGGAGCAAGAACGGCCTAGGCAGCGCGCGGCGATCGCGGCGACGAGATGTCGCGGTCGGGCGATAGGGCGCGGTGCCGCTCATGACGTGAGGTAGGGGAGGTTGCAGAGATGGCGGAGATGACGATCTCGAGAGAGGACGTCCTCAACTGGGTCCGGCAGGCTTCCATGCTCGAAGTGTCCCAGTTGGTCAAGGCGATCGAGGAGGAGTTCGGTGTGACCGCGGCTGCGCCGATGATGGCGGCCATGGCGGCGCCGGCGGCGGCCGCCGCGGAAGAGGCGGTTCAAACCGAGTTCGACGTGGTCCTGACGGGTGTCGGCCAGCAGAAGATCCAGGTGATCCGCATCGTGCGCGAAATCACCGCTCTGGGCCTGAAAGAGGCCAAGGATCTGGTCGATGGGGCACCCAAGCCGGTCAAGGAAAAGGTCACCCGCGAGGAGGCCGACCAGCTGAAGGCCCGGCTCGAAGAGGTTGGAGCATCGGTCGAGATCAAGTAGCTTGCGGGCGGCCGTGCCGGGAGGCTCTCCCGGCCGCGGCGGCCGGAAAAGCGCCCTCAACCATGCGCAAGCCGGTTGAAGCGATCGTACCACGCATGACCCCGCGGCCGCGAAGCGGCGGGCCCGCTGGGGCTTGTCTTCGCGGCCCGTCGCCGGTGCGCGCGGTGCGGTGGCTCATGGCCGCAGGGAAGCGTTCCCTCCACGACTGAGCGCTCGCGCGGCCGGACCGAGGTCCGGCCGCGTCGGCCCGTTTTCCGCGGCCGGTCTGTCTCTAGGTACCTCGAGCAGCTCACATTTGAGCAGGAAGGTGAAACGGTGGGAACTGCTCAACTCCCCGTGCGTGATTTCGCTCAGGGCGAGTCCGCCTTCTCATTCGACATCCCGAACCTCCTGGACGTGCAGCTGACCTCCTACGAGAGGTTCCTGCAGAAACTGACCCCACCCGAAGAGCGGTTGAACGAGGGGCTGCAGGAGGTTTTCAACGCGGTCTTCCCGATCGAGGACTCGCGCGCCCTCTTCCGCCTGGAGTTCGTCTCCTACGAGATCGGCGAGCCCAAATACTCGGTGCAGGAATGCCAGGAGCGCGACCTCTCCTTCACCGTGCCCCTGAAGGTGAAGCTGCGCCTCCACATCCGTGAAGAGGTCGACGGCAAGAAGCGCGACAAGGAGATCATGGAGCCGCAGGAGGTCTACCTCGGCGAGCTGCCGATGATCACCGAGAAGGGCACCTTCATCATCAACGGCGCCGAGCGCGTCATCGTCAGCCAGCTGCACCGCTCGCCGGGCGTCTTCTTCGACAGCAGTACCCATCCCAACGGCAAGCGGCTTTTCGCCTGCCGGATCATCCCGTATCGCGGCTCGTGGGTCGAATTCAGCATCGATGTCAAGGACACGATGTACGTCCACATCGATCGCAAGCGCAAGCTGCCCGCGTCGATTCTGCTCAAGGCGCTCGGCATCGTCTCGGACAAGGACATCCTCGACCTCTTCTACGAGACCGAGGCGCTGGATGTGGGCGGGCTGCGCACCAAGAAGACCCAAGACCTGATCCACCGCATCGCCGCCGAGGATGTGATCGACCCCGAGACGGGCGAGATCCTGCTGGAGTGCAACCAGGAGATCACCGAGGCGCTGCTCAAGAAGCTGGTCAAGACGAACACCAAGGAAGTCACGGTCTACGTGATCCCGTTGCAGGAGGAGGCGGACATCATCCGCAACACCCTGCGCCGGGACTCCACGAAGAGCGAGGAGGAGGCGCTGGCGCGCATCTACAGCCTGATGCGGCCGGGAGAGCCGCCGCGGCTGGAGACGGCGCGCGATTATCTCAATCGCCTCTTCTTCAATCCCAAGCGCTACGATCTCGCCAAGGTCGGTCGCCACAAGCTCAACGGCAAACTGCGCCACGAGGCGCTGCTGGGCGGCCGCAAGGCGATGCGGCGTTACGGCTTTCAGGCCCCGCCCGACGACCTGACCACCCTGTGCCGCGAGGACTTCATCGCCATCCTGCGCTATCTGCTCATGCTGCGGATCGAGGAGACCGAGGAAGGCGCGGCCGTGGGAGTCGTCGAGACCGATGACATCGATCATCTCGGCAACCGCCGCGTGCGCTCGGTCGGCGAGCTGCTGGCCAAGGAGTTCAACACCGGACTGGCGCGCATGGCGCGGATCATCCGCGAGCGCATGTCGCTGCAAGAGCCCGAGTCGGTCAGCGCCTACGATTTCATCAACGCGCGCACGATTTCCGCGGTGATTCAGAGCTTCTTCGGCTCGAGCCAGCTTTCCCAGTTCATGGATCAGACCAATCCGCTGGCCGAGCTGACCCACAAGCGGCGGCTGTCGGCGCTGGGCCCCGGGGGTTTGACGCGCGATCGCGCCGGCTTCGAGGTGCGCGACGTCCACTACACCCACTACGGCCGCATGTGCCCGATCGAGACGCCGGAAGGGCCGAACATCGGGCTGATCTCGTCGCTGTCGACCTACGCGCGGGTGAACGAGCTGGGCTTTCTGGAGACGCCCTACCGCAGGGTGAAGAACGGCACCGTCATCGAAGAGACCGCCTTCCTCTCCGCGGACCAGGAGGACTTGGTGGTGATCGCCCAGGCCAGCGCGCCGCTCGACAAGCAGAACCGCTTCGCCAACGAGCTGGTCGCCTGCCGCTACAAGGGCGAGTTCCCCCTGATGAAGCCGGGCGACATCCAGTTCATGGACATCTCGCCGATGCAGACGGTCAGCCCGGCCGCGGCGCTGATCCCCTTCCTCGAGCACGACGACGCCAACCGCGCCCTGATGGGATCGAACATGCAGCGCCAGGCCGTCCCGCTGCTGAAGACCGAGGCGCCGCTCGTCGGCACCGGGATCGAGGGCAAGGTCGCCCGCGATTCGGGGGCGGTGATCCTCGCCCGGCGCGCGGGCGTGATCGAAAGCGTGACCGGCGACTCGATCGCGGTCAAATACGACACCGGCACCGGCATGCAGCTGCGCGACTTCAGCGCCGATGCCGGCGTCGACGTCTACCCGTTGACGAAGTTCATGCGCTCGAACCAGGACACCTGCATCAACCAGCGCCCGGTGGTAGTCGCGCGCCAGCGGGTCAAGGCCGGCGACATCCTGGCCGACGGCCCCGCCACCGACGGCGGTGAGCTGGCGCTGGGCTTCAACGTGCTGGTCGCCTTCATGCCCTGGCGCGGGTACAACTTCGAGGACGCGATCCTGGTCAGCGAGCGGCTGATCAAGAACGACGTCTTCACTTCCATCCATATCGAGGAGTTCGAGCTGCAGGTGCGCGACACCAAGCGGGGTGTGGAGGAGATCACCCGCGAAATCCCCAACGTCGGCGAGGAGGCGCTGCGCTACCTCGACGAGGACGGCATCATCCGCGTGGGCGCGCCGGTCAAGCAGGGCGACATCCTCGTCTGCAAAGTGACCCCCAAGGGGGAGACCGACCTCACCCCGGAGGAGCGCCTGCTGCGCGCGATCTTCGGCGACAAGGCGGGCGATGTCCGCGATGCCTCGCTGAAGGCGCCTCCGGGAATGGACGGCGTGGTCATCGACGTGAAGGTCTTTTCGCGCAAAGAGAAGGACGACGCCACCAAGAAGCGCGAGAAGAAAAACATCGATCGCGTGCGCCGGCTGGCCCGCAAAGAGATGCAGATCGTCCGCGAAAACCGCGACGAGGAACTGCTGCGCATCCTGAACGGCCAGGTGCTCGAACGCATCATGTCCGCCGCCAGCGGCGAGATCCTCGTGCGCGCGGGCACCAAGGGCAATTCCGACCGGCTGCGCGAGCGGCTGAACTTCGACGACCTCGCCTACGGCAGCCCGGTCGCCAAGGACAAGAAGGTGAACGACCGCTTCTGGGCCCAGTTCGACCTGGCCACCCGGGCGATCGATCGCGTGCGTCGCGAGGAAGAGAAGGAGATCGAGAAGATCACCCGCGGCGACGAGCTGCCCCCCGGGGTCGTGCGCATGGTGAAGGTCTATGTCGCCAAGAAGCGCAAGCTCTCGGTGGGCGACAAGATGGCCGGGCGCCACGGCAACAAGGGGGTCGTCTCCAAGGTGCTGGCCGAGGAGGACATGCCCTATCTGCCCGACGGCACCCCCGTCGACATCGTGCTCAATCCCCTGGGCGTGCCCTCGCGTATGAACATCGGTCAGATCCTCGAGACCCATCTCGGATGGGCCGCCCACGCCCTCGGCTTCCGCGCCGTGACCCCGATCTTCTCGGGCGCCGCGGTGCCGGACATCAAGGGCTGCCTCAAGGAGGCGGGCCTGCCCGAGGAAGGCAAGATCTGGTTGCACGACGGTCGCACGGGAGAGCTGTTCGATCGTCCCATCACCGTTGGATTCATCTACATGATGAAGCTGAGCCATCTGGTCGACGACAAGATCCACGCCCGCTCGATCGGCCCGTACTCGCTCGTCACCCAGCAGCCCTTGGGCGGCAAGGCCCAGTTCGGCGGCCAGCGCTTCGGCGAAATGGAAGTCTGGGCGCTGGAGGCCTATGGAGCGGCCCATACGCTGCAGGAGCTGCTGACGGTCAAGTCGGACGACGTCGAAGGGCGCTCGCGGATCTACGAGGCGATCGTCAAGGGGGAGAACCCCCCCGACCCGGGCGTGCCGGAATCGTTCAACGTGCTCATCAAAGAGCTGCGGAGTCTGTGTCTCGACATCCAGTTCGAGTAGCGGCTCGTGGGAATGAACCGCCCGCGGCAAACGGGAGGAATACCGGACATGGCAGAGACGACCGAATTCCGGATCTCCGGTCCCTTGATCGGCATGCCGATCCCGATGGCGCGCGAACGCGAGCGCGAAGCGCGGCGCAAGTTCGACTTCGGGCTCATCCGCATCGGGCTCGCCTCTCCGGAGACGATCCGCAGCTGGAGCCACGGCGTGGTGACCAAGCCGGAGACGATCAACTATAGGACCTTCCGTCCCGAGCGCGACGGCCTGTTCTGCGAGCGCATCTTCGGGCCGGTCAAGGACTGGCAGTGCGCGTGCGGGCGCTACAAGATGATCCGCTATCGCGGTGTGATCTGCGACAAGTGCGGCGTCGAGGTGACCCGCTCCAGCGTGCGGCGCGACCGCATGGCCCACATCGACCTGGCCGTGCCGGTCTCGCACATCTGGTACTTCAAGGGGGTGCCCAGCCGCATCGGGCACCTGCTCGACATGCCCGTGCGCCAGCTCGAGCGCATTCTCTACTACGAATCCTACGTGATGATCAATCCGGGCAACACGCCCTACAAGGAGAAGGAGCTGATCACCGAGGAGCAGTATCACGAGCTGCTCGAGGACGGCTCCTACCACTTCGAAGCCAAGATGGGCGCCGAGGCGATCCGCGAGCTGCTGCGGCGCATCGCGCTCGAGGAGCTGGCCGAATCGCTGCGCGGGCGGGCCCGCGTGGAGACCTCGGTGCAGCGCAAGAAGGACGTTCTGAAACGCCTGAAGGT
>JAZDGX010000033.1:0-7197 GCA_043806645.1 Candidatus Eiseniibacteriota bacterium | reverse complement strand
CCTCGTCCGCGCGGGGAGCCTCGGGAAGGGCCCGCTGTTGCGCACTCAGCGTGTAGCTGCCGGCGCCGTTCTCGATCCGTTCCGGAGGCGGGAGATACTGGAGCCCGCGGTCTTCCCGCAGATAGATCCGCCAGGTCGCGTGCTCGGACATCCCGCCGGGGAGGAAAATCGGGGTCGTCCGCGCGGGTCGGTGAAGGCCGGAGGGAGCGCAGACCGCCAGCGGATCAACGGGACCGCCGGCCAGGCGCAGGCGGGCCCGTCCATCCGGGTCGCAGGCCAGTGCCGCGACGGTGAAATCGAAACGCACCCGCGCCGAGCCCGCGCCGATCTCGACCGCCCGGGTGGATGTGACCTCCGCCCCGGGAACGAGGCGGCTTGCGTACGCGGTGACGAACGCATCCAAATCCGACAGCTCTTCCCAAGGGTGCAGGATCCCCGCGAGGGCCAGGTCCACCGTGCCCCGGAATTTCCGCCCCTCCTCCTGAACCAGGGAGACGACGACCTCCGCTCTCCCGTCGCGCGCGCTCGTTTCCGGCTGCCCGCACCATCCCGCGCTTTCCTCGCCCGGTCCTCCGAGCAGCATGAGCGCCCGGTCGCCGTGCGCCTGCGGCTCGCGCAGCAAGGTTCCCGCCGAGGGATCCAGATAGAAAAGGTCGTCGGGATCCGGATCGGCCGTGTAGGGAGCGAGCAGCAGACGATCGAACTGTCCCAGCATCGGCAGATCCACGGCCGGCTGCCGGCTGGCCGATACGAGGGCGATCCGCGCTCGGAATCCGAAGCGATCGAGAAGCGCGCTCGCGAGCGCCCCGCGGTCCCAGGCGCTTCCGCAACGGGTCTGGAACGTGCGGGCCGATGATTGCGGCGGGCGGTAGCGCTCAAAGGTCGCATGCGCGGCCTCGCGCGTTCCCTCCGCGGTCAGGGCGACGACCGCCCGCGCCCGGTCTTCGTCCGTCAGCGTCTCGGGGTCGAGGAGCATGTCGCTCGCCCAGCGCTCCATGGCGGCGTCCACGCGCCGCGCGTCGCTGAAGTCATCGAGGAGCCGCCGGCACAAGGTCTGCCAGTCCGGGCATGTGGTGAAGAGCAGATGCATGCGGCCGAGGCGTCCCCCGCACCCGTCATCGCTCTCGCGCAGGGCGGGCAGGTCGGAGGCCGACCAGATGCGGATGGTCGCCGGCGGCTCTCCGGCCGCGGCGGGCGCGGCACTCGTCTGCTCCTCGGCCTCCCCGTTCACGACCGCGGCCTTCAGGGAAGCGCCGGCCGGGCTCTTGACGCTCACGACCCGGCGCACCACCGGGTACTCATCGGAAAAGAAGATCGTGCCCTCGAGCCACGGTGCATGCGGGACGCGGTCGCGCACCTCGACATCCAGCTCGACGACGCAGCCGCGTTCGACTCCCAGGTGCGAGATGACCAGTTCCTGCCACTGCAAGGCGTCGGGACAATGGGACACGGCATCCGCCGTCACGAGATTGAACGCATGCTCGCCCGGCTCGACGGTCCGGCCATCGGGGGTGAAGGTGCGGCAGGAGTGCACGACGAGTTCCTGGCGCAGCGTGTCGTAGGGGACGCGGGGATCGCCGAACTGATCGATGGCGAGATCGGTGTTGAGCCGGATGACACGATGCCGGCCATGATCGATGCGGCCGTCATCGTGGAGGATCAGGTAGTCCCCCGCAAACAGGACCACCGCGTCCTCCTCGGCCAGGGCGGCGGGCACCGCGTCGGGGCCGAAGAGATTCGTCTCCTCCGCGGAGAACCGTTCTGCGCCGGCGTCGGGGGGCCGGACCCCGGCCAAGGGTGCTGCTCCCGGCAGCAGGATTGAGAACAACGGCACAACCCCCGCGCAGAGGATGGCCGCTCGCGAAAACACCGCCCGCCGGGCGGAGGCACTCGACCCGGTCTCACCGCGCCGCGCGTGAATCGTCATCCTCATGTCTCCTGCTGGTTTCCCATGTTACTTGCTGCCCCGCACATGTGCTGCGGGATCCGCACCGGTGTGCCTCGAGCGGTACGCTCAGCGCACGCCGTGCAAGCGCACCTCCACGAAGCTGGCGAGGGAATCGGACACTTCCGCGAGGCCCGCCCATTCGTCCGCCGGGATCGTCCGCTTTTTCAGCGTCAAGCGCTGGCTGGCGCGGATCCGCGAAGCCTCCGCCTCGAGCGAGCCGGAGAAGGCGGCGGCGGGCCGGTCGAGTTCCTGCGCCGGCAGGGGATCGTCAAAGCGATAGGTTGCCGGAAGCTCCAGGGTTTCCTCGATCTCGGTCTCCACCGGGGCCCAGAAGAGGGCCGGATGATGGCGCTGCTCCACTTCGGGCAGGTCGACGATACGGGAGAAACGCTGATTGCCGCTCAGGAACCGCGCGGAGGGCAGGGCCAGATCGACGGAGGAGTCGGTGAGGGCCGCATAGCGCGGAACGCGGAACTGCAGGCGGTAGCGCATCGGTTGCCCGTAGTCGGTGTGGTCGCCGAACTGGAATCCGGTCACCTCGAGGCCGGGCGCGATGCCGCCGGCGACCTCCGCGGCGAAGGCGGGCCATTGTGCGCGCGTGATGTAGGTGAGATTGCGCCGCAGGCGCGTATCGCTGTGCCCGCAGCCTTCCATCGTCAGTTCGCCGGCGAGCGCGCCCGTGGCGTCGAGCGAGGTCGACAGGGAGACCCGCAGGCGATTTTCTTCCGCGGAGAAGCCGCGGATGGCGGCGAGATCCTCCCCGCCGGGCGATCCGATCACGTAGTGCTGCTCGCCCTCGGCCCGCGACCAGATGTCGGCCGATTGCGGCGCCCAGGTGGGGTCGAGCATGACATACGAACCGTCGTCCTGGCGCACGGCGACTACGCAGTGATTGAACTGATCCGCCGGAACCCGTTCCACCCGCGCGCCCGCCATCGTCATGACCGGATAGGTTGTATAGCCTGCCGCGCGCAGCATCGTGACGAGCATGCCCGCGATGTCCTTGCACACCCCGCAGCGATCTTCCCAGGTCATGATGCCCGGATGCAGCGTGTACCCCTCGCCCTCGCCCATGTTGAGGCCCGAGTAACGGATGTTGTCGGCCACCCAGTGGAGCAGGACCGCCATCTTCTCTTCATCGGTGCGCAGGCCCGCGGTCAACTCGGCCACCTTGGCGGCGATATCCTCATTCCACGCGAAGACCGGCTCGTTGACCTCCTGGAACCAGCGGGACTTCGCCGGCCAATCGGGGACGGTGGCGAGAACGACCTTGGGGACGAAATCGCTCCAGTCGGGGGCCAAGGGTTCGGCGTCCACGGCGGGTTGATCGGCCGACCACCATTCGTAGACCAGCGTGCTGTCGGTGAAGGCGAACGCGGAGAAGACCTCGCCGTTGTAGACGCTGTACTGCGCCATCTTCTCGCGCGGCAGGATGAGCCGGTAGTGGATGTCGCGGATCGGCTGCGGGCCCTGGAAGAGGAGCACGTCGTAGAAGTACCCGCGCATGGGCGGCACGTAGCGTTCGAGATCGGAATCGATCTCGCTCAAGTAGGCGATTTGGAAGCCCATCTTGGATTCGATCGTCTCGATGGCGTCGCCCGGTTCGAGACGGGGCAGGCCGAGGACCTTCATGCGTCCGCCCCAGTAGATCATGTGCGTCGGGGCGTAGACATCGGCCGCCGCCGCGGGATCGATCGCGACCCAGGTGGAGTCGCGCCGATGGATGCGCACACTCAGGATATCGACGCGATTCGAAGCGGGATCGTAGTCGAAGCGCAGCGCGGCGTGATCCACGGCGCCGGTCTCGGTGAGGATTTTACGCAGGACGTGATGGCGCCGGTGGGAGAGGCCCGAATCCTCGACGACCACCGTAGTGCTGTCGAAAACCACCACGGCCGCGGCAGTGGGCCAGTCCGTCTCGTTCCCGGCCGCGGTGATGCGATCGAGAAGGACGCTCTCCGTACGCCCCGTGGCGAGAGCGACTCCCTCCGCACGGTCCGCGGCGGGAGCGGCGGCAGCGGCCGGACCTGCGGCGGGAATGCCCGGAGGATGCGCCGCGGCGGCCGGCCCGGTCGGTCCGGTGAAGGCGGCCGCGCAGAGTGCCAGCAGGAACACGGCCGCTTTCGTGCATGAGCGTGAGGTCTTCATTCCAATCTCCTCAAAGCCTGTGCGCGTCGCCGAAGCGAACCGCGCCGGATGCGGTCGTCGAACGAAAAGATGGCGCGCGGCGCCTACCGCCGGATATTCCAGAAGAGCAGGCGCTCTCTATCGAGCTGCTCCACCTCGCGTGCCGCCTTGCCGCCGACGACGGCGAAATCGCGCGCAAGCAGACCCCGGGCCGCCACGATGGCCGCGTCCCCCTGGACCAGGCGCCGGGCCAGGCCTTCGGAGACGTCGATGAAAGCGATGGGACCTGCGGGCATCTCGAAGAAGAAGCGTCGCGGCCCGCCTTCTCGCGGCAGCGTATCGGCGTCCTGCAGGAGTCCGGCAATCCGTGCCGTCCGAGATTGCGCCTCGCGCCGCTGCTGCAGGAGCCGCTCCCGCTCGCGGTCCGCGTCGCGCCGGCGGACCTGCGCGGCCTGCCGCTCGCGCTCGAGGCGGCGGCGCTCCTCCTCCAACCCCTCCTGGCCCAATTCCTTGCGCCGGACTCGCTCCTGGTGCTGAGCCTGGCGGATCTCCTTGTCGGAGGCCAAACCCGCCCTTTTCATGGCTTTTCTCAAGTCGTCTGCCATAGCCGTCAAGAATCCGCCAGAAGCCCGCGAAGTGCCAGCAAAAACAGGATCAGGGCCGGAAGGGGTTGACTCGGCCGCCCAACGGAGGATAAAGAAAGCAGTTGCCCGATTCGACATCGTGCCTCGCGCCGCGCGACAGCAGGGAGCCATGGATCATGCACAAGCGCCCGGTCTGCTGGGGCATTTCCAGTCCGCGCCGGCCGCGCTCCATCCAGGATGTCCTCACGATCCTCCTCGCCGGCCGCGGATTCGATCCCTCCGCGCTGGAGCCGGGGCTCGAGAGCCTGGAGGCGGATGCCCGCAGCATCCGGAATCTCGACGAAGCCGCCCGGGTCGTCGGCGACCATCTGCTCCGGCGCAGCAAGGTCGTCATCGCCGGCGACTACGATTGCGACGGACTCACGTCGATCGCCCAGATGGCGCTTTTTCTCAAGCGGATCGGGATCCGGGACTTCGTGGCCGCCACGCCCGCCAACCGCGCCGAAGGCTACGGCATGCCGATCGAGGCGGTGCATGCCAACCCGGATGCGGGTCTCTTCATCGTCTTGGATTGCGGATCGTTCGATGACGAACCGGTGGAAGCCGCGCGGCGGCAGGGAGCCGATGTGGTCGTCATCGATCACCATGCCATCGACGACCCCGGCCGGCTCGCGCGCTCCTCGGTGCTCGTCAATCCCCGACATCCGGAATGCCCTTCTGTGTTCAAGGAGTTTGCGACCGCCGGGCTCGTCCTGCTCTTTCTTTCCCGTCTGCGTCGCGTCTTGGAGCCCGCGTTGGGGCGGTCGCTGCCGATCGACGGAGAGTACGTCGCCCTGGCCGCGGTCGGCACGCTGGCCGACATGATGCCGCTCGTGGGAGGCAACCGGGCCCTGGTGCGCCACGGCCTGACGATGCTGACCAAGGGACGCTTCCTGCCGCTCCAGGCGTTGCGCGCGGTGGCCGGCCTGGGGGGGCAGCCCCTGCGGGCGTCCCACATCAGCTTTCAGATCGCCCCGCGCTTGAACGCGGCGGGACGCGTCGGAGATGCGCAGACCGCGCTCTCGCTCCTGCTCTCCGAGGATGCGGCCGAGATCGAGGCGCTCGCCCGAGCGCTGGATCTACTCAATCGCCGGCGGCAACGGCAGGTGGATGAAATCTCCGAGCGCATGCTGTCGCAGTTGGCCCGGCTGGACGACTGCAGTTCCGTCGTGCTGGCCGATCGCGCCTATCCGCAGGGGATCAACGGCATCCTGGCCCAGCATATCGTGCGCGAGGTGGGACGCCCGGCGATCGTTCTGCAGATCCTGGAGGAGCAGGGGAGCGCCACCGGCTCGGCCCGCTCCGTTCCCGGGTTCAATCTCCACGCGGCCCTCGGCGAGTGCTCCGACCTGCTGGAGCGGTGGGGCGGCCATGCGATGGCGGCCGGCTTGAGCGTCTCCCTGGAGCGGCTGGAGGAGTTTCGGGAGCGTTTCGAGCAGGTGTCCCGGACGATGGATCCGCAGCGCAATCACCGCGAATGGGCCGACATGGAGATCGGGCCCGAGATGGTGACCGTGGAGCTGCTCGATGCGCTCGAGAGACTCGAGCCGCACGGCGTGGGGAATCCCTCGCCGCGCTTCGCCTTGCGCCGACAGACCATCGCGCGGCTCCGCACGTTCGGGCGCGGCCCCCGCGGCCCGCACCTCGAGATCGGCCTTTCCGGCGGGCTGCCCGCGATTCAATGGCGCAACGGCGAGACGCATCCCTGGAAGGAAGGCGATGTCGTGGACCTCGTCTGCACCTTCGGATGGAACGACTATCAAGGTTGCCCGCAGGCGATCGTTCAGGATATCGGCAAGGACCTTTTCGCCGATCAACCGTGCGCGGGGATACCGGGGGGAGAGACGGTGGGGCCCACCGATGAAAGCGACTTGGCGGCGCAGGGATTCGAACCCCGGACACGCGGATTATGATTCCGCTGCTCTAACCAGCTGAGCTACGCCGCCCAGTCGAGCGCCGAGACTATCCAAGCGCCGCGCGCACCGGCAACAGTTTTGTTGGGTCCTCCCCCGGGGCGAGGGGACCCACTGGAGCCCGCGGGACCGGCGCGCGCTCTCGGAATCCCAATCACCAAAGCGCGCGCCTTGACTCCGCCGCGCTCGGATTTCCGTCGCACACTCCAGACGGGCAAACAGCGCGCGGCGGAGACATCCCGCGGGCCCCAGCGGGTCCCCTCGCCCCTCCGCTGCGGCGTCCCAAAAGCTGCACACCTGGCTACACTTGTGGCACCCGGCTGGAGCGGGGGGCGCCTTGACATCGGATGACCGGGCCGATATAGTGCGCGGATTCCAGTCGCGCTCATCGAGCGGCATGGCGTGGATTCCTCCGGTTCGGCCGGAGATCGACGCGCGGGATTCGCCAGGGTGTGACGCGGCCGGCGCGGCGGGCCGCGTCGAGAGAGGAACCACGATGAGAGCTACGCTTCTGCTCGGCCTGTTCCTGCTTCTGACTCCCGTGCCGGGCCGGGCCACTGTCGGGACCGAATTCAACGGTCTGGCC
>JAZDGX010000032.1:0-2568 GCA_043806645.1 Candidatus Eiseniibacteriota bacterium | reverse complement strand
GCGGCCGTCGCGAAGCGGATCCGCAAGCGCGGGGGCGGGCCGGCTCTTCGCGCTGGCCACGGCGGTCATCGGTGTCATCGTCTCCCTCTTCTTGTGGCAGGCCCGGCGGGCCTGGGAGAGCCGCCTGTTCGACGATGCGTTTCGCGGCGTGGCGCGCAACCTGAACTTCGTGCTCGAGCGCGAACTGAACCTCTTCGTGGAAGTGCTCGAATCCCTCGGCCGGGTCCACAGCATCTCCGCCGACGTCGACCGCCAGGCGTTCGCCGAGTTCGTGAGCAAGGGCCTGCTTTATCACCGCTACGTCCTCGACGTCTTCGGCTGGGCCCCGCGTGTTCCGTATGCCGAGCGGCCCCTCTACGAGGCCGCGATGCGCCAGGGCGGGTATCCGGATTTCCGTCTCCTGGAAATGGGGGAGGGGGAACTCGTGGACGCGCCCGCCCGCCCGGAGTACTTCCCAATATCCTACGCCGAACCGCCGGACGCGCGGGCGATCCCCCTCGGCCTGGACCTCGCTTCGGATCCCGCCAGCCGACAGGCCATGGAAACGTCGCGCACAGCGGGACAGACTACGGTAGGCGGAACGGCGGGACGGGGCGCCGGGCGCTTGGTCTTCTCGCCGATCTACCGCGGGGAACTGCCGCCCGGGGCATCGCGCGAGCAGCGCGGGGACGTGGACGGGTTCGTCGTGGCCGTGCTGGAACCCGAGCGCGTGCTGCGCCGGGCGCTGAGCTACGTCGGGCCCCAGGGCATCGACGTCTATGTCCTGGATCCCAAGGCGCCCGCCGGCGAACAGGTGCTGTACATCGCCGCGGGCCGGCGGATCCCGGCCGCAACAGTCGAGGACCTCGAAGAGAATGCTTCGCGCGTCAAGATCCCGACATACCGGTACGATATCAGCGTGGCCGGCCGCGCCTGGACCGTGGTCTGCGTGCCGTCGTCCTCGTTCATCGACCTGTACCGCACGTGGCAGCCGCTGGGCCTTCTGCTGAGCGGACTGGTGGTGACGGCGCTGGTGACGAGCCAGCTCCTGTTCGTTGCCGGGCGGGCCCGCAAGATCGAACAGATCGTCCGGGAGCGCACCGCGGAGGTGACGGCGGCCAACATCAAGCTCAAGAAGACCATGCAAGATCGCCGGCGGCTCGAGCAGGAGATCCTCCACATCAGCGACCGCGAGAAACGCAGGGTGGGGCAGGACCTGCACGATTCGCTCGGGCAGCAGCTTGCGGGCATCGGCTACCTGACCAGCGCGCTCGAGCGCGAGCTGTCGGGCAGGTCGCTGCCCGAGTCGCAGAGCGTCGCGAAGATCGGCAAGCTGATGAAGGAAGCGATCGCGCAGGTGCGGCGTATCGCGCGCGGGCTCGCGCCGGTCGAGATGGCCGAGGAAGGCCTGGCGGCCGCCCTCGAGCGTCTGGCCGCGGACTCGCAAAGCCTGTTCGGCGTCGCGTGCCGCTTCGAAGCCGGCAGTCCCGTCTTGATTTATGACAGCGCGGTCGCCATAAACCTCTATCACATCGCGCAGGAAGCGGTGAGCAACGCGGCCCGCCACGCGTCGCCGCGCGAGATCGTGGTCCGGCTCGAGAGCGACGGGGCACGCGGCGAATTGCGGATCGAGGACGATGGTTCAGGCATGCCGGCGGGCGCGACGTCCAAGGGCGGCATGGGCCTGCAGATCATGCGCTACCGGACGGACTTGATTGGCGGGAGACTGGAAATCATGCCGCGGCCGAGCGGGGGGACGATCGTGAAGTGCGAGTTTGAAAACGAAGAGAAGAGGGGCCCACGGATCACACGGATTGACACGGATGGCGGATGAAGAGGAAGGAGGTTGGAAGGGGCAAGAGGAGGACGAAAGGAGGAGCGGATGGCGGAATTGTTATATGCGGACGAGACGTACAAGATCATTGGGGCCTGTTTTGAGGTTTACAATGAGAAGGGGTGCGGGTTTCTGGAGCCGGTGTATCACGAGTGCATGGAGATCGAACTGGAAATCCAGGGAATACCACACGAATCCAAGAAGTCTCTGGGGCTGACGTACAAAGGGCGGCCGCTCAAGCAGACCTATGAGCCGGATTTCATGTGCTTCGAGAAGATCGTGGTGGAAATCAAGGCCGTGTCTCAACTGGCCGACGAGCATCGGGCACAGTTGCTCAACTATCTTAATGCAACGGGTTACAAGGTTGGACTGTTGGTGAACTTCGGCCATTATCCCAAGCTGGAATACGAACGCATGATTGTCTGACTTTCCTCTTACTATCTGTGTGCATCCGTGTGATCCGTGGGCTTCTCTTCGAAAGGCGCGATGAAGGACGAGACCAAGGCCAAGCGGGTTCTGATCGTGGATGATCATCCGATCGTCCGGCACGGGCTCTCGCAACTGATCGGCCAGGAGAAGGACCTGGCGGTCTGCGGCGAGGCGAGCACTTGCAGGGAGGCGCTCGAGGCCTTCGAACGGGCCCGGCCGGATGTCGTCATGGTGGACATCTCGCTGCCGGATTCCAGCGGCCTTTCGCTGATCAAGCAGCTGCGCGACCTCGACACGGAGATCCCGATCCTGGTCCTTTCGATGCA
>JAZDGX010000031.1:0-29631 GCA_043806645.1 Candidatus Eiseniibacteriota bacterium | reverse complement strand
CGGCCGCGGTCGATCTGGTGTCCAGGGGAGACAGGGCTCAGTTGCCGGCCAAACACGTGGCGGCCAGCTTGGGCGCCCTGCTCGTCGAGCAGCCGCAAGCAGGGTCGAGATGGATCGACGTTGGAACAGGGGGCGGATTCCCAGGGATGGTGCTCAAGATCTGCAGGCCGGATGCGCGGATCACACTCCTGGATTCATCGGAGAAGAAGACCGCCTTTCTCGAACGGATTGGGCGGAGGCTGCAACTTCCAGACTTTGAAGTGATTCGCGGACGCGTGGAGGAATTGACGCGGGGGTCGAAGCGGGCCATCGGTGCGTGTGCGGGAGACGATGCGACCCTGGAAGGGGGGCCTTCCTCAGAGATCAGGGTGTGCTCAGAGGGCGGTGTGCCCTTGGAAGGCGGCGTGTTCTCGGAAAACTGTGTGTCTGCGGAAGGCGCCACGCCCACTGACGGCCGTGGGACCGCAGAAGGCTCGTCGTTCCTGATTCCTCCGAAGGGATACGACGTGATTTTGATGCGAGCTGTGGCGCGTCTTTCCGAATCTCTTCGCCTGGTCGACTCCATTTCCGCCTCTCGCGCGAGGCTCCTGATTTACAAGGGCCCCGCATGGGACGAGGAACTCAAGGAAGCCGCGGAATCGAGGAACCGATTGGGCTGGCAGTTTCTGGACCTCCATCCGATTCCTTGGGCGAAGTCCCGGATCCTCCGACTCTCGAAGCAGTGCAGAGGCTAGGCGAAGCGAGCGCGGGGCACACCGGCACAGTCGCATTGTTTCACGTGAAACGACGCCGTCAGCCCCTGTCGGGCGCCTTTGGAAGACTCCGTGGATGCTCCCGTGCTTTCGCCCGTCGCTGGGGAAGAACCGGCTGTTGGACTCCCGATCAGGTTGAGCGCCACCCGCAGCGACCTCACAAGCCACCCAAACGGATTGCGCCGGGGGCGCGGAGTCAGGTCATGGAGAATCTGCGACAAATCCAGCTTTGCCCGTGCGATTGACACTCAGGACGGGGAATGATAGTCTCCGCGCATCTGACAGAAGTCCAACGCACGTCGCTGTAGCTGGTTGAACGTTCTCCTCGGCAGGGAGGCTCTGCGGTTCATGGAAGGACGCCGGCCCCTCGAGGCAACCGACCATCGTCGCGTTCCCGAATTCCGGCAGAAAAGCGGGCAAACCGCTTTTCTTCAGACGCAGGGTGGGTCGTGACCAGGATCATCGCTGTTTCCAATCAGAAAGGCGGAGTCGGAAAAACCACTACCGCGATCAATCTCGCGGCCTCTCTGGCGAACCTGAATCATCGGGTGCTCTTGGTGGATCTGGATCCGCAAGCAAACTCGACCTCTGGAATGGGGCTGAGCGCGGAGGAGCCCGCTCCATGCCTCTATGAAGTTCTCCTGGGCGGTTGCGATGTGGGCGAAGCGATTCTGCGGACGGCCGTGGAGAAGCTGGAACTTATCGCCTCCGCTCCCCGGCTCTTCGGCGCGGAAGTGGAGCTGGTCGGCCTCGAGAAACGAGAATCACTGCTGAAGCAGAAACTTGCTCCATTGGCGGCGCGATACGACTACGTGATCATAGACAGTCCGCCATCCCTTGGGCTGCTGACCATCAATGGCCTGACGGCCGCCCACTCGGTCTTGATCCCGATGCAGTGCGAGTACTATGCCCTTGAGGGGTTGAGTCAGCTTCTCCAGACCGTGCGCTTGGTTCAGGAAAGCCTGAATCCGGAATTGCGAGTGGAGGGCATTCTCCTGACCATGTACGACGGCCGCCTCATGCTCTCCCAACAAGTCGCTGAAGAAGCGAGGCGTTATTTCGGAGATCGAGTCTTCGAGACGATCATTCCGCGGAACGTCCGCCTTGGTGAAGCTCCGAGTTTTGGGAAGCCCGCCGTGCTTTATGATCCGAACTGCACGGGGTCGATCAGTTACATGAACCTGGCGAAGGAAGTAGAAAGCCATGACAAGGAAAGCACTTGGGCGCGGACTGAGAGCGCTTATTCCTGAACCTGCGGAAACTTCCGCCGGGAGCATCTCGGCGGAGGATCTCGAGGCGCGTGGAGTTGCGATCGGACTCGAGCACCGGCGGATGGATGTCCCTGGGGGGCACCTGCCGGGACCTCCGATTCTTGAAGGAGTCAGGCAGATTCCGGTCGATTCCATCATTCCCAACCAGCGCCAGCCGCGGTCGGATTGGGACCCGGAGGGGATGGAGCAGCTCACCCGCAGCATCGCGCAGACAGGTCTTCTCGAGCCCATACTTGTGCGACCCAAGGGGGACCAGTACGAGATTATTGCGGGAGAGCGGCGCTGGCGGGCCTGCAAATCGGCCGGCTGGAGGGAGATTCCCGTTCTGATCCGAGAAATGGAAGACCGGCAGAGCCTGGAAGCAGCCTTGATCGAGAATCTCCAGCGAGAGGATCTCAATCCTGTCGAGGAAGCTCGAGCCTATGATGTGCTTTCGAGCGAGTATGGCCTGACCCACGTGGACATCGCAAAGCGAGTTTCGAAGGACCGCTCCACGGTAACGAACCTGATGCGCCTCTTGAAGCTCCCGGAACCCGTTCTTCAGTGTGTTTCACGTGGAACACTGTCGGCCGGGCACGCCCGCGTACTGCTGTCGCTTCCGGCAGACCAGCAAGTCTCGGCGGCCGAGAGGTTCCTGCAGGAGAAGTGGTCGGTGCGGGATGCCGAGGCCTGGGCGGCCCGGGTCAATGAAGGGATGCGCAGGGGAAACAGACCGCGGGGGGCCAAGCGCAGCGCGCCCAAGCCGGACCACTTGAGAAGGATAGAGGAGGGCCTTTGCCGGCACTTTGGGACGGAGGCAAAGATCCGTCTGGCGCGTCAGGGAGGCAGAGTCGAGCTTCGCTTCCATGATGAAGAGGAGCTGAGCCGCCTCTTGGAGCAATTCGGTCTCGTCGTGTTCTAGAGGTCCCAATCTCTCCGGCGGCGTGGACTCGGGGCATGGGTTTCGCCCGCCGGAGCGACTGCGATTCAAATCGACACCGCCGCGGGGATGGCGGCGGGGCCCGGGAAGCGGATCGACCATGGCTTTTCGACAATCTACTCGGACGAACGACTCGGCCCTCGCCGGTTCCGAGGCCTTTCACATCACGATTTCCTCGCCCACCGAGGCCCGGAGTTGGCAGTTCCGCGTTTCCAGGAGGCAGGCCCTCGGAGGCTTGGTCGTCTCCGCTGTCATCCTCGTCGTTGCGATGGCAGGTCTCTTCTCCACGGGCTTTCTCTTGACCCGGATCGCCCGCATCCAGGCGTTGAACGCAGAGAACATCCAGCTACGCAGGCAATTGAGCCGGGTGTCCGAACTTGAGAATCGCTTGGAGGCGCTGGACGCAGCCCGGCTGTCGCTGCTGTCGCTTCTCGGGCTGAGCGATGCCGAGGACGCGGCCGGCGACGCACTGCAATCGGAGATGCCGACCGTCGGCGAAGAGCCTTACGCGCGCGTCGAACCCATCTCCTCGGTGGGGGAAGCCGCCCTTCGCGAAATCCGACACGACCTGCGCATCACCCCCCTGAGCGGCCCACTGACGCGCTCCTTCGGAAAGTTGGGCCAAGGCGGAATTTTCCATACGGGCCTGGATATTGCCGGAGAGACAGGCGCGCCCGTCGTGTCCGCCGGCGAAGGAGTGGTTTCATCCGCCGGATGGGATGAGACCTTCGGGTGGGTGTTGGTCATCGCTCACAGTGTCCGGCTGAAAACGGTCTACGGGCACAATTCGGAGATTCTGGTCAAGATAGGAGACTCGGTGGCTGCGGGACAAGTGGTTGCGGAAGTGGGCAGCACGGGGCTAAGTTCGGCGGCGCACCTACACTTTGAAGTCCACTGGGCGGGCAAGGCGATCGATCCCGTCCTTGTCTTCCCGTCGCTTGAGCGTCAGGTACCCGGCGGCGGCTTGACGAGCTAGGCAGGAGAGAGGGGCCGCGCAGTGCTGGGCCGACTGGGCCCGAGGCATGAAGAGATATCGGCGGCGCACGGGAGGGATCGGCATAGCGAGTTCTCGATGATCGGCCCTGACACGCGTGAGTTGTTGCGGGCCTCGTATCGAAGGTCGGTATCGGGCAGTTTCAGCCGGACGGCGGGATCCGACACGACGGAATTCCCGGCGCGGGCGATTCCCTCCCCGATGGACCGGACACACTGCCAAGGAGGAGACAATGTTCAGAAAGTCGTCGCCGGAGCCAATGGCGCCCGCCCCTCGCGCCGAGAAGAGTGAACGGAAAGAGCAGTCCTTCCTTCAGAGCGGCGTAAAGATCGAGGGAGATCTGGTCGCCGACGGAGATGTGCGCATTGAGGGACAACTGATTGGTTCGACGAAGGTTAGCGGTGCATTGACGGTGGGCCCCAAGGCAGAACTCGAAGGGGTGTTCGCCGGACATGAGGTCGTGGTTCACGGGCATCTCAAGGGCACGATTCACGCCCAGAACCGAATCCACCTGGCCCGCGGGGCCAAGGTCGTGGCGGATTTGTACTGCAGCGCCCTGATCATCGAGGAAGGCGTTCTCTTTCAGGGCTGTTCGAACATGGGGGACAAGGCGAATCCGAAGGGCTCCCTGGATGCAAGAACGACGGCCGCAAAGAGCGAGGCCCCTGGAATTGCAGGACCGCAACGTACTATCCAGAAAGATATTACGTCTGAGGCTGGCCAGCGACCCAGCACATCTCCGCCGGCCCAGCCTTCAATCGCCCCCCACGGCGCCCATGCCCAGGGACCCGGATCGCTTCCAAGGCCAGGCTACCCCTCTGGGGACCGCTCGCCCGAGCCTTCCCAAGGCGGCCTTCATTCTTCGGGAGAGATCGGGCGAGAGGGACCGCGGAGTCGCCCTTCGGGCAACTGATTGATTCTTAGTCAGATATGCCGAAGATCCAGGACATGGGCCGACGACAGACCCAGGCCCGAGGCGATCCCCACGCGATCCTCGGCAATACGTCCCAGGACCATTCCTTGGGGCCTGGGTAGAGAATGTGGACAACAACGTTGATTACTCAACATGTTTCTTGATAACGATTTACCTGTTGTGTCCGTTCCGGGGGCCAAAGTTGTCCACAGTTGGGGACTCTGAACGCCCGCCGGATCCGGGCAGGGCACGGTCGCTTTCCCGACGGCCTACGCGCCCGCAAGATCTGTGCGAGACGGATCGCTTCCCCGATGGTCCTGGGCGCCCGCAGGATTCTGGAGAAGCGCGAACGTTTCCCGGCGAACGGATCGGCGGAAGACTCCACCGGAACCCGCTCAAGGAGGGGACCTCGGGAGGGCCAATGACAGATGAGTGCGTCCCAGCCCCCCGCCGCCGACAACGCCGTCCCCGGATCGGCGCGCTGGGCGAACTTCCAGCGCGCGCTCGATGCGCCCCTGGAAGCGGTGACCTTCCCCCCGCTTTGATTGACACTCGCCCTTCGGGCACCTAGACTGAACAAGCTCTGGCTCGCATCGAAGCGAGGGATTTCGGTGTCTGGAGCGAAGGGTTTCGGCATCCGCGAGTGTTATCCCGTTGGAGTCATCAGTCGGCGAGGACAGAAGTTATGCGAATTCGGAGCTACTTGTGCGGATTCTTCCTGGGGTCCTTGGGGTGTCTGCTCCTGGTGGGGGGCTGCGACGAGCAGGATCCGACCGGTGAGCGCGATCAGGAAGCCCCGGTGGTTTCCATCGTGCATCCACTTCCAATCCTCCCGATGGAAATCAAAGGGGCCCTCATCGAAGACAGCACCAACGTCGTCATCGCAGCCGCGGACGAGAGCGGCGTGTCAGAGGTGCAGATCTGGTTGGTGCTCCACACCGACAGCCTGCAGACCAAGATCGGCCCCGCGCTCACCGAGCCCGACAGTGCCGAGTACTTCTCCTATTTCTGGAGAATCGGCACCATCGACAATGGGTCCACCGGTGCCCTTTACGCCATCGCCACCGATGCGGCCGGAAACAGCCGCGCCTCGGAGCAGGTGCCGGTCCAGATCATCAACCAGAGTCTGCTGCGCGCGCCCTTTGCCGACTTCAGCGTCGTCCCTTCCGAAGGCACGGTCGACAATACGTTCACATTCGATCCCTCTCCGACCCGCGATCAGGTTGTGTCGGATGATGAGATCCTCGTGCGGTGGGATTTCCAGAACGACGGATCCTGGGATTTCGACCTTGCGGATTCCTTGACCGCCGGTACACCGGTGCAGTGGAAGTACGCCCGGCCCGATTCCTACAAAGTGACGATGCAGGCTTTCAACAAGTACTACAGCCTTGTGAGCACGCCCAACAAACCAGACACTGCCATCAGGAGCCTGTTCGTGCTACCCGCCGAAGGGATACCCCGGCCGCCCCGTGGATATGAACACGTACCGATCCTTCCAGACTCCTTTGCCATCGGCGCCTTGGACTGCGAGAGCTGCGGCCTGGACGATGACGAGGCTCTTGACGGCACACTGTTTGTAAAGATTTCGACGACCTACTACATCGGCGCGCACGAAGTGACCAACAGATTGTATACCGACTATCTCGATACTGCCCGCGTGGAGGGCAAGATTCTCTTCGATCCCGACGGTGACCCGATTGTGTACTCCCCGGACGGCAGCCAGATCTATCTCGTGCTCGACGAGAGCCTGACGAGAGTCCGCTACAGCCAGAGCGACTCGACGTTCTACGCGGACGACACGTACATCGACCATCCGGTCACGGGTGTGAGCTGGTACGGGGCGACCGCCTATGCGAACTTCTATGGGCTGCGCCTGCCAAGCGAAATCGAATGGGAAATCGCCGCTCGCGGCAAGATCATCGAAACCGGGCCCTTCTATCCTTGGGCGCTGAGCGAGACGATCGACGGCAGTTATGCCAACTTCCGCCAATCGGGCGATCCATTCGAGAGCGGAGGCGTCCCGAGGTCGACGACGCCGGTGAAGTACTACAACGGTGAGAACGCCTTCACTGTCAATGCGATCAGCCCCATGGAGACCTACGATCAGGCCGGGAATGTCTCCGAGTGGTCGAAAGATTGGTATTCCGCAGATCTGTACCACGGGCTTCTCAATCAGTATCTGCGCACACGTGTTCCGCCCGTCGATCCCGAGGGGCCGCCGAGCGGCACGGTGCGCGCGCTCCGCGGAGGAAGTCATGATGACATGTCCTCCGTCCTGCGGGTCACGAATCGGATGTCGGCCGCGCCGGAAACCCGGTCGTACTGGATCGGCTTCCGGACCGCGTACACGGAATTCTAGTGCGCCCTGAGCTGGCCGTTCCGGCGGGGCCCCGACATGCGCGGATGGGCTGGATGGGGGCGGTTCCTCGTTGGGCGATCGCGGCGGGACTCGCCGTCGGGATCGCTCTTTTCGCCGTCTTGATCTACGCCCCGGTGCTTCCCCTTCAGCCCCTGCTCGACGACGATGCGATTGCTCTCGGAAACAGCGCCGTGACGCAAGGACGGCCACACGGGTTTGTGGCGCCTTACTACGGGGACGATTACTTCAGGCCGTTGTGGCGCCCGCTGGCCACCCTCACCCTGCGTGCCGAGTGGCTGCTCGCGGCCGGCAAGGGCGAGTCCTCCGCCTCCCTCCGGGCCGCCCACCAGGTGATGGTTCGGACCAACCTCGCGCTCTTCGCCCTGGCGGCGGCGCTCGCGTTCCTGTTGCTGGTGAAACTCGGTCTGTCCCGGTGGGTCGGCCTGCTTGCGACGGCGCTACTCGTTCTACATCCAGTCAACAGCGAGTCCATCTGGCGCCTGGCGGGCCGGGCCGAGTTGCTCGCGCATGTCTTCCTCTTCGGCGCGCTGATTGTGTATGTGTCGTTCATCTCGCCGCCGCGGTGCAGGGAGACCGTCACGCGCAGGGCGGGCCCGGCGCGTATTGCGGTGTGGGGCGGGGCGGCGCTCCTTTTTCTGGCGGGGCTGCTTTCGCACGAGGCAGCCCTGCTGCTGCCGGTGCTGATCCTCGGATACGAGGCGAGCGCGGGTTCGCTTGCGCATGCAGGCCTACCGCGCGCGCGGATCCTGTCGGTCGCGGTCGCGTGCGTGATTCTCATTCTGCTCTGGTCGGCCGTGCGGGGCGGTGTCCTGCGCGGATTGCCCCACGACCTGCGGATCAATCCGATGTTCGACTATGTGCAGGCCCTCGATTTCAGCGAGCGGCTGCG
Organism: Candidatus Eiseniibacteriota bacterium; assembly: GCA_043806645.1. Lineage (GTDB taxonomy): Bacteria > Eisenbacteria > RBG-16-71-46 > CAIMUX01 > WJJG01 > JAZDGX01. The sequence continues at coordinate 21,513 of JAZDGX010000031.1, read as the reverse complement.
CCTGGCGCTCTTTCTGCCCTGGCTTTACGCGGGCATGCTCCTTGGAATCGCGACCATCCTGCCTGACTACACGCATCTGCTCTCGCGCGGAGAAGCGGCGCCCCCGGTCGTTCTGGGGGACCCGGGTACCTTCGGCGTCGCCTCACCTGGGACGGGACAGGCGCTGCTCGGCGTGCTCGTGCTGGCCGCCGGCGTCGCGCTCTTCGTGGCGTTCAGGAAGCGCTTGCCCGCGGCGGCGTTCGGGTGCTGGGTTTTCGTCACGACGCTCTTGGCCGTTCTGCCCCTCATCCGCCCGAACGGATCTGTGGCAAGCGCGCGGCACCTCTATCTTCCCCTCTTCGGCCTCGGGTTGATGCTCGCTTCGGCCGCGGCGCTCGGGGCTCGCACACTCCTGAGCAAGGCACGCGCAGAATGGCTCGCGGGAGTGCTCACCGGAATCCTCATCATCATGCCGGTGTTCTTTGCCGGGTGGATGGCCGTGCGCGCCCGCGCCGACGTCGCTGGATGGACGGCTTCGGGCGAACTGTTCGCCAGACTGGCCCGCGAAGCGCCGGATTCGCCCGCGCCTCCCTTCCATCAGGCCGGGGCAGCCCTGGCGGCGGGCGACATCGAGAGAGCGGCTGCGTTGTACGAGAAATCGATCGGATTCTTTCCTCGCAACCCGATCGCCCTCTTGAACCTCGGCCTGCTGCGGGCGCAACAGGCGAACCACAGTCTGGCCGGGCGCATCCTGCACGACGCCGCCGTCGTCGCAAGCGTGGTCGCTCCGCGGACCCGGACGGGAGCCATCGCCCATCTCGGCCTGGCCACGCTGCTCGGCCTTCAGGATCGCAACGACGATGCCCTGCGGGAGTTGCACGCGGCGCTCGACGCCGATTCCTTGAACGTGCACGCTCTCGCCCGGGCAGGGATGCTGGAGTGCGAGCGCTTCGGGACCGCCCGGGAGGGTATCCGCAAGATCACGCGGGCGCTCGAGGTCGATCAAGAGGCGGGGGAGTTGGGTCAGCTGGCCGGCAAGATCCGCGAGATCCGCGCGACAACGTTGAACAGGCTCGGTCTTCCGGATGAGGAAACCGGCGGGCGTGGGACCGAGGGCGGCATCCCTGTCGATGAAGGTCCCGATGCGCGCGAAGACGCGGGGACCCCTGAACCGCCGGGCAAGTGAACCTCTCGGCCATGTCGACCGGCTCCCCGAAATCAGAGGGCCCATGGAATTCCTGAAGTCTGCCGCGCGCGTGGGTCTTCGCCCGGCGGTCGCCCTGTTGGCCCTCCTGGTCGCGACAAGCCTGCCCGGCGGCGATGGGCTGGGCCTGCAGGCAGGGGCTCAAGGCTTCCGCCGCCCGCCTCCTCCTTCCGGCACTACCGTCGGAGGGGAGACCTTTCCCGTGATCGAGGGCGAGCGGCTCGCGCCCGCGCCGGGGTGGCCCATCTGGGTGAAAGACTTTTCCCGCAACGTCCGTGCCGAAAAAACCTCCGCCATTGTCTTCGCGGGGCGCGACGATTCCGGACGCGCCTGTTTCTTTCTCGCCGACGACGTGGGGTTCCTTCGTTTCTGCCGCATTGCCGAATCCGCAGATGGAATCACGCTGGGGCTCGAGACGGTGGACATCGATGCCAGCCTGCTCCAGGAGCTGGGAGACCGGCTGCACTGGGATTTCGAAGCCCTGGCGCTCGATCCTCTCTCGATCCCGTCCATCCTTGCGCGGGATGCGAACGCCGCGGGGCATCCTCTCGACGCAGGACCGGCGACTCTCCCCGATGGGATGGACGGATTCCTGTCCGTGGAAGGTCATGTGCGCGACGAGGAGAATCGGGTTCTTGCGGTGCGCTTTGTCCACGATACGGTGGCGCGGGATCCCGCTCCCGCTTCGCCCTCTGCGCCCGCGCTTGATTCGCCAGGCACCGGCGCAGGGGGCGGCTGGCGGATCATCAGCCGGGGCGAGGCCATTGCCGGAGAGCCTGCCTGGCAAACGCACACGGGCCCCGATCGGGGACTCAAAGGCCTCGCCTGCAGCGAACGCTTCATCTTCCTGGGCCTCGATAATCTCGGGCGGCGTGGGGATGTTCGGGTGCCCGGGAGCCTTCTGTTCCTCTACGATCGCCTGCACGCACGAGTGGCGGCGGTCAATACCGCGACGTACGGGATCTACAGCGTCGGAGCCCTCACGGCCCTCTCCGACAGCGTGACGGTGCTCATCGATCACAGCCGGATGTGCCTGAATGTCCTGCAGTGGGACTACTCGGGAACGGGCGCGATTTCTCAGTGCCATCGTTTTCCCCTCGACCTGCCGGGCCCCGAAGGATTCCGTTATGGGATTCCGAACGTCGAGGGCGTGGCGATCGATGATCGGGGCGACATCTGGTGCGTGACCGATCCTCTGAGAGATCACCATCGGGCCACGACGCCCGCGCTCCCCGAATCGGTGTACATCTATATGGAAGTCGGCATGCCGATGGTTTATCGATTTCCGGGTGGACCGGTCTGGGACGCGGTCGGGCTTGCCGAAAGTCTGGAGCGACGATGAGAACCCTTGAACGAAGCGGAATGCGCGCAGGGTATTCGATTCTGCTCCTGGTAGGGCTTCTGGGTCCGTCGGGGGCCGAGGCTGCATCGGGGCCGCCCCTGGTGGCGGGGGATGCGATGGTGGTCACAGAAAGTCCCCCCGCATCCTGGGTGGGAGCGGAGATTATCCGCAGGGGCGGCAATGCCGTCGATGCGGCGATCGCGACGCACTTCGCGCTTGCCGTGACCTATCCGGAGGCGGGCAATCTGGGGGGTGGCGGATTCATGGTGATCCGCATGGGCGATGGAACTCGGGAGGCGATCGACTTCCGCGAGACCGCGCCCGCCGCCGCCACGCGCGACCTCTTCCTGGGCCCCGATGGCCGTCCCGATCCCGAACTCTCTACCCATACCCTGCTCGGCACGGGCGTACCCGGGTCCGTGGCCGGCCTGGCCCTGGCGCACGAGCGGCACGGCACGCTTCCCTGGCAGGATCTGCTCGCCCCGGCGATCCGCCTGGCCGCGGAAGGCGTCATCGTGGACCGCTATCTGGCCTTGAAGCTGCGCGGCTCGAGCGAGCGGCTGTCCGCGCATCCGGAGACCCGGCGCGTCTTCCTGCGCGACGGCCTCTTCTGGCAGGAGGGAGACACGCTGCGCCAGCCGGAGCTGGCCGCGACCCTGTCGCGGATCGCACGCTACGGGCCGCGCGAATTCTACGAGGGAGCCACCGCGGAGTCGCTGATTGCGGAGATGGGACGCGGCGGCGGGGTTCTTTTCGCCGAGGACCTGCGGCAATACCGCGCGCTGGTGCGCGAACCGTTGGTGGGAACGTATCGAGGGTTCACCGTCATCACCATGCCGCCGCCGAGTTCCGGCGGAATCGCCCTGCTCCAGATGCTCGGCATGCTCGAGCGGTTTCCGTTGGATGAATGGGGCGCTCTAGGTTCCCGCTCGCTCCACGCGCTCGCGGAAGCGATGAAGCGGGCATTCGCCGATCGCGCGGAGTTCCTGGGAGATCCGGATGTCGCGCCGCTGCCGGTCGCGGGTCTTCTCGACCGAGCCTACATCGACAGTCTCGCGGCGGGTATCACCCTGCATGCGGCGACACCGAGCCTGAACGCGGGACCCGGCCTGCCGGCGGGTGCGGGAGAGTTCTATCTGGCGACCGGAGGCACGCCGGGCGCGGATCTGCTTGAGCCGGCGGCGCGCGATTCCGAGGGGATGGAGACGACGCATTTCAGCATTGTGGATGCGCAGGGCAATGCGGTCTCGGAGACGACCACGCTCAATACGAGCTTCGGCACGGGCATCATGGTCAGAGGCGCGGGCTTCCTGCTCAACAACGAGATGGATGATTTCTCCGCCGCGCCGGGGGAGCCGAATTACTACGGGCTGATCCAGGGAGAGGCCAACGCCGTCCGGCCCTTCGCTCGCCCCTTGAGCTCGATGACGCCGGCGCTGCTGCTGCAGGGCGATAGCCTCGCGCTGGCCCTCGGTTCGCCGGGCGGCCCGCGCATCATCACGGCCGTTCTGCAGGTGATCCTGAACACCATCGATCACCGCATGCAGCTTCAGCAGGCCGTCGATGCGCCAAGGGTCCATCACCAATGGTGGCCGGACACACTCTATGCCGAGCCGCTCGCCGTGGTGTCGGATGTGGCCGAGAGCCTTGCAGGCATGGGATACGGCTTGGGCTCGCTTGCGGAGATCGGGTCGGTCCAGGCGGTCCAGGTCGCGCGACTGCCCCTCGGGGGACGACTCCTGCTGGGGGCTTCCGATGCGCGACGCAACGGCTGCGCGGTCGGTTTGACCGGCCGGCGGCTCTCTTCGAACTGTCCCTGTACGGAAGCCGCACCTGACCACGGGGCGACTGCGCCGGGTGGTCGATGACGACACGCGCTCAGGATGGGGAACCCGACGCCCGCATCGCGGCCGAACGGGCGCGCGACGAACAGCGGGCGATTCTGGGATTCGATCCTCCTGCCGCGAGCGACCGCCCGCTCACGATCCTGGGGCTGATTCCCTGGCGCGCGCTCTGGTCGATGGGCGCCGGCGCGGGAGCGACCGCCTTCACGCGTTCCCCCGCCGCGATCGCCGCGGCGGGCCATCGGCTGCACATCGTTCAGCCCTGTCCCGCCGGCGAATGCGCGGACATGCGGCTGGCCGGGATCCACTTTCACCGCTTTCGCGCGCCGGAGGTCTTCTCGAATCCCGCGCTGCCGCTACCTGCGCGGCTCTGGTCGCGGGCCTGGCGCTATGTGGCCTTCCAGCGACTGTTACGGCAAGCGGCGCTGCGGGCGGCGCGCGAGGTCGATCCGGATCTGATCCTCGCCTACGATCCAATGACCGCCCCGGCCGCACGGCGGGTCGCCGACCGCCTCGGGCGGCCCATGGTCGGCCGTTACTTCGGCAACACGCTAAGCCTCGCCCTGGATAGGCGCCTGCGCTGGTATGGGAATTTCATGGAGCGGATCGGCTTTCGCGTGCCGGTGGAGGCAATGATCCTGACCAACGACGGCTCGCCTGTGCTGAAGGTTCTCGAACGGCTCGCAGTGGACTTGCGGCCGGTCCATTTCCTGCGCAACGGATTGGCGCTCGACCTGTTTCTGCCTGGGCCCCGCCCGAAGGAGCTGCTCGCGCGACTCGATCTTCAAGAAGACGCCTTCGTGTTGCTGACCGCCACGCGCCTGCACTCGGAGAAACGCCTCGACCGAGCCCTTCACGCGCTGGCCCAACTGCGCCGCGAAGTGCCCCAGGCGGTCGCCGTCCTGGTGGGCGAAGGACCGGAGAAGGAAGCACTGCGCCGGTTGGCCCGCGAGTTGGGCGTGGCGGACGCGGTACGTTTCCCCGGGGCGGTGCTCAATGCGGACTTGCCCCCATGGTATCGACTCGCCGATGTCGTTCTCTCGCTGCTGGACCGCACCAATGCCAGCAATCCCGTCTTCGAGGCGATGGCCTGCGAACGGTGCGTGGTCGCCCTTGATGTCGGTTCGACGGCCGAGGTTGTGCGTGGCGGCGTTACGGGCGTCCTGCTTCCGCCCGGACGCTTGGAGGAATTGCCGCTCGTGCTTGCGGAGCTGGCGCGCGATCCTGGACGCCGGCAAGAGTTGGGACGGCGGGGGCGGGAAGCGGTCGCGCAGCTTTGCGGCCGCTGGGAAGACCGGCTGAGCCGAGAGGTCCGGATCATCGAAGAGGTTGCCCGAACCCGCGCCGTGGTCCCGGGCACCGTGGCGAAGGGAACGTGACCCGCGGAGGAACGATGACGGGGCTCTTCATCGTCGCCGCGACTGGATTGATGATTCCCGCGGGGCTGGTCCCCGCGGCGGCAGGAGATCCGGGTGGAGTGACCTTCACATCCCTGGAGCGCGCCGCGCCTCCTCCGTTGCTCCAGCTCGTCGAGTCCGTTCCCATCGAGACCTCGCTCGATCACGCCGATCTGCCCGACGCGTATCAGGTTTGGGCGGAGATGATCGCGAACGCCAGTGACACGATCGATTTGGCGCAGTTCTATGCGAGCGACACTGCAGACAGCCGCCTCGGCCCGATCATCCTTGCCATCGAGGCGGCCGCCGAGCGGGGAGTGCGCGTGCGCTTCCTGGCGGAAAAGCGACTCCATGCCACCTATCCGCAGACGCTCGACCGTCTGGCGGCGTGCGCGGGGATCGAGGTTCGCCTGTTCGACGGCGCATCCCTCGTGGGCGGCGTGTTGCATGCGAAATACTTCATCGTCGACGGGCGCGAGGCGTTTCTCGGCAGCCAGAACTTCGACTGGCGCGCCCTCACCCACATCGTGGAGTTGGGCGTGCGCATCCGCGAGCCGCATTTGGCGCAGGCGCTGAGCGCGCTCTTCCAATACGATTGGGATCTGGCGGGAACGGAAGTGGCTGCGCCCGCGCCCGCGATGCCGCGAACGGGGGCATCCGGCGCGGGCGGGGAAGACGTTGCACCGCCGGCACCGAGCGGTCCCGACACGGAATCCGCGCAGACCTTCCCGATCGCCATCCTTCTGGATGCAGTGCGGGGTGGCGGGACGATGCCCGCCGCCGCACCGGCGGACGCGGGGACGAAGCCCGCGCCTGCGCCTCCCGACACCGTCTGGGTCACGCCGCTCTTCAGTCCGCGTGACCGGCTGCCCGCCGGCGCGCGCTGGGACCTGCCCGAGTTGATTCGCATGATCGATTCCGCGCGGGACACCGTGCAGGTTCAACTACTCACCTACCGGGCGATGGATCGCGACGGCTCCTACTTCGCCGATCTGGAATCGGCGCTGCGGCGGGCCGCGGCCCGGGGCGTAACGGTGGAACTGCTTCTCTCGGACTGGTGCAAGCGCCGCGGAACCATCGAAGGCCTGCAGAGCCTACAGGCACTGCCGGGGTTTGCGATCCGGCTGGTCACGATTCCGCCCTGGTCGGGAGGCTTCGTTCCGTTCGCCCGCGTCATTCATGCCAAGTACATGGTCGTGGATGGGCGCGAGGCCTGGATCGGAACGAGCAATTGGGAATGGGATTACTTTCACGCGAGCCGCAACGTGGGTCTTCACGTGCGCGGGCGGTCCATGGCGGACCGTCTGAGGCGCTTCTTTCTGGACCTGTGGAAGAGTCCGTACGCTGTGCCGGTCGATCCCTGCGCTCGGTATACCGTGCCGAGAATCGGTGAGTGACATGGTCACGCAGGTTCTGGTCGAGATTCTCTTTATCCTGGGCCTGGCGGCCCTGGTGGGGTTCCTCTTCAGCCGCTTGCGGCTTCCGGCCGTGGCTGGGTATCTGCTGGCCGGAGTGCTGGCGGGGTCCGACCTGCTGCGTCCGGCATCCGACCCCGCGCGCGTGGAGTTCCTGGCCGAGATCGGGATCATCCTGCTGCTCTTCACGATCGGCCTCGAGTTCTCCTTCAGCTACATACGGCAGATCAAATCCTCGATCCTCCTTGGCGGTTCGCTGCAGGTTGCCCTCACGGCCTGTGCCGGGGCGGGGTTTTCTCTCGCCTTTGGGTTCGAGATGCGCAAGGCGATCTTCTTCGGATTCCTGTTGGCGTTGAGCAGCACCGCGATCGTGTTGCGAGTTCTACAGGAGAAGGGCGAGCTGTCGACCCCGCACGGCAGAAGCGCGCTGGGCATCCTGATCTTTCAGGACATGATCGTGATTCCGATCATGATCTTCATTCCCTTTCTGGCCGGCGGCGAGACGAAATGGGAGGCGCTCGCGGGGCTGGCGCTGCGAGGACTCGGGGCCGTGGTCGTGGTCGTTGCGGCCGCCCGGTGGGTCGTGCCCCCGATCCTGCACGGCATCGCGCGGACGCGCAGCCGCGAGCTGTTCCTGCTGAGCGTGCTCGTCATCTGCTTCTCCGTCACGCTGGGGGCCGCGAGTATCGGGCTCTCGCTCGCCCTGGGCGCGTTCCTGGCGGGGCTCATCATCTCGGAGTCGGAGTTCCGCCACCATACCCTGGGCAACGTCTTGCCCTTTCGGGACGTGTTCGCGAGCTTCTTCTTCATCTCGATCGGCATGCTGATCGATGTGCGGTTCTTGTTGGAGCACTGGCCGATGCTGCTGTTGATCGCCGGGGGGGTCATGCTGCTGAAGACGCTGATCGGCGGCGCGGCCGTCGCGATTCTCGGCACCCCGCTGAGCACCGCGCTGTTGGTAGGCATGGCCATCGGCCAGGTCGGCGAATTCTCCTTTATCCTCTCCCAGAGCGGCGCGGCTGCGGGGCTGATCACGGGAGAGGTTTACCAGATGTTCCTGGCCATGTCGGTGCTTACCATGATGGTCACGCCTTTCCTGATCGCATCGTCGCGCCGGATCGAAGCTGCCCTCATGAGAACGCCTATGTCGCGCCAGGGGCGGGCGGGGCGGCGGGATGAACTCGGCGCAGAGGGCGGCGGAGCGGACCACTTGCTGATCGTTGGTTTCGGCGTGAACGGCCGCAATGTCGCGGCCGCTGCCCGGCAGACGGACATCCCGTATGCCGTGATCGAGATGAACCCGGATACCGTGCGGGCGGGGCAGGAGGCGGGGGAGCCGCTCCATTTCGGAGACGCCGCCCAGGAAACGGTGTTGCGCCATGCGGGGGCCCACCGCGCCCGGGTAGCGGTAGTCGCCATCAACGACGCCGTGGCCGCGCGGCGCATCGCGCGCGCCTTGCGGAGCCTGAACCGGCAACTGACCATCATCGTCCGTACGCCCTACGTCTCGGAGATCTGCCCGCTGCGTGAGAGCGGAGCCGACGAGGTCGTCTCGGAAGAATTCGAGACCTCGATCGAGATCATCGGCCGGGTCCTGGAGAAGTACCAAAGGAGTCGCGAGACGATCGCCAACGTCGCCCGGCAGGTGCGTGAAGCGGGGTACGGCATGCCGGCATGCGTTGATCCCGGTTTGGACGATGTCCGGTGAAGGTTCCGGCTAGTGACGGGTCCTTCGTAGCAGGGCCACGAGCGAGGCGCCCCCTCCGAATCCCGCGAAATAGAGCAACAGAACATCCACCAAGCGCGTCGGGCCGCCCAGTGTCGCCAGCGCCGAGACGATGCCGGCGATCACACTGATTCCGATGCCCAAGAGTGCGAATCTCTCTCTTGCCGTCACGGTTCCCTCCGCATCCGCTCGCGGTCTCTGCGGCTACCGTCGCGCCGCGTCGGAGCAAGCCGGCGGCCGCTCAGGTGGATGGTCTGGCCGGCGCGGCGAAGAGCCCTTCTGTTTCCGAGTGCAGGAGCACCCACAGGCTGTAGATTCCCATCGCGGTCCCCAGGGGGATGTTGATGAGATCGAGAACCGCCACGATCAGGATCATGACGCGGGCCCAGGGGCGCCGCTTGAGGAGACCGATGCCTCCGATGACCGCCGGGAGCGAGAGGACGAACACGAAGCCTGTTGTCAGATACGCCAGCAGCGAGAGGATCGCGAAGGACTCCTCTTCCCCGCTGAGTATTCCCGCGCCCAGAAGGACACCGGCCACCACGAGGGAGGTCAGGATCCCGAGCGCTCCAAAGGCAAGGTGCATCACCCCCACCAGGGTCACGTGGTTCTTCATGGCTCTCCTTTCCCGATCTCGGTTCAGCGATCCGCCCAATCCCGGATCTCGCGCTTGATCTTTTCCTCGATCCTGCCGGCGATCTCTTTCCACTCCTCGGGGCTGCGATTGGACTCGCGCGCCCAGTCGCTGAGGCCGCGGCGGATGCTCTCCTCGATCCGCTCGCCGATGTCTTCCCGCGCACACTCGCGAGGCGGCTTCCGGCGCCCCGAGCAGCTGGAATGGAAGATACCCCCCCACACGAGAAGCGCGCCGAGAAGAAAGCCGCCGTCGTACCATTCGCCCGCGTTGTTCATCTCATACATGTGGATGGTATCGCTGAACAGACTGATGACAAAGGTGACCAGCGAGATGGCCCCGTGCCACAGACCGGCCCAGAATCCGGCCGGATGGAAGGCGTAACGCACATTCCCGGCCGCGCAGCCGGCGGCGAGAACCAGGATCGCGATGCCCGTCGCGAGCACCGGGTCGACTCGTACGAGAATCCTTCTCATCGTGCCTCCTGTGTATTCGGGAAGCGGGGGTCTCCCGCTCCGCCAGCCCGAAAGATCCCGGCGGGACTCAGATCTCCCGCATCTGCGCCGCGAGCGCGCGAATGTAGGCGCCGTCGGTCCCGCAGCATCCCCCCAGGATCTTCGTCCCGAATTCCCGGTGCACGCCGATCATGAGATCCGCGAGCGCGGCGGGGTCCCCGGCCAGGACACGGGGCGACTCGTCGAGTTCCTCGGGCGATAGCGGCGACGCATTGGCTTGCAGGCCCGCGACCCGTTTGGGCAAGACCGGATCGTGAAGGCATTGCGCACGCATGGCCGCGGAAAAGACCGAGGGGTGCGTGCAATTCGCCCAGTAGCAGGCCGGGGGAGGGTCGACTTCCACGTCGATGCGCTGCACGGCATGACGCAAGGCCGTGCCGTCGAGCAGCGTTCCGGACGGACGCAGGACGAAGCTCAGCACATAGGGCAGGGCGGTGGCCGCCATCGCCCGGGCCAGCCCCACGGCTTCGTCGATCGCGGGGAGTGTGGCGGCGAGAAGGAGATCGACACCACCGGCGGCGAGTGCGGTCGCCTGGGAGGAGTGGAAGAGACAAGCTCGTTCGTCCGTCAAGCCCTCCCGAGGGGCGTAGGCGTCCCCGCGACAGCCCATCAGCCCCGCGACAAAGATCTTTCCCGCAAAGAGGCCGCCAGCCGCACGGATTTCTTCCATGAAGGCAGCCGCCTCCCGATTGACCTGCGCGCAGGAATGCGAAGAGGCAAGGCGGACGCGTTCGGGATTGGCCCGCCAGGTCGGGGTGCAGAGAACCAGCGGCAGGTCGTGCTCGGCCGCGATCGCGACGTACTCGCGATAGATGGCCGCGAGGGCCGCTCGGCCGCGGGAATCGAAGAGCAGCGCGGAATTGCCGATGAGCGGATCGAGCTTGACCGTTGGATTCCGGCGGAGTCGCTCGATCACCGCGCCCTCAGCGAGCATGGCGCGATGGGTGCCCAGCGTCTCCGTCCAGTTCATGCAGCCGCTTCCTCTCGACGATCAGCCGGAATCAGCCAAGGGCGCGACGCGAACGATTATTCGGCGGACATCCGGAAGTCTCCGACATTCACCCGAACACATCATACGCAAAGAGATGCAGTGGAGCGAGCAGTTGTTCCCGCGGACGTCATTCCCGCGGCGGGCGGCCGCTCCTATCGGAGGGTCCGCCGGGACCCCCCGGCGGAGGGCAGGATGAATTCGCAGAAGAGACTGGAACCGTCGACCTCGACGATCACCGGCTCAATTCCCACCGCCTGGCCGAGCCGGCGGAAGTCGCCGGCGCCGAAGGTGGTCGCGTGAAAGCCGTCCTTGCAGACGATGACGCCGTTTCCGGTTGCCGCATGGTCGATCTCGCCGAGAAGGCCGTGGGCCGCCTGAGCTTCGAACCATTCGAGACGCCCCTGCCAGAAACGCTCCGCATAGCTCGAGACAAGGACATGCCCTCCCGGCCGCGCCACGCGCACCGCCTCCCGCACAAGAGCCTCGGGATCGACGTGGAAGGCCGAGATGCCGTTTTGAATGCAGAAAACGCAATCGAACGAGTGATCGGCGAAGCCGAGATGGATGGCGTCCATGGCGGCCACCCCGCAGGAAGAGCCAGCCCCAAGGAGATTACGCGCCAAGCGCAGGCTGCTCAGGGATGTGTCGATGCCCCAGACGAACCGGGCGCGGCCGTGCAGCCGGAGGAGCACACGACCGTAGCCGCAACCGAGTTCGAGGACCCGGTCGCCTGCTCCGACTCGGCCGGCGACGAAACGAATCTCGCTTTCAAGGTAGGCGCGCGCGGCGGGCGGGGCGATCTCGTAGCAGCGGCGCAATCGTGCGGCGGAAAGCCTGTCATCATAGTATCCGGCCATCGTTCCCGTCCCCGCCATGCGCGCGAGACAATCCCCTCCCGCGACCTGAGCCGGGCCCTGGGCTGGGGAGAGCGGGGCACCCCTCAGGCGCGGCGCGGAGGTCCGGGCTCCTCCGGCCCCAGCGCGATCCGAAACACGTACTGGGTCTTCTCGCGCTCGAAACCCTGGTCCGCATAGAAACGATGCGCCCGTTCGCGGAGGACATTGGTCCGGACGCGCAGGATCGGATAGCCGTTGTGACGGGCCCAGAGCAGGGCCCGTTGCACCAACCCGCGGCCGATCCCTTGTCCCCGCCTGGACTCGTCCACGATCAGCGCCGCGAGTTCGGCGACCGGGCCGGAGATCAGGTGATGCGTGCCGGTCACCTCGGCCCAGCCGGCCGGTTCGCCGCGCCCATCCTCGGCGACGAGGATCGCACGTCTGTGCGAGCCCGACCGGAGGCGGCCCGCGATCTCGGTTTCCGTCACCCGGTATCCCAACTGGCCGGCCAGGGCCGCGATCGACGCGGCATCCCGCGGGTGCGCTTCGCGAATGACCATGGAGCGCTCCACATGCATGGTGTAAGGGCCCAGGCAGCAACCGAAGCCCCGCAAGCAGCCTACGCTTTCTTCTGCCGGCCGACGACAGCAATCCCCCTCGGGGCCCGGGCCGGGGGTTTCCGCGGCCGGGCTTTGTGCTGTTGACACTCCCGTCGCCCAGTTCTAACATCTGCTTTTGCCGCACCTTCCGGGCGGTCCCCCGGCTTGAGGGACAGATCCGCAGAACGTAATCGGGAGCACTCATGAAGTTCGAAACCGGAGCCAAGGGCGCCCGGGCAGGCTCGACGGGACGCGTCGAGGTCGATGCCGCCAAGCAGAACGAGAACTCGGGGCAGGTGGATCTCTTCGACAAGTGCTATGCCGACACGCGCGCGAATGACCTGGCCGCGAAGGGCCTTTATCCCTTCTTCATCCCGATCCAGGGATCGGAAGGGACAGTTGTGGAGATCGACGGCCAGAAGAAGATCATGCTGGGGTCGAACAACTACCTTGGATTGACCCACGACCCCCGGGTCATGGCGCGCGCCGAGGCGGTCGCCCGCCGCTATGGCACCGGCTGCACCGGGAGCCGTTTCCTGAACGGGACGCTGGACCTCCACGAGAAGCTCGAAACCGACCTGGCCGCGCTGGTGAAGAAGGAAAAGGCGCTCGTCTTCTCGACCGGTTTCCAGGTCAACCTGTCGGTGCTCTCGACCCTCATCGGCCGAAACGACACGGTCATCATCGACCGGCTGGATCATGCCAGTATCGTCGACGGCTGCCACCTGGCCGCGGGAGAGACGCTGCGCTTCCGTCATAACGACATGGCCGACCTCGAGCGGGTGCTGATCAAGGCGCACGGCAGGTCCGGCGGGCGCATGGTCGTCGTGGACGGGATCTTCAGCATGGAAGGCGACGTCTGTGACTTGCCCAATGTCGTGCGCCTTTGCAAGCAATACGGCGCGAAGATCATGGTCGACGAGGCGCACTCGCTCGGCGTCATCGGCGCCACCGGGGCCGGCACGGCCGAGCATTTCGGCGTGGTGGACGATGTCGACTTGATCATGGGGACCTTCAGCAAGTCCTTCGCCTCAATCGGCGGGTTCGTCGCCGGCAAGGAAGTCGTCGTCGACTTCATCAAACACAACGGCCGTCCGATGATCTTCTCCGCCGCCCTGCCGCCCTACGCGGTGGCGACCGTGCAGGCGTGCCTGGATATCATGAAGGCCGAACCCGAGCGGCGGGAGCGCCTGTGGCGCAATGCGGAATTCCTCAAGCAGGGGATTCAGTCGCTGGGCTTCAACACCGGCCCCTGTGACAGTCCCGTGATTCCCGTGATCATCGGCCAGATGCTCGACACCTTCCATTTCTGGAAGGAACTGCTCATCGCCGGGGTCTTCACCAACCCGGTCATCCCTCCTGCCGTGCCCGAGAATACCGCGCGACTGCGGACCAGCGTCATGGCCACCCATGACGAGGAGCTGCTTTCGCGGGCGCTCGAGATCTTCAAGACGGTGGGCAAGCGAGTCGGTGTCATCTAGGTGTGAGATCCCGCGTGCCGTTACCGCGGACCGTCATCCTGTCGCGTCGCCGCTTTCGCGAGGCGGGGAAGGTGCGCCCGGGCCGGCACAGCCGATGGGAGGATGTCCATGACCGTGCGGATCGAAAAGGTCGCGGGCGGACGCGCACTGCATGAGTTCGTCACCTTCCCCTGGAAGGTCTACGCGCGGGATCCGCACTGGGTGCCCCCGCTGATCCGGGACATGAAGAAGACGCTCACCCACCATCCCTTTCTCGAGCATGCCGCGGTGGATTACTTCGTCGCCCGTATCGAGAGTGGCAGCGCGGGAGCCGGCGGGCGCGCCCGGGGCCGTCTCGTCGCGCGCGCGGCCGTAATCGAGAACCGCCTGCACAATGAGATCCACGGGGAGCGGGTCGCGTTCTTCGGCTTCTTCGACATCCTGCGCGACGGCGCACCGGAGGGCGCGTCCGAGGTCGCACGGGCGCTCTTCGGTGAGCTGGAGCGCTGGGCGGCAGCGCGCAATCTGGACACGCTGCGCGGCCCGGCCAGCTTCTCAAGCAACGAGGAATGGGGACTCCTGATCGACGGCTTCACCTCCTCCCCGTGCGTCATGATGACGTACAATCCCCCGCACTACGCGGGGCTTCTGGAGGAATGCGGTTTCCGCAAGGCTAAGGATGTCGTCGCCTACTATCTCGACAATCCGGATCCGCCCGAACGTGTCATGCGGGTGGCCGAGAAGATGGCGACCCGCAAGGGTGTCACCGTTCGTTCCCTTGACATGCGGCGCTTCGACGAAGAGGTCGCCGGGATCCGCACGGTGTACAATCGCGCCTGGGAGAAGAACTGGGGTTTCGTTCCCATGACCGAGGCCGAATTCTCGCACATGGCCCGCGAGATGAAGCCGATCATCAAACCCGACCTGGTGCTGATCGCGGAAAAAGACGGCGAACCGGTCGGTTTCACCATGGCCATCCCCGACGCCAATCAGGCCTTGAAGCATGCCAACGGGCGTCTCTTTCCCTTCGGGCTGCTGAAGATCCTCTGGTACGCCCGCAAGATCCGCATGGTCCGTGTTCCAGTGCTGGGCCTTGTGCCGGAGATCCAAGGCGCGGGCATCGATCAACTGCTCTACCTGCGGCTGTTTCAGGGAGGCCGCCGGTTGGGGATAAAGGCTGGAGAGTTCTCCTGGATCCTGGAAGACAATCTGCGCATGCGCCAGGCGCTCGACAAACTGGATGCGCATGTCTACAAGACCTACCGGATCTACGAGAAGCCCGTGGCAATGCCGGCCGGGGAGCCGGTGGTCACGCCTGTCGGAGCGCGCGGATGAGCGGCCTCGTGCTCCTCACCGGCGCCACGGGGTTTGCCGGTTCACATGTCCTGGAAGCCCTCCTGGCCTCCGGCTATCGCGTCCGCATCCCCGTTCGTCCGACGAGCAATCTGCATTGGATTCCGGATGAAGGCGTGGAGCGGGTCACGGCCGATCTCCGCGATCCCGCCGGCCTGGCGGCCCTGACGCGCGGAGTCTCCTGGATCTTCCATTTCGGGGGCGTGACGCGGGTGCCGAAGCGGGGCGACTACGATCGCGTCAACAACCGGGGCACCCAGGATCTCTATCGTGCCGCCTGCGCTGCGGGGGAAGGCCCCGAGCTGTTCCTTTTCTGCAGCAGCCTTGCCGCCGGCGGGCCTTCGTCCTCGGCAGCGAGCCCCCGCCGGGAGGAAGATCCCCCCGCGCCCATCAGCCCCTACGGCCGAAGCAAGCTCGATGCCGAGCGCTGGTTGGAGCAGCAGCACCCGCCGCCTTCGACCCGGCTGCTGATCGTGCGCCCGCCCGCGGTCTACGGTCCGCGGGACCGTGCGGTCCTGACCCTCGTGCGCTGGGCCTCCCGGGGAGTATTGCCCCTCCCCGCGCCTCGGGGCAGCCTGGTCAGCCTGATCCATGCCCGGGACCTCGCCTCCGCCTGCCTCTTTCTCGCCGAAGGAGGCCACCGGGGCGTGTTCCATGCCACCGACGGAGTGTTGCATTCCTGGGAGAACGTTGGAGAAACACTTGCACCGTTTGTCGGCAGGAGGCTCCATTCCATTCGGATTCCGGCCCCGCTTGTTTGGCTGGCAGGGATGTGCGGAGAAGTCGTCGGGACCCTTGGCGCAAGAATGCCGGTGGTCAACCGCGACAAGGTGCGGGATATCCTGCGCCCCTATTGGACCGCCAGCTGCGAGAAGCTGGCCGCCGCCGGATTCCGGCCCCGGATCGACCTGGAAGAGGGCCTGCGCGAGACTGTAGAGTGGTACCGGGCGCAGAAGTGGTTGCGATCCTGACGGAGGGTGAAGGTGGGCAAGCCTGAGCTACAGCCGCCGTGCGAGGCGGAGCCGGCCGGACGCCCCCTTGCGAAAAGGCGGCTTGCCGATCGGGGCTGGTATCCGGCGGATTTGGTCGTGCTGGGCTATCTCGTGATCACAGGGCTTTTCGTGCTGCTGGCGCCTCTCCCGTGGGCGGCGAAGGAGGAGTACGCCACGCTGCACTTCCTCTTCCTGCTGGTCGTGCTCCTGTTGCACTACGTGCCTCGGAGTGCGTCCCGGCCGCTGCATTTCTTCAGGCACATCTACGCCTTCCTCAGCCTGCCCTTCCTGTACAAGGCAATCCCCGAGATCAACCGGATCACTTCTCCCGGGTACTTCGACGACTGGGTGGCGCGCTACGAGTCATTGATCTTCGGATGCCAGCCCAGCCAGATCTTCTACAGCGCGGTGCCGTGGGTCGTGCTTTCGGAATTTCTGCACCTGACGTACATGTTCTATCTTGTGCTGGTGCCCATCGTCTCCCTGACGCTCTACTTCTCGAAGCGCTTCGATGCGGTGGAGGAGTTCACGACGACGGTCATGGCCACGTTTCTCTTCTGCTATGCGATCTTCTCGATCTTCCCGGTTCGCGGTCCGTTCTACTACTTCGGCCCGATCGACCCGAGCATGAAGGGGGTGCTCTTTCCGCAACTGACGCACGACATGCTCACGCGCGGGGCGGCGGTGGGCACGGCCTTCCCCTCTTCACACGTCGCCGTGGCTGTCGCCATCTGGCTGGCGGCGCGCCGCCATCTCCGCAGGCTGTCGCATGTGCTGATGGTAGTCGCGGCGAGCATCTTCGTCGGAACGGTCTACGGCGGATTTCACTATGCCCTGGATGCCGTCGCGGGGCTGGCGGTCGGGATTCTATTCGGTTGGCTCGGCCCGCGCTTGCACTCTTGGCTGCGCGGCCTGATCGGTCCGACGCTTCCCGCCCCGGGCGCGATCATCCTCACCCCACGAGCGCGCTTCAGCCAACGTCCCGGCCGCTAGGCCGGATGCCGGCGGTGCCGCTTCGGCCAACGTCCCGGTCGTACGATCGAATGCCGCGGGTCAGCGCTTTGCCGCCAGCGCCTCCTGGCGTGCGGCGCGGTAGAGCCCATCGACCTTCTGCCAGTCGATCACATTGAAGAAGGCATCCACGTATTCCGGCCGGCGGTTCTGGTACTTCAGGTAGTAGGCATGCTCCCAGAGGTCCAATCCGAGCACCGGCGTGAGACCCTGGCTGAGCGGTGAGTCCTGGTTGGGCGTGCTCAGGATCTCGAGTTCGTGGTTGCCATTCATCACCAACCAGGCCCATCCGCTCCCGAAATGCCCGATGGCCGCCTGCTTGAACCGCAGGGCGAATTCGTCGCCGCCGCCGAAGGTCTTCTGGAGCGCCTCACGGATCTCGCCTTCCATGGGGACTCCCCGCCGCAATGTCGGCCAGAAGAAGCTGTGATTGAAGTGGCCGCCGCCATGATTGCGCACGGCATCGCGGATCTCCGAGGGCACGCGGCCGAGGTTCTTGAGCAGCTCCTCGACCGGCCATTCCTGCAACCGGGGATGCCGTTCGAGAGCGGCGTTCAGCTTGTCGATGTAGGCTTGGTGATGCTTGTCGTGATGGATGCGCATGGTCTGCGCATCAATGAAGGGTTCGAGCGCATCATAGGCATAGGGCAGCGCTGCGAGTGTGTGCTTGGCCATCGTCCACCTCCACGGCTCAGGCGAGCCACATGCCGTACGTGAGAGAATCGCCGCAACGGAGCCGGCGAATCGATGTCGCTGCCGACCTCGGGCTGAGGCCCCGAAGCGCATCAGGGTAACGGGCTACAAACCGGCCGAGGCGGGATAAGTTCCCCCGCGTGCGGGGTCAATCCGGCGGGGCGAGGTTGCGGGATCGACGGGAGGCCATCGGAGCCCGCACAGCGCGCCGGGACGCGCGACGCAACATGTTGCGCGGCGAACGGATTCGATCGGCCGATAGGCGTCTTGATGAAGGACGAGCGGGGACCTCAGAGAAGCCCGCGCAACGGGCACTCCTTGCAGCGGGGCGCGGTCCGGCAGTAGTGCTTCCCGACCCAGACAATCTGGGCGTGGTAGTCATTGTACACGTCGATGCTCGCGGGGAGATTGGAGACGAAGAGACATTGCAGGGCGTCATAGGAAGGCCGCCCGCGCGCCCATCTATGACGCAAGGCGACGCGATGCGTGTAGGTGTCCACAACGAAGACGGGCCTGCGGAAGGCGTAGAGGAGAATGCTGTCCGCGGTTTCGGGGCCGATGCCCCACGTCGCGAGGAGCGCGTTCCGCAGATCCGTCGTGGGGCAGCGTCCCATGACGGCCAAGCTGCCTCGATGGCGGCGGTCGAGAAGCTCGAGAAAGGCAGCTAATTTGCGAGCCTTCTGGCGATAGTACCCGGAGGGGCGAATCGCTTCCTCGAGAACCTGCCGGTCGGCCGTCCTGAGAGCGGAGAGGGAGAGCAAGCCCGACGCACGCAGCCTGCGGATGGCCTGCTCCACATTCGTCCATGCGGTGTTCTGGGTCAGAATCGCCCCGGTGATGATCTCGAGCCGCGTGCGGCCTGGCCACCAATGAAGGTGTCCGTTGCGACGCCTGAGGATGCGATACGCCCGCCGGATGTCCGGGAGAGGTTTCCTTGCCGCGACTGGACCCGTCACCCTAACCCCCACCGAGCTCTCTTGTTGCCGGGACCGCGGAAGGCCCATTCCGCTCCGGCGGACCGGCGCGGCTGATTCCCCGACGGGCGGGACTGGGGACCTCAGACCAGTCGACCGTGCCCGAATGAACCTTGACCCAACAGACCGGAGGCAAACAAGATCCCGAGGCCTCTAGAGCCTCCGCTTCAGAGGCCGTGAGTGCCAGACGAAACTTGAAGGGAGAACAAGGCCGGCCGCTGCAGGGCGCGGGTCCCGACCGCGCGGACCGTTGGAGAGCACAGATCCCCGATGGCCAGAGACGACCAGACACGAGTCCCGCTGCTCACCTATCCGCGGCCGCGGGTGCAGTCTCCCGCCCGGCACCGCCGGATTCAAGATCTGATCCTGCACCCGATCCCGTGGGCCGTTTTCGCGCTCATGCTGGGCGTCTTCTTCGGCTATCAGACCACGGGATTCGTGCAGCGCTATACGAAGCTCTTCATGGGGTTGGCGTTTCTATTCGTGGCCTTCCGGTATCCGCTCTACGTCGGGCTCGGTCTCTTCCTCGTCCTCTACCCCTTCCAGACCTCGATCAGCCTCGGCAATACGAATCAGATCCTGATAGTTCTCATGGCCGTTGCCTGGATGATCCGTGCCGGAATGGGATTGGAGGCGCGTCCGCACCGCACTTGGCTCGACGGGGCGATCCTCGCTTACCTGGGGGCGCACCTGTTGTCGTGCGTCAACCTGACGACCCCCGAGCAACTGTCACAGGCCGCGGTCTACTTGGGCTACATGACCATCCCGATCCTGCTCTACTACATCCTGGTGCATGTCTGTCGCTCCGAGAGGAAACTGCTCGTCTTGTCGCGCATGTTCACGATATCGATTCTGGTCAGCTACATCACCGCCTTCCAGCAGCGATTTGCACCGAACATCCCGCTTGTTCCCCATTGGTACGTGACCGGGCAAGGCGCCGCGGGCTACTTCGAAGGCGGCCACCGCATCGGCGGTCTTCTCACCGAACCCCTGATGGCCGACGTGGCGGCGATCGCCTGCGTGCATCAAATCTATATGGCGGCCCGCACGCATGCCGGCCGCTATTGGCGGATACTCCACTTGCTGCTGGCCGCCTGCTCCGTGTATGCCGTCTCCCTGACGGGCAACCGCGGCGGCCTGGTGGGGCTGGTGGCCGGCCTGTTCTACTTCTTCTGGATCTTCAGAAAGGAGATCTCGTGGAAGCGGGCGGCGGTGGTCCTCATGGTCGTGATGGGCGTACTGACGCTCGGTGAAAGCACCCTGGGACGCTTCGAGGGGAACGTCACGCTTCTTGCGCGGGTGGCCGGCTCGTATCTCGAGCGCGGTCTTCCGGACACGCGCCGATCCTCGTGGAACTATGTCTGGGGTCGCATCCAGCAGCATGTCATCCTGGGGAATGGTCCGTACTACAGCCTGGAGTCTTCACGGTTTGGCATCCGGGTATGGTGGCCCCACAACGGATTCCTCTTCTACTTGAGCACGATCGGCATCGTCGGCCTGTCAACCTACCTGTTCCTGCTGTGGAAGGTGGTGCAGAGAACCTGGGCGGGACACGGTCTGGCGATCAACCGGATTTCCCTGGCGCGCGGGCTGACGGCGGTCTGGCACATCGCCATCGTGCAGTTCATTCTCGGCCAGCTGCGAACCGACCACCAGCGGGGGGACATCTACGTCATCGTGATGTGGGCGCTCTTCGGCCTCGGAGTCCTGTCCCGCAGCATCTGGGAGGATGAGAAGCGATCCCCGGTCAGGCCGGTGGTCCCGCCCCGGGCAGTCCCACCCGGCACAGCCGCTCCACAAGCGCCCTGAACTCCCCGAACGAATCGACCACCCAGCGCGTGTTCCTCCGCCGCGACGCGGCCGCTTCCGGATCGACCTCGTTCAGAATGGCGAGCATGAGTACGGTATGCATGCCGGCCGCGCTCGCGCCCTCGTGTTCGCGGCTGGCGCCATCCCCAACGTAGAGACAGTCCGCAGGCCGGGCGCCCAACCGCCCGGCGGCGCGCAGGTAGATTTCGGGATCCGGTTTCATCACCCCCTCGCGGCACGAGAAGAGCGCCGTGTCGATCAGGGTTGCCAGGGGAGACTCCGGCCAGCAGGCGATTTCGTCCAGGCCGGCGTTGCTGATCAGTCCGAGCCGCAGTCCGAGCCGGCGCAGATCGCCCAGCAGCTCCAGCACTTCCGGGCGGACCTGGAGGAGGGCGGCCCGGAACCGCTCGGGCCGGCAGCGGGCTGCGGCAAGGATGCGTTCCATGGGGATGGCCGGATTGATGCGATGAGCGATCCGGCGGATCGATTCTACGGGGTCTATCTCCGTCCCCAGCGCATGATGCGGGGACTCCTCCATCACAACCCGGCTCCAGACGGCTGCCTCGATCCCCAGCAGCCGGGGCGTGGAGGTGTGAGCGGGCGCGGCGCTCAGATCGATCAGCGTGTGGAAGAGGTCGAACAAGACGGCCGTCAACGGCCGGGACGCGGCTGAGTTCTCGGTGCACATGACGGGCAGGATCCCGGAAGTCGGGCCGAATTGCAAGCCGGGCACGCCGGG
>JAZDGX010000030.1:0-7459 GCA_043806645.1 Candidatus Eiseniibacteriota bacterium | reverse complement strand
ATGCGGCGATAGAAGAGGGAGCCGGAATGGGTGATGCGCAGGTGCTGCGGGTGGCGGTAGGGGACCGCGGCGAAGTCGGCCTCGTCATACCCGTTCGGTATGACTCGCAAACGTTGGGGGGGGAGGTCGGGATAGCGGCGCCGGAACTCGGCCTCCATCCCCGCGCCGACGATCACGGTGCAGGTCGCCTCGCGGATGCAGGAGGCCTCGAGGCGCAGGTCGATGGCGCGGGCGATCGGGGGGCGCCGCGGATAGAAGGTCGCCTGCGTCCACGGGTCGCGGTAGTCGGCGATCCAGGGCAGGCCATGGGAGCGGTGCAGCGCCCGGGCGATCAAGTGGCTGGTGAAGGGAGGGCCCGAGGAGAAGACGGCCTCGTGCTTCGCAGAGTCCAGCAGCTGCCGGCCTGCACGAATGGCGTGGGGGGCCCACAGCATGCGTCCGTCGGGAATGAACAGCGCGCCTCGCAGGGCGCGCAGAATGCGCCGGTGCGGTTTGAACTCGCCCGCCGATTGGCTGGCCGTGTCGACGTCGGTCGTTGCGGCATGGCGGCCCAGGCGACGATAGAGGCCGTAGAGCTCCGGGCAGGGGGTGCGCCGGACGAGCACGTCGGGAGGGATCTCGTCGAGCAGGGTCTCGTCCCGGACGGGGAAGGCGGCCCCGGCGCGAACGGTCAGCACCGTCGCGCGCCATCCGAACTCGGGCAGGTAGCGGATGAATTTCAGTCCGCGCTGGACCCCGATGCCCCCCGCGGGCGGGAAGTAGTAAAGAATGAAGAGCGCGCGGCGCATTTGATCCCCACGGAGACCCCGGGAACGGGGCCGGTGAGCCCGGCCGGGCCGGGAGCCGGGCCGATGATCGCTTGCTTGCGCGCGCAATCCCGGTGCGGCTTGACTTCGTCCCGCGCTGCTGCTCAACTCGCAAGGCTGCCCGTTCCTGACGGACCCGGGAGCCACCGGTTCGGCATGCGCGAGACGCGATTCTACCCGCGTCGCGCGGGGGTGGCAATTCCGCATGCGTATCGTGTGCGTGTCGCGGGACGCACGCGCGGGCAAGGCAGCGCAGGGTAAGGAGGCCGCATGGCAGCTCTCCGGGGGCGTCTCGGATATATCGTGGCGGCCGTCGTCCTGATCCTGGTCCCCCTCGTCTTCCTTTGGGAGATGGCGATCGAGGGCCGGGAACCCGACGCCCCCGACACGCAGGCGGCGCGTCCCCTGGGGGTCTGGGCTCGCGAAGCGACAGAAACGCTGGACGAGCTTCCCCTCTGGTGCCCGGCGATCTTCTCGGGCATGCCCTCCCATGGGAGCTTCATCCACACCCCGTCGAGTCCTTTCGATCCGACCCGCTGGATGCGGCTGCCGTTCGAGAACAACCGCGGGATGCGCTACTACGTCTCGCTGCTGCTCGGGGCGGCGGCGCTCTACATCCTCTTCGTGCGGCGCCGGTTCGCTCCGGCCGCGGCGCTGATCGGGACCCTCGCGTTCGTCCTGACGCCCTATTCCATCGGCCTCATCGCGGCGGGGCACAGCACCAAGCTGCAGGCCCTCTACCTGGCCCCGCTGATCTTCCTGGCGATCGACGTGTTGCTGGTCCGACGGTCGCTTTTCGCCGCAGGGCTGCTCGCTTTTGCGGTCGCCGTGCAGGCGTGGAACAATCACCCGCAGATCACCTACTACAGCCTGTTGCTCGGCGGGCTCTACCTCCTGCTCATCTTGGTGTTCGATCGGCCGGCGCAATGGCGCGGGCGGGGTCTCGCCGCGGGGCTCGCCTTGGGTCTGGCCGCCGTGGCGCTCGGCATCGGTCTGGTCATGGAGCCCTATGCCTCGGTCATCGAATACGCGCCGTATTCGATCCGCGGCGGCGCGGGGGCTCTGGCGGCAGGGGATGGCGGAGGCGGCGCGGGGTGGGACTACGCGACCGCGTGGTCGTTTCCCCCCGAGGAGCTGATCACCTTTTTCTTCCCCGCCTGGTTCGGACTGGCCGGAGAGCCATACTGGGGCCGGCTGCCCTTCACGCAATCGACGCATTACTTCGGAATCACGGTGCTCGTGCTCGCTCTCGCGGGTGTGATGATGGGACGCGGTCGCCGCAGGTGGATCCTGCTCTCGCTTTCGCTGTTCGTGCTCCTTGCCGGATTCGGCCGGTACATCCCGGTGATCTACCGGCCGCTGTATGAACTGCTGCCCTTCTTCGACCGCTTCCGCGTCCCTTCGATGATGTACGCGTTCCTGCCCTTGTTGATGGGCATGCTCGCCGCGGAGGGAGTGGCGGCGATCCTCGAGCGGGCCGGGGCGACGGGTGCCGAGCGGACCCGCGGCGGCGGCCGCGTCGCGGCTCGCGGGGCACATCGCGAGCAAGGGGCGGCGTCGCGCGGGACCGCGCTGCGCCTGCCCTCACGCGCGTCGGGGTGGCGCTGGCTGCTTCTGGCGCTGCCCCTGCTCGTCTTGTGGCTCGTGGTGGGTGAGGGGTTGACCGATGCCCTGCTCTCCGGTGGCGCCTTCGTCAAGGGAGGGGAAACGGCTCGCGGAGTGCCCGCGCACTACACGGAGCTCGTCTCGTCTCGCGCGGCGCTGCTGAGGGATTCCGTGGCCCTCGGTCTGCTGTTCGCCGGCCTGATCGGGGCGCTGATCGAGGGCCTGCGCCGCCGGATGCTACCCGGATGGGCGGCCGGCGTCCTGCTTTGCGCGGCGGTCGCCGCCGATCTGTGGATCACCGACCTGCGCTTCTACCATCCCGTGGCGCGCGCCCAGACCCAGGCGATCCTCAAAGAGGATCCCTTGATCCGTTTTCTGCGAGAGACCGAGCCTCCCTTCCGGATCGCGCCGCTCTCGCGGCAGATGCAGGAGTTCCAGTCCAATCGCTATGCCGCCTTCGGACTCGAGAGCATCGGCGGCTATCATCCGGCCAAGCTGCGCATCTATCAGGATCTGATCGATGCGGGGGCCATCGTCTCCTTCCCGGTGTTGTCGATGCTGAATGTCCAGTACCTGGTGCTGGATGTGTCCCTGGCGGAGAGAGGGTTTCCGCTGGTGACCACCGTGGCCGGGCCGGGGGGCGATCAGTTCGTGCATCGCAATCCCGGCATGTGCCCGCGCGCCTGGTTCGTCGATGAAGTGCGCACGTCCGCCGATGCGGAAGCGCTGCTGGCGGGCTTAAGCGATCCGGCGTTCAATCCCCGCCGCACCGCCCTGATGATCGAGGCGGAGGCAGGCCTCCGTCCCGATTCTCTGGGCCACGGCGAGGTCCGGTTGCTCGATGAAGCGGGCCGGCCGCTGCCCTTCGAGTACGGCCCGCACGAAATCCTCCTGCCCGTGCGTGTGCAGGGCCCCCGCCCCGGACTGCTCGTCTTCAGCGAGATTCACTATCCGCCCGGCTGGCGCGCGACGATCGATGGGCGCCCCGAGGCGATTCGGCGCGTCAATCACGTCCTGCGCGCCATGTGGGTGCCGCCCGGCGATCACGAGGTGCGCATGGTGGCGGTGCACCCCGCGCTTACGCGGGGGATCGCGGCCAGCCGGATCTCGGGCGTGATCGTGGTCGGATTGTTGGCGAGCGGGGTGTGGAGTTGGTGGCGCGCCCGTTCGAGACGCGATGCGCTCCCGGCCGCGCGCCCCGTGGACGCCGACGCGCCGCAGGCGCGGGCATAGACGCGGCGGTCGCGCGCGGGGGTGTCCTCGCGGCGGCGTGTTCGCGCGATCACAGGCGGGCGTAGAGGTCGAGCAGCGCGCGTGCGGTCAGGTCCCAGCGGTACCGATCGAGGACCGCGCGGCGGCCCGCGGCCGCGAGGCTCTTGGCCAGGTCCGGGTCGCGCAAGGCGAGGATCGCGCGGGCCAAGGCGCACGCATCCCCCGAAGGGAAGACGAGGCCCGCGCCCGTTTCCTTCAGGATGCGCGCCAGCGGCGCGCAGTCGCTCGCCACGACCGGCCGGCCGAGCAGCATCGCGTGGAAGAGCTTGTGGGGAATCGTCGAATCGGTGTGCGGGTTGCGCCGATGGGGGATGAGGCAGGCCGCGCTTCCCTGCATGTAGCTCGGGAAGAGGCTGAAGGGCTGCCAGCCCTCGAAGAAGACCTGTTCGCGGACGCCGAGACGCGTGGCGAGCCCCTCGAGCTGCGGAGCGATCTTGCCCGCGCCCACCAGGACCAGGGCGGCGCCGGCCAGCGCGCCGCGCGCCTCCGCCAGCCCCTCGATGGCGGTGTCGAGCCCCCGATGACGGTCGAAGACGCCTGAGTAGCTGACCGTGAAGCGGGAGGAGAGCCGCGCAATCAGTGCGGCATCACGCGGAAAGCCGAGGAATTCGTCGACGTTCACCGTGTTCTCGACGACCGCGATCTTCCCGGCCGCAACTCCGAGGGCCTGCAGACGGTCGCGGGCCTCGTCGATGACGACGATCACGCGATCCGCCTCGGGCACCACGCGGCGCTCGTAGGCCTCCCAGGCCGACGGGCTGACCAAGAGCCTCCCGGGGAAGCGCCGCGCCCACTCGTAGACGCGCACCGCGGCCGGGTAGTTTTCGTGCAGGTCGGCGACCAGCGGGATGCCGGCCGCCCGCGCCGCCCGCAGTCCCTCTCCGACCAGCGGCAGATCGTGGATGTGCAGCGCCTGGAGCCGGTGGGCGGCGATGAAGCGTTTGAGCCGGGGGCGGAACCAGAGATTGTAGGCGGGGACGGAGAGGATGAGCGCGCTCGCTTTCTTCCAGAAGCTCCGCGCGATCGCTTCGCGGATCAGGTGAACGCCGTCGCGCGTTTCCTCGGCGGCTTCGTCGTTCAACCGCAAGCAGAGCAGGTGCACCTCGTGGCCGGCGGCGACCAGGCTGCGCGCCTCGTTGGCCACCCGGGGGTCGGGGGGGAAGGGGTGGTCGAGCACCATGCCGATGCGCATCGGGACTCTCCGTCAGGGGCGCAATGTAGCGGCGAGCACCTCGGCGATCCGGTCGGCCGCGTGGCCATCCCAGCCTTCGATCGCAGGCGGGGTCGCGGGGAGCGGCTCGGCCAGCGCGCGGGCCGTGGCGGCGAGCACGGCCGGGGGAGCGATGCCCGCGAGCCGGTTGGTTCCGGCGCGGATCGTGATCGGCCGCTCGGTATTCTCGCGCAGCGTGATGCAGGGGATGCCGAGCACGGTGGTCTCCTCCTGAATGCCGCCCGAGTCGGTGAGCGCGAGGCGTGCCTGGCGCAGGAGATCGAGGAACTCCAGATAGCGCAAGGGCGCGGTCAGAACCAGGCGCGGCACGGCATGCAGCCGCGTCGCCAGCGCGAGCTCGGTGGCGCGCTGCTCGGTGCGCGGATGAAGGGGCAGCACGAGCGGGATCATCCGCGTGACCCCCTCCAGGATCTCGATTGTGCGCGTCAGCGCCGCGGCGTCGTCGACGTTGGAGGGGCGGTGGATCGTGGCGACCGCGTAGCGCGCGGGTTCGAGCCCGAGCGCGGCCAGCGGCGCCCGCCCCGCGGCGAGGGGCAGGGAGGCGCGCAGCGTATCGATCATCACATTGCCCACGAAGTGGATCTTCGCGGGCGCGATGCCCTCGCGCAGCAGGTTGTCGTCGGCGTCGCGGCAGGTGGTGAAGAGCAGATCGGCGAGCTGATCGGTCAGGAGACGGTTCAGTTCTTCGGGCATTTCGCGATCGAAGCTGCGCAGCCCCGCTTCGACGTGCGCGACCGGGATGCGCAGCTTGGCGGCGACGAGCGAGCAGGCGAGGGTGGAGTTGACGTCGCCGACGACCAGCACCAACCGGGGCGGCTCCTCGAGCAGCACCGGCTCGAAGGATTCCATGATCCGCGCGGTCTGCCGCGCGTGCGATCCTCCCCCCACGCCCAGGAAGCGATCGGGCGCGGGGATCTCCAGATCTTCGAAGAAGTGGCGGCTCATCTCGGCATCGTAGTGCTGGCCGGTGTGGATCAGGCGCACCGAGAAGGCGCCGCGCTGCGCGAGGGCGCGCATGATCGGGGCGATCTTGACGAAGTTGGGCCGGGCGCCCACAATGCAGTCGATTCGGATGGCCAAGGTAGTGCGCTTACCTTTCCAGGCCGCTGGCCCGCCGGGTGGCGGCACGATTCATGCGCCGAGAAACCGCACGCTACCCCGAAGCCGTCCCGACGGTCAAGTCCGGAGGCGTCGAAGGGGGGAGAATGCGTATCACGTTTTGGGGGGCGGTCCAGTCGGTCACCGGCTCGCGCCATGTCTTGGAGGTCGGCGGACGCCGCGCGCTCCTCGACTGCGGTCTGTTCCAGGGCCGGCGCGAGGAGGCGGAGACGCGCAACCGCTATCTGCCCTTCTCCGCGCCCGATCTCGACGCCGTGGTGCTCTCGCACGCGCACATCGATCACAGCGGGAATCTGCCGAATCTGGTGAAGAGCGGCTTCCGCGGCCCGATCCACGCCACCCGCGCGACCTGCGCGCTCTGCGATCCCATGTTGCGCGACAGCGCCCACATTCACGAACGCGATGTCGAGTTCCTGAACAAGAGCCGCTCGCGGCGCCACAAGCCGCCCAAGCAGCCGATCTACACCCAGGCGGATGTCGCCCGGACTCTGCCGCGGTTTTCGCCGCACGCCTACGGCACGCCGTTCGAGGTGCTCCCGGGGCTGCGGACCCATTTCCGCGATGCGGGCCACATTCTCGGTTCGGCGCTGACGGTGCTCGATGCCGAGGAAGGGGGGCGGAGGCTGCGC
The DNA here is from genome assembly GCA_043806645.1 of Candidatus Eiseniibacteriota bacterium. Taxonomy (GTDB): domain Bacteria; phylum Eisenbacteria; class RBG-16-71-46; order CAIMUX01; family WJJG01; genus JAZDGX01. The sequence goes on along the minus strand of JAZDGX010000030.1, from coordinate 797 downwards.
ATCTGCTTCACCGGAGATCTCGGGCGCGCGGGCCTGCCGATCATCCGTGATCCCGAGGCGGTCGAAGGGGTGGACGTCCTGATCATCGAGAGCACCTACGGCGACCGCACCCACGGGGACGCCGGCCGCGTCGCCGAACGCTTGGCCGCGGTTCTCGCACCCGTCTTCGCGCGCCGGGGCAAGGTGATCATCCCCGCCTTCGCGGTCGGCAGGACGCAGGAGATCGTCTACGTGCTCGATGAGCTCTTCGAAAGCGGCCGGCTGCCGGAAGTGCCCGTCTACATCGACAGCCCCCTGGCGGTCGATGTATCCCTGGTCTTTCGCGAACACGGCGAGTGCTTTGACGCAGAGACGCGCGCCCTGCTCGAGACGGGCGGCAACGATCCCTTCGGTTTCCGGCACATGCATTACGTGCGCGACGTGGAGGAATCGAAGGCGCTCAACAACCGCGAGGGTCCGCTGATCGTCATCTCGGCCTCGGGCATGTGCGAAGCGGGGCGCGTGCTGCATCATTTGCGCAACAGCATCGGGGATCCGCGCAATCTGGTCTTGATCGTCGGCTTTCAGGCGGAGAACACCCTTGGCCGCAGGCTGGCCGAGCGGCGGGACGAGGTTCGGATCTTCGGCGAGACCTTCACGCGCCGCGCGCAGGTGGATTCGATCGACGCCTTCAGCGCGCACGCGGACCGCGGCGAGTTGCTCGCCTGGGTACGGGGCTTGCGGCCCCGGCCCCGCAGGATCTTCGTGGTCCACGGCGAGGCGGAGCCGTCGCTGCACCTGGCTGCGGAGCTGGCGCG
>JAZDGX010000029.1:0-13908 GCA_043806645.1 Candidatus Eiseniibacteriota bacterium | reverse complement strand
GATCCGAGTCCCGCGGCGCGCGGCGCCTATCTCGATCAACACGCCCGCCATCCCTTGAGCGGGGAGCAGCGGCGCACCCTCTGGTCGCTGCTGGAATCGCAGCGCTATGCCATGTTCATGTATACGAGCTGTGGATGGTTCTTCGCGGATGTGTCGGGGATCGAGACGGTGCAGAACATGGCCTACGCCGGCCGGTCCATCGAGCTGGCGCGCCCGTGGCTCTCGCTGCCGCTCGAGGAGATGATGCTCGAGTACCTCGGGGAGGCCTGGAGCAACGTTCCCGGAATGGGCAGCGGCGCCGATGTCTACCAGCGCTACGTTCTCCCTCAGCGCATCACGCCGCGCATGGTGGCGGGGGACTTGGCGCTGGCCGCCGCGGTGCAGGGCCGCGAACCGGCCGCGGGCGAATTCCGCTACGAGGCGTCCGTGCAGCATCTGGAGCGGAGGGAGTGGCGGCGGGACGGGCGCGACCTGGTGATCTCCCATCATGGGCGGATCGAACTGCGGGATCAGTCCACGGAAGAGCGCGAGGCCTTCGCCGTGCATGTGTTCCACCGGAATCTCGCGGACATTCGGTGCTATGTCCTGCCCGCGGCGCCGGAGGGCGAGGGAGGCGCGACCGCGGGGGCGCCCGCGGCGGAGGAAGAGGTCCTGGCATTGGCCGACACCATCCGGTTGGGCCTGACCGACCTCTTGACCGAGAAGCGCGAGCGCATCATTCGCACCGCCTACGACTCGATTCTCGAAAGCCAGGACCACGCCCTGGCGGAGCTCTTCGGGGAGAGCCGCGATCTGATGTTGACCTTTCAGGGCGCGGGGGTCCCCGTGCCTCCCGTGCTCCGCGCCGTCGCGGGCCATGTGCTGGGGCGACGCCTCGAGGCACTGGCCGAGCGGTTGGAAGCGGCCTTCCTGCGCGCCCTGCAGCCGCAGGCCAGGCGAAACGCGAACGAGGAGACAGGGGTTTTGCTGAATGAGATCTCGGACCTGCTTGCATTTGCACGGGAAAGCGAGATCGAGATCGCGCTCGAGCCGCTGGAGCAGGCCTTCGGGATCGTTTTGTGCCGCTTGCTGGACGATCTGTTGCGGGAGCCCGATCCGGGCGTGGCGAGGCGCTTCTCCGAGGTTATCGAGAAGAGCTACGCCCTTCATTTTCCCCTGGACCGCCGGCCGCTCGAGGACGTAGCCTTTCTGGTTCTGAGGAAGCACCGCGACTTCCTCGTGAACCTCAAGCATGTGCACCAGTCCACGGATGGCGGGGACCAGAACTGGCAGGCCTTCGAGGACCTTGCCGAAGCTCTTCATCTGAACATCCACTGGATTCTGGAGATGGGCGAAGGGGAGGAGGCCGCTGCGGGGAGGCGCTCGTAGCGGTTGTTCTGCTTGGGGCGCGCGACCTTCACGACTCGGTCTTGCCCGGAAGGAAGTGATGGCGATGAGACGCATAGACCTGGAAGCGAAAACGAAGCAAGAGCTCATCGAGCTGGCGCGCAAGCGCGACATTCCAGGGCGGAGCCAGCTCTCGAAAGACGGCCTGATCCTGGCGTTGCTCAAGGATGATGAAGCCCGGCGCCGGCCCGCCTTTTCGCGGCCGGGGAGCGCTCGGCCGCAGGCGAAAGTACCGGGCGGCCAGGAGTCGGCGCGGGCGTTTCGGGCGCGGGCGGATTCCGCCGGCGCCAAGGCGAAGGCCCCGACCGCCAAGACGCCCGTCCGTGCGGGCAAGGAGGCGATGAAGCCGCGGGCCAAGGAGACGCCTCCGCCGAAGGCTGTGCCTACGGCCAAGGCCATGCCTCCGGTGAAGGCCATGCCTCCAGCCAAAGCCATGCCTCCGGTGAAAGCCGCGCCTCCGGCCCGGGCGACGGCCCCGGGGCAGGCGAAGGTCCCGGCCTGCGCGACGGCCTCGCGATCGAAGGGGGCGCGGCCCAAGGCGGCCCCCGCGACCCGCGAGCGCATCGAGCGCGGCGGCCCCTTCGGGCCGGAGTCGGAGCGATTGCACGGCCCGGCTTCGGCGCCCCCATCCGTCCGGGCGCGCACTCCCGAACCCGCACCCTCCGCCACCCGCACGAAGGCCGGCGAAGCCGCGGCTCCCCCCGCCGGGGACGGCCATCCGCGCCGTGGGCTGGGGGCGGCCCTGGAGATACCCGAGCACTATGGCCGCGCCCGCGCGGTCCTCATGGCGCGAGATCCACACTGGCTCTACGCCTATTGGGAGATCGTCGCCGACGACGTGCATGCATTGCGCGCCCGGTTGGGCAAGGACTGGGACGATCATCAATGGGTGTTGCGCGTCTTCACCTTTCCCCCCGACATCGACCCGCCGCGCGCCGAAGAAGGCAACGGCGAGGATCGCTATGACATCGAGCTGCCGCCCTATGCGGAGAGATGGTATCTCAACGTGGGGCGCTCCGACCGGGTCTACCGCATCGCCGTCGGCGTCCTGACTCGCTCCGGCGAATTCCATGCCCTGGTGCGTTCCAATGCAGTGCGGTCGCCGCGAGATTCGGTCTCGAACCTGACCGACGAGGAATGGACGCGCGCGCCGGAGAGCTACAAGCGGCTCTACGAGATGATGGGCGAGGGGATGAGCAATGGGCGCAGCTCGGCCGAGCTCGGCATGCTCTTGCGCGAGCGCCTGGGCGCCGACTGGTCCTCGGGGATGATGGGCAGCATGGCGAGCGGTGCGCTCGTGCGCCCCCCGCTGGCTTCGTCGGGTTTCTGGTTCGTGCTGGACGCCGAGTTGATCATCTACGGGGCCACCGAGCCCGATGCCGCGGTGACCGTGCAGGGCCGCGCCGTGAAGCTCAGGCCCGACGGTACCTTCAGCCTGCGGTTCCTGCTGCCCGACGGCACGCAGGTGATCGATGCGACCGCTGTTTCTGCCGACGGCGTCTTCCGCAAGACGATCACGCCGACCGTGAGACGAGAGACCAATGCCACCGAGACGATCGCGACGCGGATGGAATCGTAGCCGATGAGCGAACCCCAAGGGTATCTGGCGCTCGTGCTCCACGCGCATCTGCCCTATGTGCGCCACCCGGAGCATCCGGCGTTCCTCGAAGAAGACTGGCTGTACGAGGCCATCACCGAAACCTACGTCCCGCTGGTCGAGATGATGGAAGGGCTGGTCGCCGACGGCGTGCCGTTTCGGCTCACGATGTCGATCACCCCGCCCCTGGCAGGCATGCTCGCCGATCCGCTGCTGCAAGAGCGCTATCTGCGCCACATCGACAAGCTGATCGAGCTGGCCGCCCGGGAAGTCGAGCGCACCCGCTGGATGCCCGAGTTCCACCCCCAGGCGCTGCGCTATCAGCACAACTTCAGCGCGACGCGGCGGCTGTTCGCCGACGCCTATGACCGCAACCTGCTCAAGGCCTTCCGCAAGTTCCAAGACCTGGGCGTGCTCGAGATCATCACCTGCGGGGCCACGCACGGCTTCCTGCCCCTGATGGTGAACAACCGCAACATCTGGCGCGGGCAGATTCAGACGGCGGTGCGCGACTACGAGCATCATTTCGGTCGCCCGCCGCGGGGCATTTGGCTGCCCGAATGCGGATACGAGCCGCCGCTCGAGGAGGTGCTGAAGGAGGCGGGGCTGCGCTTCTTCATCCTCGACACTCACGGCATCATGTTCGCCACGCCGCGCCCGCGCTTCGGCGTCTATGCGCCGGTCGTCACCCGCAGCGGGGTGGCCGCCTTCGGCCGCGACCTCGAATCCTCCAAGCAGGTCTGGAGCGCCAACGAAGGCTATCCGGGCGACTTCGAGTATCGCGAGTTCTACCGCGACATCGGCTGGGACCTCGAGTACGAATACGTGCGGCCCTATCTGCACGGCGATGGGCAGCGCAGCAATCTGGGGATCAAGTACTATCGCATCACCGGGCCGACCAATCAGAAGGAACCCTACAGCTTCGAGCGGGCGACCGAGAAGGCCGCCGGGCATGCGGGCAACTTCATGTTCAACCGCGAGAAGCAGGTCGAATACCTGCACGGCCTGTTGGGGCGGCCGCCCGTCATCGTCGCTCCCTACGACGCCGAGCTCTTCGGACACTGGTGGTACGAGGGACCGCAGTTCCTGAACTTCCTGCTGCGCAAGACCGCCTTCGACCAGCAGTCCCTGGCGACACTCACCCTGTCGGAGTATCTGGAACGCTTTCCGGTCAATCAGCTGGCCTCCCCGGCGACGTCGAGCTGGGGCTACAAGGGCTACGCCGAGGTCTGGCTGGACGGCTCGAACGATTGGATCTACCGCCATCTGCATGCGGCCGGGGATCGCCTGATCGAACTGGCCAACGCGGCCAAGCGCGGCGACTTCGGCTCCGACGGCGTGCGCTGGCGTGCCCTGCGCCAGGCGGCCCGCGAATTCCTGCTCGCCCAGAGCAGCGACTGGGCCTTTATCATGAAGACCGGGACGATGGTCCCCTACGCCGTCGCCCGCACGCGCGAGCACATCGTCAACTTCACCAAGCTCTACGAGGACATCCGTTCCGGAACGATCGACGAATGGTGGCTCGGCGAAATCGAGCAGAAGAACAATATCTTCTCCGAGATCGATCCCCTCGTTTGGGCGGACTGAGAATCTCCGTCGTCCCGCGGGCGGTCAGGGCAGGATCATCTTCTGCGTCGTGGCCCCACCGTTGTAGCGCGTCATCCGTTCGGCGCTCAGGTCGAGATGGCGGGCGAGCAAAGCGCGCGCATAGCCGGCGGGGGCGAAGATGACGAAGGTGCAGGCGGTCGTTTCCGCGCGGATGCAGGTGCGCTGCGAGTCGGAGGAGGGATTCCCGAACGGGCCTTCCTGGTCGACCAGCGCATAGCGCTCCGCGACGTTGACGTGGTCCTTGCCGAGGCCGCGATAGCCCTCGCCCGCGCGTCCGATGCGCAGGAGGGCCGGCCAGCGCACCTGCGCGGTGTCGTAGAGCCCGATGGGCAGAGCGAAATCGATCGAGCAGAGATTGCACGCATCGACGATCCGGTTGATCCGATAGAGGCCGCGGCCCGTGATGATCCGGCGGATGAGCGCCTCCGACGATGGACGGATCTTGGTCGGATCCAGTTTGAGGGTGCGGTACAGCGTGCGGGCGGGCCCGAAGAGCGTGACCGCCGCACCGGGATCGGGGTAGGCGGCCCGCAGCTTCTCGCTGATCGCGAGGAGATCCTGCTCCAAGGCGGGACTCTCTCCGGCAGCGGTCACTCCCTCGGCCTGAAACACCGCCAGCCGGACATGGGCGGCGATGTCGGTCTGCAGTTCAATGAGTGCCATGCGGTTCTCCTGGCTGTGGGCGAGGTTCCGGGGGGCGGCGCAAAACGAGCCGGGCCACGGGTCCGGCGCTCCGCGCGCTTCCCTCGCGGTAGTACAGGATTTCGAGGCCATCCCGGACGAACAGCGCCAAAGCTTCCCGGGGCCGCAGCCGGTTGCGGCGCGGGGAGTCGCCGGCGGCCGGGGCGAGGTGGGCCTCCAGGATGAAAAGTCCCCCCGGCCGCAGCCCCGACGGGATCCAGCCCGCGAGCGCCCTCGGCAGGTAACGAATGCCGACGATCGCCGCGTAGCCCCGCTCCTCGGGCGCGCATGGCGTTCCAGTGCGGGGCTCGTTTTCACCCCTTACCGGCGCATCGGGCGGGCGCTGGCGTTCGAGGTCCGCGAGGCGGAGATCGAGGGCCACGGTACAGCGTGCGGCAAGCGCGCGCGCCATGGCGAGCGCGTCGGGAAGGCGATCGACCGCGACGACGGTACGACCTCGCGACGCCATGTACACGGCATCCCGTCCCGCACCGCAGCCCGCGTCGAGCACCGGCCCCGGCGGAACGAGCGCCAGGAAATGGCGGACCAGCCGGGAGGGTTCCCAGAGGACATGCCGTGCCGGACCGTGCTCCCAGGGGCCCGGCCACGCGGCGACGGGATCCGCAACCGCCCGGCAGGCAAGCCAGCCGCGCTCGCGCAGCCGTGCGGTGAAGGCCTCTGCCTGCCCGGGTTCGTCCGCCAGGACATAAAACGGGCGCACCTTGGGCGGCAGTTCGTACACCCGAGCGTCGAGTTCCTCGGCCGGCACGGACACGGCGGCGGGAAGATGCGCCTGCGCGAAGCCCTCTCCGTCGCGTATGTCGAGCAGCCGCACCGCAAAGGGGCGCCAGGGATGTCCGCCTCGTCCCGGCTGTTCCCGCGCTTTCCAGGAGTGGGAAGCCCGCCAGATGCGATGAAGAAACGCGAGCGTCACCCTCGCCCGCACTTCGTGCGCCGTCATCTCGAGAATGCTCCTGCGCAACGGCCCCTTGAGACCGCACTCACCGGAAGGTCACCGGTGGGAGGTCGCCATGGCGGCCGGGATGTCCGCATGGTAGCCTCCCGGGGTGGTCGTTTCACCCGGATCCTCTCAGGACGGCTCCTTCGGGCCCGGCGGGATCTCCGCCGAAGGGGAGCAGGCGGGGGGGGCGTCCCGACCCTCCGGGACGAGGGACCCCGCGCAGTCTCCGCGGCCCTGTCCCGACGTGCGTCGGGCCCATCCCGTGCTCGCCCCCGATCTGGTGGAGGCGTATCCCGAGATCTATCGTTCCCTCAGCCGTCTCTATCTGCGAATCCGCGACAATCCACAAGCCTACCAGGATTTCCTGAACCGCATGCTCAATCCCGCCGACGCGCCCCGTGGCTTCGAGGCGAATCAGATGACGGCGGCCCACTACCTGAACGAGGCGCAGCGATACCTCGATGCGCTGGTGACCCTCTTCCCGCGTCGCCGCCGCGGCCGCCTGCGGCCCGACCCGACGATCGCCACCGAGCGGGACGTGCGCGCCCTGGTGGCGCGGGTCTTCGAGCATTCCGACCTCCGCGGCGCCTTCGAGGCGCGGCGCCTGATGTACCTGGCGCTCCAACTCTTCAACGTGGCCCGCACCTGGGAAGTTCAGCGCGGTCACCTGCATCGCGATTTCTTCGCGGCGCTCCTCGAGCGCGAGCTCTTCCACCATGCCGTGGGCACCCGCCAGGTCGACATCGCCTTCAACATCGCCGCCGACGGCTTCCAGATCGAGTACCATGACGGTCCCCCGCGCCGCGGCGAGGAGGTGTGGCGTTTTCATCTGCGCGAACTCAATTTCATCCAGGACGGTTGGCCGCAGCGCTTGAACGTCTATTTCTACAGCTGCCGGTCGAAGCGCGAGGTGCTGCCCTATCGCTATGTGCGCGGGCAGCAGGTCTACGAGCTGCAGACGCGCGAGCGCTGGAGCGAGATGACCCTGCGGCGCGATGCCTCCATCTTGAGCAAGATGCTGCGCAAGGGGACGACCCGGCCCTGCGAGATCCCCGACATCGTCGGCGCCATGTTCATCGTCGAGGATCTGCGCCAGGTGGAAACCCTGAAGGAGGCGCTCTTCGACATTCTCGGCGGTCCGATGAAGATCCGCGACATGGTCGACACGTTGACGCGTGAGGAAGACCGCGAGTTGCTGAACCACTACTCGGGGGCGGGTTACCGGGTGTTCAAGGCCGATGCGGATGTGCTGTATCGGCCCGAATGGGGCGCGGCGGAACCCTACGTCTTTACCGTCGAGCTGCAGATCTACACGCTCGAGACCTACCTGCGCACGATCCACACCCGCCACTACGCGAGTCATCACCGGCTGAAACAACGGCAGTTCGTCGAGGGTCTCGTGCCGCTGCTCTTTCCACCGGAGATCTACTCCGTTGCGCCGCGGGGCTCGGGGCCCCGCGCGCCTTCCGCAGGCGCGGCGGGCGCGTTGCCGTAGAGCCCCGCCGAGAGACGGCGCCTCCGCGACGCCCGGGGCCGGACTTCAGGCGCCGGCGCCGGGGTCGGTGCGTATGTCGGGCAGGCTGGGTGGATTGATCACACGGGTGGAGGGGGGTACCGACTGCGTCAGCCAGACATTGCCGCCGATGACCGACCCGCGGCCGATGACCACGTTGCCCAGAATGGTGGCCCCGCCATAGACGACCACATCGTCCTCGATGTGGGGATGGCGCCGCAGGCCCCGGATCAACTTGCCCCGCTCGTCCTTGGGAAAGCTGAGCGCTCCCAGAGTCACGCCCTGATAGAGCTTCACATTCGTGCCGATGATCGTCGTCTCGCCGATGACCACGCCGGTGCCATGGTCGATGAAGAAGCGCTCGCCGATCGTGGCCCCCGGGTGGATGTCGATGCCCGTCTGCGCATGAGCCCATTCGGTCATGATCCGCGGCAGCAGCGGGACTCCGAAGACTTCGAGTTCGTGGGCCACGCGGAACGTGCCGATCGCGATCAGCCCGGGGTAGCTGAAGATGATCTCGTGCGCGCTCTTGGCCGCCGGATCGCCGTCGTAGGCTGCCTGGATGTCGAGCATCAACATGCGGCGGATCTCGGGCAGGCGGTCGTAGAGGCGGATAACCGCATCCTCGGCGAAGGCGCGGCAGCGCTCGCGATCCTCGGAGATCTCGGCATTCTCATGACGCACGGCGGCGAAGACCTGCTCGGTCAGCTCCTCGGCGACTTCATCGAGCAGGGCGCCGATCTGAAACCGGATATTGGCCCAGGTAAGGTACTGCTTGCCGACGAAGCCGGGGAAGAAGGCTTCGAAGAGCCGTTGGAGCGCCTCGATCACCACGCGGCGCGAGGGCAGGACATGGCGCGGTTCGAGATTGTGCCCCTGCGGCTGGCCCTGCCCGTAGGTGCCGGTCAGGGCATCGGTGAACTCGTGCAGGCGTGCATGCAGGCGTTCGTTGCGCATGGTCCCCCTCCCGGCCGCGTGCCGCGGCGTCCGACGCGGATGCCCCGCGGTCTTATATATCTGCCAAACCCCGCTCCTGCAGGAACGGATTCAGGCGGCGCTCCTCGCCGATCGTGGAGCGCGGTCCGTGTCCCGGGGCCACGACGCATTCGTCCGGGAGGGAGAGCAGCTTCTCGCGGACGGAACGCAACAAGGCGGGCCAGGAACCGCCCGGCAGATCGGTGCGTCCGACGCTGCCGCTGAAGAGGGTGTCGCCGGTGAAGAGCCAATCGGGCGGTGCGGCGGGAACCTGGTCGTGGGCGCTGCGGCCGTGCGCCGCGCGCCGCCCCGGTTCCGCGCCCATCCAGTGCCCGGCCACGCGCAGGCACATCCCGCCCGGACTGTGTCCCGGAGTGTGCAACAACGTGCCGCGCACCGCACCCCACGCGAGCTCCTCGCCGTCGCCGACCGTGCCGTCGAGAGGCAGGGTCGGGGGGATCTCGATGCCGTAGACGTGGGCATGCTCGTGGGCGTGCTCATAGAAGACCCGGTCGGCTTCATGCAGGAGGATGCGGCCCCCGAAACGCGTCTTCAGAGGCCCGCTGGCGCCGACATGATCGATGTGGCCATGGGTGTGCAGGTAGATCGTGGGGCGCAGATTCAGCTCTTCGATGCGCCGGCTCAGGCGCTCGGGTTCGTCACCCGGATCGACGATCAACGCCTCGTGGGTGTCGGGGCAGCCGAGCAGATAACAGTTGGCCTGAAACGGTCCCACGCTCAATACATCCAGGATCATGTGCGCTCCAGAGAATGGCGGATTCCCGACCGCATGCGGCCCGCGCCGCAGCCTGCGACCGGAGGTCATTCGACCAGCATCGCCCGGCCGGGCCGCAGAAAGTAGAGCCAGCATACCACGCGCTCGGCGCGCCACAAGCGCGCGGCCGCCTGCCGATAGAACCACAACTGCGGCCGGTAGAGATCGGTGCGGGTGGCGATGTCTTCCCGGGATGCAACCGCGTCGCTTTTGAAATCGGCGACCACGCACGTGCCATCGGGCCGCCGGAAGATCGCATCGATCTGACCCTGCACGAGGATCGTCTCGCGATCGTCGAGCTCGGCGGCCGCGGGCCAGATTCCGGCCAGCTCCCCCGCATGGAGCTTGAGGGTGAAGGGGGCCTCCCGCTCGAGGGTGGCGGCAGCGGCGCGCATCTCCATGGCGAGCGGTGAGGCGAGGAAAGTCGTGATGGGTGCCAGTCTCTCGAGCGTGACCCACTCGGGAGGGATCCCGTTGCGCGGGGCGAGGGCGCTGGCGCTCGCAAGTAGCTCGGCCTCGAGCGCGGGGCCCGGGGGCCGGGCGAAGTCGAGCTCGGCCAGGATCGCATGCCACCATGTGCCGGTGCTGCGCCCATCCGGTGCGCCTGGATGTCCGGGGCGGGCCGGGTCGCGGGCGTCGCCTGCCGGAGCGTCGCGCAGGTCGCGCGCGGCGCGGACCACGGGGTCCCAGAGGGACTCCGCGCCTCCCTCGCGCTCCTCGGCCGCGATATCGAGATGGAGCATCCGCTTGATCTCGGTGGCCCAATACTTGCCCCGCCAGCGCGTGGCGACCTCGTGCGGATAGCGGAGCGCGAGGCGTGCCAGCGCGGCGCGGCATTCGGCTTCTGCTTCGTGCATGGAGGGTGGGGGAGTTGCGGTCCGCGCCAGGTTCGCCGGAGTCGGCGCGCGCCCGCTTCCCGCCCACGGCGCCGCGGCCGCAGCGGCGGGAGCAACCTCGCCGGACTCCGGGAGGCCGGCCAGGAGGTGCAGCAATTCCTCGGGCAGGTGATGGAAGACGCGGAGGTGCGGGGATGATCCCCCGGCGCCCGCCCGCCCGGCGACGTTCGCTGCGCCGCCCTCGTCCGCGTCGTCTGCAAGACAGCCCAACGCATGCAGCCGGCCGATCAGCCATTCGAGCGGCATGCCGGCGCGATAGAGCAAGGCTTCGCGCACCGCGGGCGCCGCGCTCCAAGGACGCGCGTCTTCGAGCGCCGTCTCCCATTGCTTGGGTAGAGTCCCGACGAGAACCAGTTTCTCCTTCGCGCGGGTCACCCCCACATAGAGGACGCGCAGCTCCTCCTCGATCGTCTGCCGCCAGCGCTGCCGGGCGAGCACCCGCCGCGCCACGGTCGGCGTCTTCACATACTCGCGGGGATCGAGGGCATCCACGCCCAGCCAATGCTCCCCGGTAAGAACGTTCTTGCTGAGATCCTGCCGGTTGAATCGGCGGCCCAACTGGGCGAGATAGACGATCGGAAACTCGAGTCCCTTCGCCTTGTGGAGCGAGAGGATCTGAACCGCCGCGGCGGTGCCCGCCTGGGCCACGACCGGTTCGGGGCCGCGGCCGGAGGCCTCGAGCGTTTCGAGGTGGCGCATGAGGCCGGCGAAGCTGTGGTCGCGATCGCGGCAATAGGTGCGGGTGATCGCGAGTAGCTGCTCGAGATTGCCGATGCTCTCGATTGGGGTGTCATGGCCGATGGCCGCCGCGCGCAGCCCCGATTCCTCGAAGATCGCCGCCAGCGCCCCCGCCAGATCCTCGCTCGCGATCCGATCCCTCCAGGAATCGAGAGCGGAGATGAAGCGACGGCACGTTGCTCCAAGCCCCTCGTGCAAGGCGCCGGTGGGTGTGCCCTCCGCGGGCGGCGCTCCCGCCGCAGCGGCGGCCATGGCGCGCAGGGCCGCCGCCAGGGTGGCGGCCGAGGGGCAGGCGAGACGCAGGCGCACCAGATCCGCGTCCGTGAATGAACTCATCGGCGCGCGCAGCAGGCCGGCGAGGGCGATGTCGTCGTCGGCGTTGTCGAGCACGCGCAGCAGATTCATGGCATCGCGCACTTCCGCGCATTCGAAAAACCCCTGCACGCCGAAGAGCACCGGTAGGCCCTGATCGCGAAGCAGCCGTGCGAAAGGCGGACCCATGGCTCCGGGGCTGCGCAGCAGGATCGCCACATCCCCGTATCCCGCGGGACGCCAGGCCTGGCGTTCGGTGTCGTAGATGGGGAATTCGGATGCGAGGAGCGATTGGATGTGCCGCCCGATCAGGACGCTCTCGGCGGCGAGCGCCGCGCCGATTTCCGGCTCCGCCGCGCGCGCCGCACGGGCGATGAAGTGGATCTCGACAGGGGCCCAGCCCGGACGTTGCGCCTCACCAGACGAAGGAGAGCAGGAGCGGGCCGCGAGATCTGCGACGGTCTCGTGGGTCGCGGACGCCTCGTCCTGCGCGAGACCCTTGGTGAAACCGAAGCGCAGGGTTTCATCGGCGTAGTCCCCGCCCAGCATGGCCGGAGGCAGGAGGCCCTCGAAGAGACTGTTGGCGAAGGCGAGAATCGGATAACGCGTGCGAAAGTTGCACGAGAGGAACAGCCTTATCCGTTCGGCGCCCGCGCAGCGCTCCCTCCAGTCGTGGCCGTCGTCCTCGGAATCGCGCGGCCGCAGGGGGAGTGCATCCTGGTAGAGATCGCGGAAGATGCCGGGTTCCGAGAGGCGGAATTGATAGATGCACTGTTTGATGTCGCCGACCAGGAAACGGCCCTCCGCTGGGGAGAGGCGCTCGACGATGTCCGCCTGCAGGCGGTTGACGTCCTGGAATTCATCGACGAAGACGAGACGATAACGGCCGCGCAGGGCCTGGACTTGCGCGGTGCCCGCGGGGCGCTGCGGCGTCCCGACCAGCAGCCGGCGGGTCTCGAGCTCCAGATCGGCGAAATCGAGAACCCCTTCCTCGCGCTTGCGCGATTCGTAGCGCTCCAGCGTCGCGCGCAGCAGCGCCAGCATGGTTTCCAGGGTCGGGCCGGTGAGGCGATACTGCGCGGCCAGCTCCGCGGGGTCGTCGGGGATCCAAGAAAAAGGATTCGATGCATCCCGCTTGGCTCCGAGGAGAGCTTTGGCCAATTCATGCACCGGCTTCAAGTGCGGACCCGTCCTGGGGGGGAGATGAGGAAACCTGAGGGCCCACGTGTCGGGAGAGGGTGCGCAGCCCTGCGCGGCGAGATAGCCGCGCACCTCCACGAAGGCCGGGCAAAGTCGCCCGGTCCAGTCGCCGGCGGGCCAGGGTGCGCCCGCCAGAATGTCGCGCAAGCGCCGGTGCGGCTCCATGCCGCGATCGGGGTATTCCCGCGCGGCGGTGTCCAGCATCGCTTCGTACGCGGCGAGTCCGGTGTTCCATTGATTCCGCACGATGTGGGCCAGCGCGGCGGCGAAGGGGGGCGGGTCGCTCGCGAGCCCCCGTTCCAGGGAGTTCAGAAAGTCCCGCGGATCGGGATGCACGCGCGCCAACTGCAGCAGCCGGGTGATTTCTTCCTTCAGCGTTTCGCGGCCCTGTCGATGACCGCAGAGATCGACCAGTCTCAAGAACTCGCGATGGGCCCGACTGCCGGAGGCGGGCGCGGCGGTCCAGTCGCTCATGACGGCGCCCGGCCCGTCGCCGCGGCCGAGATACCAGTGATGGAAAAGCTCGCCCACGATCTCTTCCAGCATGAGCTGCGTCTCGAGCTCCGGCAGCACGCGGAAGGCGGGATCCACTCCGGCCGCGATGGCATGGGTGCGCAGGGTCCGGGTGCAGAAGGAATCGATGGTCGAGATATCGCTTTGCGCGACGAGCAGCCGCAGCGGGCGAAGGGCGTCGTCGGTCGAGAATGCGCCGAAAAGGCGCTCCTGGAGCTGTCCGGCGGCTTTCTGAGTGAAGGTGATGATGAGCAGGTCCCTGAGGTCGAAGCCTTCGCGCAGCGACGCGAGCACCTTGTCGACGAGGGTCTTGGTCTTGCCCGTGCCCGCGCTGGCGGCGACGAGCAGGTAGGGCGCGCGCGCCGCGATGGCCAGTTGCTGTTCGGGAGTGATGCGCAGCCCGGGAGGAGTCATCGCGCACCCTCCGCGCGGCTCCCGGCCGGCCGGAAGAGCCCTTCATCGAAGCGACAGACGCCGCGGAAGTCGCAGTACTCGCACGGCAGACGCCCGCCGCCGGCGACCGGCGCGGGGCCGATCTCGCCCTGGAGAATGGCGCCGGCGTGCGCGCGAACGCGTTCGCGGACTTCATGGAGAACTGTCTTCAAATCGTCCGTGCCGCCGCCCTTGGGACCCGTGAAGGCACCGGCGGGGTCGAAGGCCTCGCGCATGGACGGGACGTAGAAGCCGAGCATGCTCAGCTTCTGGGGGTTCTCCCTCTGGAAGGGCTCTCCCGCGATGCGCGGGGCGGGGAAG
>JAZDGX010000028.1:0-7093 GCA_043806645.1 Candidatus Eiseniibacteriota bacterium | reverse complement strand
AGAGCGGCTCGATGTCCGCCAGCTCCAGAAAACGCTCCTCTTCGGGCAGGCGCGTCTGATCGAGGATCCGGACGGCGGGGCGCTCATCCCCGTCGACCCAGGCGATCGTCGGAATCGCGGCACGTTCTTCGTTGCGCATCTCGAATCCAGCTTCTCCGCGCCGGTTCATCCGGAGGTCGGCGCGCCGAGTTCGGCGAACAGCGCGCGCAGCCTGGCCAGCGGCAGGCCCATCACGTTGAAGTAACAGCCCCGGATCTCGGCCACGAGCATCCCTCCGAAGCCCTGGATGCCATAGGCACCCGCCTTGTCGAGCGGCTCTCCGGTGGCCACGTAGCGGTGGATCGTCGCTTCATCGAGATCCACGAAACGCACCGCACTGCGCTCGACGGCGCAGCGCGGGGCGCCGCCGCCGGCGGGGGCGAGGCAGATCCCCGTGTAGACCTCATGCTCGCGGCCCGAGAGCCGGCGCAGAAAGTCCGCCGCCTCCTGCGCATCCCGGGGCTTCTCCAGAATCTGTCCGTCGAGATGAACGATCGTGTCGGCCCCCAGCACGATGCCGCACGGAACCTGCCGCGCGACCGCCAGCGCCTTTTCCCGCGCCAAGCGGATCACGTAATCGGCGGGCGACTCCTCGGACCTCCGGCGGCCATTCTCATCGGCGCCGGCGATCACGTCGAAGGACACTCCGAGCATGGCCAGAAGCTGCGCCCGCCGCGGCGAGCGGGAAGCGAGGGTGATCCTCTCGTCGCGGCCGATCAGCAGCGCCGCCCCCTGCTCCGCATGGGGCACTCTCGCCTCGCCCGGGGCGGCCACCGATCCCGGCCCGGGACCGCCTTTCCAGTCGCGGCTGTCGATGAGCAGCGTCACCGGGCCATCGTTGACCGACTCCACCTGCATCAGCGCCTGAAAGACACCGGTCGCCACGGGATGGGGAGATCCGCGCACCACAGCCACGAAATGTTCGTAGAGCCGCTCCGCCTCGGGGGGCTCCGCCGCAGCGCTCCAACTCGGACGCCGTCCCTTGACGCAATCGCCGAGCAGCGTGAATTGCGAGATCACGAGCAGACCCGCGCCTGCCTCATCGAGACCCAGGTTCATCCGGCCCGCGGCGTCGGAAAAGATGCGCAGGGAAAGACATTTGCGCGCCAGCCAATCCGCATCGGCCTCGGTGTCGCCCCGCGCCACGCCGAGCAGGATCAACAGGCCGCGCCCGATTCCCGCGGGGTCGCGCCCCGCGATTCGCACTTCCGCCCTGGCGACACGCTGAACCACGGCGATCATGTCGTGGGCACCTCGTCTGCTATCGCCCGCCGCGCGAAACGGAAGCCGGGTATCAGAAGCGCAGCGACAACCCGGCGTAGAGGGACTTCGAATGGGGCACATCCGACTTGAAGGGGTCGCTGTAGCGCCCTTCGAGGAAGGCGGCCGCCGGCAGTCCCCCCAGCCCGAGACGCACCCCTCCCACCGCATGCCAGCCGACGCGCGTCTTCTGGCCCGTCGCATCCTCGATCGCCTCTTCGAGATCTTCGCTCACGCCCTCCGCGGGCTCCACATCGACATCTGCGTAGTGCACGTTCATGCCGCCCCCGAGATAACCCTTCAGCGGCAGCAGCGGTACGGAAAGCAGATCGAAGCGGCCGGTCAGGTAGAGCGTCAGATCCTCGAAGTCGGCTTTGCCCGCAGTCTCGAGGCCCTCGAAGACCCCCTCCTCGAAGCGCAGCTCGTCGCTGACGTACTCGCCCGCCACCTCGATTTCGATCAACGGCAACAGGCCCAGGCCCAGGTGCACGCCCACCAGGTCCCCGTTCCCCAGATCGCCGCTGCCCTCGAACAGATCTCCGCTCGCGTCACTGAACCCGTAGCGCACGCCGACCCAGGTCACCGCGCCGGCCGGCGCGATGAGCGCCAGCCAGGCGAGCGCACCCAGAACGATCGCCGCTGCCCACCCCCTGCGTAGTCCGCTTCCGCGCGTTGCATTCATCGCTGCACCTCCGTGGGATTCCCTCACGCCGTTTCGCCTTCGTCTCCCAGGCTGGCACCTTGACTGACGCGCTCGACGACGCGCACGCCCCGCACGCGGCGGATCGCGTCGATCACCCGTCCCAGGTGGTTCAGGTTGCGCACCTGCAGAACGAATTGCCCGCGGGCCGCGCCCTCGCCCTCGGAGGTCATCGCCCCATGACTCATGTTCGTGCCCGTGCGCGAGATCGCGGAAGCGACATCGGCGAGCAGGTCCGACCGGTCGTCGCTCACCACCTGCAGGCGCACCAGGAAATGCTGATCGCGTTCGACATCCCATTCGACATCGATGCGCCGCTCGGGCGGAACGCGCTCGTCGAATGTATTGGGGCAGTCGACGCGGTGGACGGATATGCCGCGTCCCTTGGTGATCAACCCGATGACCTTGTCTCCCGGAATCGGCTGGCAGCATTGGGCGATGCGGATCAGCAACCCGTCGATGTCGCCGATGTGCAGCCCCGTCACCGGGCGGCCGGCGAGACGCTTAAGGCGTTCGAGCGCCGTCGGACCACGCGGCTCCTCGGGCTTCGCTTCCGGATAAAGGCGGCTGATCACGCTGGCGGTGGAGAGATCCCCCTGGCCCACCTTGGCGAAGAGCAGCGGGACATCGGCCAGCCCGAAGCTCTGGGAAACGTCCTCGAGATCCTTGTCGGGCGGCAGCTTGTGATGGCGCTTCTTCAACTCGCGCTGCAGGATGTCCCGACCCAGGCGCACCGAGACATCCAGGCGCTGCTCGCTCAGCCAGCGGCGGACCTTGCCCTTGGCCCGGCTCGTCACGGCGACCTTCAGCCAATCCTCGCTGGGCTGTCCCTGGGGCGCCGAGACGATCTCGACCACCTCCCCGCTCTTCAATTCGTAGCGCAGGGGCACGATCCGGCCGTTGACCTTCGCGCCGACGCAGTGGTTTCCCACGTCGGTGTGGATCGCGTAGGCGAAGTCGATCGGGGTCGCCCCGCGGGGCAGGCGTTTCAGCCCGCCCTTGGGGGTGAAGACGAAGACCTCGTCCTGATACAGGGAGGTCTTCAGGAGCTCCATGAACTCCTGCGGATCGCCCGCCTCCTCGCCCCATTCGCTGGCGCTCTGCACGACGAGATCGCCCAGCTTCTCCTGCAGCTCGCGATCGCCGGCCAGCCCGCCTTCCTTGTAGACGTAGTGCGCGGCGATGCCGATCTCCGAGACGATGTGCATCTCGCGCGTGCGGATCTGGATCTCGACCATCCGCTGCCGCTCGGGCACGAGCACCGTCGTGTGCAGCGACTGGTACATGTTGCTCTTGGGCGTCGCGATGTAGTCCTTGAAGCGATCGACCACGGGCGTGAAGATGTCGTGCACGACCCCCAAGGCGCGGTAGCAGTCGTCGCGCGACTCGGTCAGGACGCGCAGGCCGAGCAAGTCGTAGATCTCCTCGAAGGGCGCGTCCAGCCGCTGCATCTTCAGCCAGATGCTGCGCAGGTGCTTCGGCCGGCCGCTCACTTCCGCCACGATGCCGCGTCCGATCAGCTGCTCCCGGATCGGAACCAGGATCTCCTCGACGGTCCGCTCGCGCTCGCCCCGCTTCTCCGAAACCTTCTCGACCAGCAGGCGGTAGTGCTCGGGATCGAGGTACTTGAAGGCGAGATCCTCGAGCTCCCACTTGAAGCGGGCGATGCCGAGGCGGTGCGCGATCGGGGCGTAGATGTCCAGCGTCTCCTGCGCAATGCGCCGCCGCCGCTCCTCGTCCAGGGCGTCGAGGGTGCGCATGTTGTGCAGGCGGTCGGCGAGCTTGATCAGGATGACGCGGATGTCCTTCGCCATCGAGAGCAGCATCTTGCGATAGTTTTCCGACTGCGCGCCCTCCGCGGACCGGAAGGGCAGGTCGCCGATCTTGGTCACGCCGTCGACCAAGAGGGCGATTTCGGAACCGAAATCCCGTTCCAGGTCGGCCAGCGTGATGAGCGCCGAGTCCTCGATCGTGTCGTGCAGCAGCGCCGCGCTGAGAATCGTTGCGTCGGTGCGCCGACGCAGGAGATCCAGCAACACGCCCGCGACTTCGATCGGGTGGACCAGAAAGGGCCCCCCGCTGCGCCGCGTCTGTCCCTCGTGCGCCTTGGTCGCCACGGCGAAGGCGCGCTCGAGCAGCGCCACGTCGATGTCGGCCCGGCTGGCGCGCACCTCCTCCAGGAACGCCTCGAAAAGCCGCGCCGGTTTGCGTCGTTCGCGCTTCACGCTGGCTCCCGGGTCCCGCATCCTACGAGGGCACCTTCATGGTCACCCGCGCCTTCTCGCGCAGGTCGGCGGCCAGGACGTCGACGGCGCCCTGCAGCTTCTGGCCGTACAAAAAACGGTGGATCATCGGCTGGGCCATCGCGAAGGGCTGGATGCCACCGCCGCGGCGGTCCTGGACCTGGATCACGTGGAAACCGAACTCGGTCCTGACCGGATCGCTGATCGCTCCGGGGGCGAGGGCGAAGGCCGTCTCGCTGAAGGTGGGCACCATCTGGGCGCGCCGGAAGTAGCCCAGATCGCCCCCCTGGCCTTTCGAGGGACAGTCCGAGTAGCGCGCGGCGAGCTCCGCGAAATCGGCCCCCGCCCGAGCTTCGGCGCACACGCGATCGGCGAGTTCCTGGGCGGCCGCGATCGATTCGGGCGGTGCGGCCGGGCCGACGGCGATCAGCACATGGCGGGCGTGCACTTCGGTAGTGTCGAAGTAGGTGGGATGCTCGTCGTAGTAGGCCTGGATCTCTCGCGGATCCACCTGCAGGGTGTCGCGGATGATCTCGTTCACCAAGGCCTGCACCAGCACGTCCTGGCGGAACTTCTCGCGGATTTCCTCATAGGTCACGTGCCGGGCGGCGAGCTTGGCCTGCCGGTCTTCCTCATTCGGGAACTGGCGCTCCCACTCGGCGAGCATCTTGCCCACCACCGCTTCGTCGGCCTCGATCGAGCGCCGCTGCGCCTCCTGCGCGAGGACCAGTTGATCGATCAGATGTTCGAGCGCCCTCAGCTGCAGGGCCTTGCGGTTCTCCGCCTGCTGCGCCTCCGCACTGCTCGACTGGGTCCAGAAGGTAGAGACGAGGTCCACTTCGGACAAGCGGATCGACTGGCCCCCCACGACGGCAAGCTCGGCGTCGGGGTCGCCCACCAGTTCCTGGCCCGTGTCATGGACGGCGCCGACGCTGTCCCCCTTCTTCTCTCCTCCGCAGCCGAAGGCTAGAACCCCGATCGCCGCAAGCGCGAGAAACCGTGTCAAGGCTCGACTGATCGACATCCTGGCTCCTTCCCCGGGTGCAGTCCCCGTCTTGATCGCCGCCCCGCACGCTGATGGTCGCCGGCATTATAGACCCGCCCGGCCGGCTGCTCTACCATGGGCGTTTCTCACGGCAGCGAGGAATCGAATGGACACCCGACCGGAAAAGGGACACCTGAAGCCCGGCGACACCGTCAGCGGAGTGGTCTCCGACCTGGCCTACGGCGGCGCGGGCGTTCTGCGCGTCTCCGGATGGGTGGTCATGGTCCCGGGCGCCTTCCCGAGCGATCGTATCCTCGCCCGGCTGAGACGCAAGCGCCGCGGAATCTACGAGGGGGAATTGACCGCGGTCGAGGAGGCCTCGCCCGATCGCGTTCCCGCCGCCTGTCCGCACGCCGCCCTCTGCGGCGGCTGCGCCCTGCAGGGGCTCTCCCCCGCCGCCCAGACGCAATGGAAAAACGCCCAGGCGCGGGAATTGCTCCGCCGGATCGGCCATGTGGAGCCCGAGCAAGTGGAGCAGCCCTGGTCGCCCCCCGCTCCCTGGTTCTACCGGAACAAGATGGAATTCACCTTCTCCCGGCGCCCCTGGATCGAGCGGGCCGCGCTCGATCGGGGTGACCTGCCCGGCCCCGGCCCGGCGCTGGGACTTCATCCCCGCGGCCGCTTCGACGCCGTCTTCGACGTCTCCGACTGCCGGCTGCAATCGCCCCTCTCGAACCACATCGTGGAGGCGGTGCGCAGGGAGGCCCGCACGCTGGGGCTCGCAGCCTACAATTCCCACAAGGACCAGGGGCTGCTGCGGCATCTCGTCATCCGCCGCTCGGCGACCACGCCCGATCTGCTCATCGTCCTGGTCGCCCGCCTCGAAGATCCCGCCCTCGCGCGCCTCGCCCGGGCCGCGACGGCGGCCGTGCCTGAGATCACCGGGGCCGTCGCCGCCGTCAACCTGCGCCGGGCCACCGTAGCCCAGGGCGACTACGAGTTGCCGCTGCTCGGTGAACGTTGCTGGCACGAGACCGTGGCCGGCATTCGCTATCGGATCGGCGCCTCTTCGTTCTTTCAGACGCAGACGGCGGGCGCCGAGGCGCTGGTCGCAACCGCGCTCGAGTGGGGCGCGCCCAAAGGCGGCGAGCGCATCCTCGACCTCTATTGCGGGGCGGGCACCTTCAGCCTGCCTCTGGCCCGCCGGGCACGGGCCCTCCTGGGCGTCGAGAGTTTCCCGGGGGCCGTGGACGAGGCACGCGCCAACGCGCAGGCCAACGGCATTCCCCGCGCCGAGTTCCTCTGCGCGGTGATCGAGGAGCGCGGCGAGCAGCCCTGGCAGCACGAACCGTGGGATTTGGTGTTGCTCGATCCCCCCCGCAGCGGCCTGCATCCCCGCGCGCTGGAGAAGGTGCGCGCCTTGCAGGCGCCGCGCATTCTCTACATCTCCTGCAACCCTTCCACCCTGGCCCGGGACGCGGGAGTGCTGGTGAACGAAGCGGGCTACCGGCCGCGGCGGCTGCGCGTGTTCGATCTCTTCCCCCAGACGCCGCATCTTGAGAGCATGCTGCTGCTCCAACGCTGAGGATTGTGGTCTGAAGATTGTGGATAGAAGCTGGGTCGAGATCGTCTGTTTCTCGTTGGTCGCTTCGATGGATTCTTGGAGTCGGGGATAGTTTCTTCGGGATCGCTTGCGCCCGGGCGAGGTGGGTTCAGACGGCATACCGCCAGGCGTGTTGCGCCTGGCGGCTGCCGTAGATCGCGCTGGGAACCCTGCGCCAGTAGTAGTCTTGCCAGCGGGAACTCAGGCTCTGATGGCCGGGGAAAAGCCTCTGGGAGAGGATCTTCTTCCATGACCAGCGGTGC